>NZ_JBVAXR010000011.1:0-146387 GCF_055419445.1 Mycobacterium sp. IDUB_19 | reverse complement strand
TCAGGGGCTATAGCGCAGTTGGTAGCGCGTCTCGTTCGCATCGAGAAGGTCAGGGGTTCGATTCCCCTTAGCTCCACAACGTTTGAACTGGTCAAAGCGATAAAAACACCGAAAACCAATCCTGCGTCAAGACCGCCGTCAAGATTTGTGGTGTAGCCTGCGCTCCCATGGCAAGCATCCGGGTCCGTCAACGTAAAGATGGCAGCACGTACACCAGCGTCTTGTACGTGCTCAACGGCAAGCAGACATCCTCTTCGTTCGACGACCATAAGGAAGCCGTCGACTTTCAGACGTTGGCGAACAAGACCAGTCCCGCCAAGGCTTTGGAGGTCTGGGCGACTGCTCGTCCGGCTGCCGACGGCTTCACGGTGGCGAGCTGGTGCAGCCATCACGTCGAAAATCTGACCGGGGTCAACGCAGCCACCAGGGTCCGTTATCGGCGGTACGTGGCCAACGACATAGCGCCGAGCGCGATAGGCCCCCTGCCCTTGTCAGCACTGACCAACCACGAAGTGGCCATGTGGCTCAACGGTCTGACCGGGGCTGCCAAGACCGCGTCAAATAAACACGGATTTCTGGCCGGCGCTCTCAACGCGGCAGTGCGAGCCAGGCGCATCGATTCCAATCCCTGCCATGGCAACCGACTGCGCCGTGGCGAACCCGCCGAAATGGTGTTCCTCACCCATGAGGAGTTCCAGGTGCTCCATTCCTGTGTCGGTGACTACTGGCAGCCTCTGGTTGAGTTCCTCGTGGCCAGCGGTGCTCGCTTCGGTGAAGCAACCGCACTCAAGCCCTCAGACGTAGACCTCACCGATGGCACCGTCAGAATCCAGCGGGCATGGCGCTACGTACCCAAGGAGGGCTACCAGCTCGGGCCCCCAAAGACTAAGCGGAGCATTCGCACCATCGACGTGGCAGCAGCTGTTCTGGCCAAGCTAGACCTCTCCGGCGACTGGGTCTTCACGAATTCTGGACGCGGTTGGCGCGGTGCACCAACGGATCCTGTTCGCGCGCAAAACTTCCACTCCAACGCCTGGATGCCCGCCTTGGTTATGGCGAAAGACAAAGGTCTGACCAAGCGGCCCCGCATCCACGATCTGCGACACAGCAACGCCAGCTGGCTGATCCAGGCTGGGGTGCCGCTCACGGTGGTTCAGCGTCATTTGGGCCACGAGTCGATCCAGACGACGAGCGATCGTTATGGACATCTGGATCGTAAGGCGTCGCGCGTGGTGGCCGATGTGGTGGGTAACGCGTTGGCCCCTCGGGTAGTAAAGAAACCCTAGGAACCAGCGTGACCGAAACAGTCTTCATGGTGTCATTTCATCTAGGTTTGCTCAAATTCTCGTTCAATATCGAGGTAGACGCCAAAAATACTGGAATATAGTGCATTTGAGTTGCACTGATTTGTAGTTGCGCGTAACGTAGTGTTTGCTCTGGTCAATCAAAAACACAAACAAACACAACCACTGCGGACCAGCGCCAGCCGCGCCTCTTCGCGAAGACGCATAGCTTCGGTCCAGATCACGAACGCTGGTTACCAGATAAAAAACCGGGCGAATCGCGAACTCCTAACGATTTCCTTTCGCTGGAAGGCGCGATATGTCTGTTGCCCCCGTTGCCCATCCTTTGGTCTACGAACTCGATGAAGCGTCTGTCAAGCTCGGCAAAAGCAAGCGCTGGCTGGCCGACAAGCTCCGTGGCGGCCAGTTCCCCGGCAGGAAAATTGGTCGAACGTGGAAGCTCGCACCGGATGACCTCGACGAAATCATTCGGCTTTGCGCGGTAGCCCCTGAGACTGCACCACCGACTGATGCTGCCAATCATGAGTTCCCACAAACCAGTTCGATGACCAGGACGACCGCTCGACGGATGCGCCGGGGTGATCAGTGATCAGCGTCCCCGCCGACAAATGCTGTCCCGGCTCCGCGTTCCGCGGCGAGGGCCACTCCACCGCTGCCTATCACCACCCGCCCCTAGTCGACTACTCCGAGCTGCAGTTTGCGAGCCCATATGATCCGGTGGGTCTCCTGCTTTACCAAAAGGATTAGTGATCCCAATGAGACGCCGGGCGCGCCCGTCGGGGCGCATGACCGATGTGCACCTTCGGTCCAACACCACACTCGCAGAGGGCTCCACAGCTGGGTTCGCTCTGCACTGGGAACGCACGTGCGCCGGCTGCCTGGGACAGTTACGCAAGGGTTTTCGGGTGCACTATGTCGACAACCTAATCTGCCACATCGGCTGCAGCCTTGGTCCCCGCTTCCGGTCGGAGACGACACAGTACTTAGCACAGGCCTTTGAGCGAACCCGCAAGCGCGAGCCGCCGTTATGTCCGCAGTGCTTCACCTTTCACGCCGCCTGCCTAAACCAAGACCAGGGCCTCCGCCGCAACGGAGGCCCCAGATACACCCCAACTTCGCCAAGTAAGGAGTAACTCCAATGGTAGCAACAACAACTCCCCGCGCCCTGCCTTCTTGGGCATTGGACCTTGTCGCACGGGGGATCGACGATCGCCGACCCCTGTTTCGGGCTACCCACCAGGTAGCCTGCTCCGCAGTGGCCGCGGAGGAACTGGCGCGATGACCGAATCCAGTTCGTATGAGCCGATATCCGACGGCAACGGCGCAGGTTTGCTCGATCGCATCAGGGGGTGGTTCGCCCGCTTTATCGCCGTCACCGAGCCCGACGACCTGAACATCCTGGCGCTGTGGACATCGCACACCTACCTTGTCGAGGAGCTTTACACCACGCCACGGCTACAGATCGATTCTGTGGTTTTCAGCAGCGGCAAGACGACCTTGCTCGACCACCTGAATGCCCTCTGCTATTCCCCCATTCACGCCGCCAATCTGTCATCGTCGGCGCTGCTGCCTCGACTGCTACACGCCGGGATGCGTACGATCCTGCTCGATGAGGTGGACCGATCCCTCCACCCCAACAAGCCGGGAGTGGAGGAGTTGCTGGCAATCCTCAACTCTGGCTACCGGTTTGGCGCTACGCGCCCGGTGCTCGTCGGTGGCAGCGGGGCGTGGAAGGCAGAGGAGATGTCTACCTACGCGCCGGTCGCGATGGCGGGGAACTCTCCGCGCCTACCCGATGACACACGCTCCCGGGCAATCCGCATTCTGCTTCTGCCCGACCTAGAAGGCACCGTGGAAGAGTCGGACTGGGAGCACATCGAAGACGAGGCCAACCGGATCCGGTCGGACATCGCTGTATGGGCGGACGCGGTACGGGCACAGGTGAAGGCAATGACCGTCACCCTGCCCGACAGCTGCATTGGCCGGTCCAAAGAGAAGTGGCGCCCGCTCAAGCGAATTGCCGTGGCGGCTGGTGGCGTGTGGCCAGAGATTGTCGACCGACTGATCGAAAACAGCCTCGCCCAGGACGAAGCCGAGCGCGACGCCGGCCTCCGGGCGCAGCCGCCGGGCATGGTACTGCTTACAGACCTGCACGCGGTCTGGCCTGAAGGCGGCGAAGGCTTTGTCCCGACCGGTGAACTGGTGCGCCGGGTCGTGGTCCGCAACATGGCTTACTGGGGCGCCGAGAGTGCGTACGGCAAACAACTCACCGAGCAACGGTTCGGCCGGTTGTTGTCGCAATCGGCTAAGGTGACGTCTTGCCGACCTGGCGGGGGTGGCACACCCCGCGGATACCTGAGGTCGCGGCTTGAGCCAGTCTGGCGTCGGCTCGGCATACGTCAACACCAAACCGGTCAAAGCGGACACAGCGGTCAAACAGGTCAAAACACCGCCTCTTCCAGCGAAGACCGGTCTGACCGGCTCGACGAGGACTTTCCGGAAAAGCCAAGGGGGGCAACTCATGGCGTCTAGCCGCGAAAACGACCGCTTCGGCCGGTTGGACCGGTTTGACCAGTCCGCAACATCGACTAGCCACGTGGGTGCTGAGCCCCTTTCTGAGAACGTTACTGAAGGCGACAAATTTGAAGAGCTGAAGGAGCGCTTGCTGCATCCCCGTGTAGAAACGGTCAAGTTAAGCTTTCTGTCAGATCGCTACGCTCGCCCGGTAACCGGGCAGTTCGATCACACCCGGTGCGCCCGTTTCGACCCGGAGCTGTCCCCGATGATGGCACGCGGAATCAGCTTCGCAACACATCGACAGGGACATGAGCTGCAGCCGGTGAGCTTCGAAGTGCAACGTGCGGTGTGCATCCTGATGGATGAGATCAGCGTGGGCCTGACCGACAAACCCAGGATGCTGGGGCTGCTGCAGATTTTGGTCGAGGAACCGGGATTCGATGTACTCGGGTTTCTTGGCGAGGCGCTGTGGTGCTGGGGGGTTCGCCTGGACGACATGATCGACCCCGCTACTGGACACATCGATTGCGATCGTTACGAGCGGATGTGTGCCGCGATTGCGGCCCAGGAACGTCCGAAGGGGCTGAGTTGACCGAGAAAGATCACCACCTAGGAGTCGGCGATGACCACCAGGGAGGACTACCGGAAGTACTTCGTAACATTGGGATCTCGACGTGTCAGGCGCATCGCCGCCAAGGTGCACGCCGGGCTTCTAGACGCAGAGGGGCGCAGCACGTTGATGAGGAAACTCACCAAAGCGGTGATGTGTCAGCAGATGGTGCGTTGGTCGCTGAACCACCACATCCCTCACGACGAGGACGCCGAGGACGAGGCAGTCGAAATCGACTGGGCGGTCTACTCCAGTGGTTCGACCAGTGTTCAATGTGGTCGACTGGTTGGACGGCTACGCCACGATCGTGCATCACCCTGATTCGCTGCAGGCTCAGAACGAGGATGCAGGGGAGTTGGCGGCGGAGATTTGCCCCTGCTGCGGCGGGACGCCGACGGCAATGGAAGCCACTGACTTACTCTGCGCGAATTCAGTGCTAGCGCAGAGACGACCTCGGCGCCCAAGTACAACGAAGTACCGCGAAAATGCCAGCTTTCCAGGCCCAGACGGTCACCGTAGTGAAGACTGGGACTGAGGCAAGCCAGCCAAATACTGGATGGAGGAGGACATCCCAATGTCATTAATTCAGGCGGATCCCATCTCCGCTAGTCACATCGCGCAGCCGACGCACATCGTCAAACCCGCTAACGGATTCCATCTAGAGCCAAGATGCCGAGTATGCCGCAGCGATGCGATCCGCCGAAAAGTCAACGATCTCTTGGCCACTGGCGCGAGCTACACCATGATCCAGCGGGCCCTAGATGAGGACAACGACAAGCTGGACAAGCGGGACCGGGTCACTATCGATTCGATCCGCAACCACACCGTCCGCCACTTCCCGGTGCAGAACGTGGCAAAGGCGACATATCGCGCGATCCTCGAGCAACGAGCCAACGAGAACGGCGCAGACTTTGTAGCGGGCGTGGGCACAGCGATCACCCCCATGGCCTTCTACGAGACTGTCATGGTCAAAGGCTATGAAACCCTTGTTGACTCGAATACCAAGGTGGATGTGAACACGGGCATGATCGCCGCTGGCCGACTCCAAGCGCTGATCGAATCTCGTGCCAGCGGTACCAGCATGGCGGACATGCTGGTGAAGATAAATCTAATCATCAATGCGATCAAATCCACAGTGCCCGAGACAATGTGGCCGGAGATCGTGCGCAAGATGAAGGGAGAGGACGAGGCCGCGCAGCCGATGGAGGACGACGCTGACGTCTTTGACCCAGCCGATGATCCCTTCGACGAGTTAGACGAGTTGGATGAGTTAGACCGTTAGACGACCGACGTTGTTCGCTTCTGTGAGGGGATGAACAGGCCCGGCGAAACCGAAGCAGCGCCAGGCTATGGCTCGGTGCGATCGCCGGTCGTGATAGTGGGACAAAGCCTCTGCCAGCAGTGCATGGAGACGCAGCAGCCCTTCCCCGGCGGTAGCGGGGCTTTACTCAACGACAGTCTCAAAATCGCTGGCGTCGCCAAGAAGAATGCTTTCATCACCAACGTGGTGCACTGTCATCCGCTTGGCAACCGGAAGTCACGAGCCCACGAGAAGAAGAACTGTAGTCCTTATCTGCACCGTGAGCTTGAAATCGTCCAGCCGAGGCTGGTTATCGGCTGGGGGGAGACGCCAAAGCTGCATTGAAGGCTTTCTATCCCGATGCTCGCGAGCTGCGATGGCCGTTCAGGGTTCCGTGCGCCACCGGGCCAGAGGCTGCGTCCTCACCCGATCTCCTCTTTGTCCCGCACCCATCCTGGATCAAGCGACAGCACGATGACTCCCTCAAAGAGCAGTACGTGACCAGATTGGCCCGCGCGTTGGAGTGGGGCTTTAGCGACCGACCGCACCCTGGGGCGCTGAGCCCGGGCGTCCCCAACACCGCTGGTATCTGATCAGATCGCGGCCAAGCGGTCGACACTCATCTTCATGGCGTGTCTCCCTTCCAAAATCGGCGCCCCCTGAATGGGGGCACCGAACAAATTTAGTTAACTTGAATGAATCACGGATATACGTCAGGGGATTGGCCATGCCACACCGTGAGAGCACAAGCCACTACAGCAGTGGCATCATTAACACTCAACGTTCCGTGAGCAAGATTGTCACGTAAAGCAACCGGGTTGGCACCATGAGAAATGGCCCGAGCGATGTCGCCGCCTATTGCGCGTTCCATCCAATAGCCACCATTCATTGCGATCCCATTGCTCGTTAGACACGCAACGTACTGACGGTCTTATGAGAGAGTTGCCTGGGCTGTTGATGCCACGGTGATTAACGCCGCTAAAGCGACGCTCGATGCGGCAACTAACACAACCAACAATCGGCTGATCCAGTTCAGCATATTCATCCCTTCCAAAACCGGCGCCCCTGGATTGGGACGCCGGGAACTTAGATCACGGAGTAATGGTGAACCCGAACTGAGCCAAGGGCTGCAGAGCAGCCGCATTGAACGGCACGACGAAAACCGCAATCATTCCGTTGTCGGCCGCCATCATCGCGGAAGCACCCTGGTTGCCAACACGCGCGGCATCGCTCTCAGCCATGAACCGCGACGTGTACTGACCGATCCATATCGGCGTCGACGAGTTCACTCCGTCGCTCGTCTCTGCCAAGCAACTCGCGACACCATCAGCGTTGGACATAATCCCCTTTCCACCTCCGTTGTGGAACGTGCCTGGCTTGCACACGGCCGCGAACCACTGGTCCGACGTCGAGGCCATCGGAGCGGACGTAGTCACTCCGCTACTCGCGGAGTTGGCGCCGTTCGAGCTGTGCAGCCCGACGACGGCCAAAGCCACCAGGCCAACCGCCAAGAGTGCGATCGCCACGAGGGCGATCACCTTGGCGACATTCCGGCGTGGGGGTGGCGGCGGGGGAACCGGCGGCCGATAAACCGGCGGGTACGTCGGGCGCTGAGGTGGGTAGTACGGGTAGTGGGTCATCGCGCCTCACTCCCTGGGCGATTTTGGACACCGCCGGTCGACTAGGCAGGTGCTAAATCTCGCCGTGCTCCTCACCTTGCGCTTGCTGGTTATCGACCGACAGGGGACTTGGACCTTGGCCTGGGAGCCTAAGTGCCCGATATGGCGGTCGAGGTGGCCGAAAGACCTTGGGTGGGCGGGCGACTGGTTGTGTCGGGTGCGTCGCATCGATCAGCACGTCAGCTGATGCGGTGGAAGGGGTTCACTCATCGAGGTCTTTCCGGTTGTGGATCCACCCACCCCGAGGGCCTAAGTCCCCTATCGCCGGACCAGCCTGCCAGCGTGGAATGTACAGGTGATGGCAGATTCGCCTTCGAGACGCTCGGGGAAATGAGCTGAGCGAGGGCGAACCGGACGCTTGGCACACAAAGCAACCGAAAAGGAACCCCGAACTATGAAGAATGTCATCGCTGCGGCCGCTATCGGCGCAGCGATCATCACCACCCCTGTGGTGGCGGCCGAAACCGCCTCGGCTGATCCCGGCCAGAACTGCAAGACCGAGTGGAACACCATGTACAACGTGCCGATCGGCGTCCGCACGACCTGCTTCAACCCAGACGGCAGCTATAAAGTGTGCACATCCCTCGGGACGGACGGTAAAGGACCGGGGACGTGCTGGGACTATCCGGCTCCCCCTCAGATGGGTGGACAGCCCATATTCAGTCCGCCCGTGCCGGGAATGCCGCCTCCGCCGCCACCGCCATAACCGTCAAGTACAAAGACCAGAGCACGAAGGAGCCGATCCCGACTATCCCGATGGCGACCTAGTCACCTCGGCGATTACCTGAATCAGACAAGGGCGATAAATGCTTCGTGTGTTCTTCGGAGCGGCAACCGTAGCTGCGGCCTTTTGCTTGCCATTCACCGCAAGCGCCGATGTTGTACTTAGATCGCCGATTCCGCTGAGCCAATGCCAGCCCGGCTACTACCAGAACAGTTACGGGTCTTGCGTCGAAAGGCCCAACCAGAACCCGGGCAACCCAACAGCCATCTGTTGCGATGGCAGTGAATCCCACAGCCAGCATAGAAGCGGCACCTGTTCCGGTCATGGTGGCGTCTGTCAGTGGAACAGCCTGGGGCCGGATGACCCCAACGACCGGTCCGCGGACAGACAGCGTTGGTTGTGAGCGCGACGATATGGTTCACCCACGGCCTGGCTGCAGCCCGGTTGGCGAAGACGGAGTATCGGGCCTGCGGCATCCCTGATTTTGCTCATGGATGAGATGGTGTTCGGGCGTTACCGGCTGATCGAGGTGATCGGCGAGGGCGGCATGGGCAAGGTCTACAAAGGCCATGACACCGTGATTGACCGCAGTGTCGCCGTGAAGGTGTTGTCCACTGAGCTAGGCGCTGAACCGGGATTTCGAGAACGCTTCCGCCGCGAGGCCCAGACGGCCGCTCGGCTGACCGAGCCGCACATCATCCCGATTCACGACACCGGTGAAGTCGACGGCCGGTTGTATCTGGTCATGCCGATCATTGACGGCACCGATGTGGGAACCTTGCTGAAGCGCGAGGGCCCAATGAGCCCGCGGCGGGCCGTGGTAGTCATTGAGCAGCTGGCAGCCGCACTTGACGCCGCACACGCCGCCGGACTGGTGCACCGAGATGTCAAGCCTTCCAACGCATTGATGACCAACCGCGACTTCACCTACTTGATCGACTTTGGTATCGCCCAGGACGCAGCAGCGACGAGAGTTACCAAAACCGGTGCCATCATTGGGACTTTGGCGTACATGGCCCCCGAACGTTTCACCACCGGGGTCGCAGATGCTCGGTCCGACGTCTACTCGTTGGCGTGCATGCTCCACGAGTGCCTTACCGGTGCCCAACCGTATCCCGGCGACAGCGCCGAACAACAGATCACCGCCCATCTAACCCGCACCCCGCCGAAACCCTCGAAGCTCAACCCGGCCATCCCAGCCGCCTTCGACGATGTCATTGCCCGCGGCATGGCGAAGCAGCCAACAGAGCGCTTCGCCTCAGCGGGAGAACTCGCGAGGGCAGCAAGCGCTGCGGCAGCTTTGTCCGAATCGCCAACGATGTTCGCTCCTGGCCCTCGCCAGCGGGTAGGCACCCGCCAGTTCTCGGCCCGATGGCCGAATCCAGAGGGAACCGGAGACACCCCGTATGCCGACCACGTTCGCGTCCCCGAACCGGCGAAGCGCAAGTTCGGACGTGGACGATTGGTGCTGGTTGCCGGAGCCGTGACTGCGTTCGTGGCTGCCGCGCTGATAGCAGCGTTGCTGATCTCCCGGAACAACCAAGGGTCACCGAGCGCTTCCGATTCAACGGTGTCGACGGCACCAAGTACTAGCGATATGACGACAGCAGCCCCGACCATCCGGCCGTCTTTGACGACGACGTCGAAGCCTCGACTCAGCTTGCCGGATACCGACGCACAAGGGTTTGTGGGATATCCCGCCGGTCGGTGTGACCCGGGGAGTACGCCAGCGGTGATGGGGCGCACCACCCAATCTTTGATCGTTGTCTGTGAGGTCGGACCCGCGAATTACTACTACCGCGGTGTCCGGCTCAGCGACAGTGCCAGCATTGAACTGGCCAACGCAGTGCGGTCTTCGGGCGGATTCGATGTCACCAATCCAGTCGACGGAACCCGCTATCAGGTGCGACCGACTGGCATCTCAATCACATCGCCGAGCGGTCAGGTGTTCTCCGAACCGATGATTGAATACGCGGCGAGGTGATCCCTAGGATGCGTCCATGCCCTTAGCCAGCGGGCAGACCTTCGCCGGGTACACGATCGTGCGTCTGTTGGGATCAGGCGCGATGGGCGAGGTGTACCTTGCGCAGCACCCACGGCTGCCGCGTAAGGATGCGCTCAAGGTGCTATCGGCCGATGTGTCTGGCGATGCCGACTACCGCGCCCGTTTCGCTCGCGAGGCCGACCTGGTGTCCACGCTGTGGCACCCGAATATCGTTGGCGTCCATGACCGTGGCGAGGAGGAGGGCCAACTGTGGATCTCGATGGACTTCGTCGACGGGCTCGACGCGGCCAGGCTCCTGGCGGATTGTTGTCCGGCTGGAATGCCGGTAGAGGAAGTTGCTCGCATTGTCACGGCGGTCGCTAGCGCGCTGGATTATGCCCACAAGCAAGGCTTGCTGCACCGTGACGTTAAGCCAGCCAACATCATGATGACCAATCTCGACGACGAGGGTAAGCAGCGAATCCTCCTCACCGACTTCGGAATAGCTCGCAACATCAACGACATCAGTGGGCTGACCAAGACCAACATGACTGTAGGCACGGTCGCCTACTGTGCTCCGGAACAGCTCCTGGGCGAAGACATCGACAGTCGTGCCGACCAGTATTCTCTGGCGGCCACCGCATTTCACCTGCTGACCGGTTCTCAACTATTCCCGAACTCCAACCCCGCGGTCGTCATCAGCCACCACCTCAATGTGCTACCACCGGCGCTGGCCGATACCCGACCCGAGCTTGCCAAGCTCGACCCAGTACTCGCCATCGGCCTGGCAAAACGACCCGAAGACCGATTCCAACGCTGCTTGGACTTCGCGCTCGCCCTGAGCGAACAGATCAATTCGGCTGGTACGCCAAGAACTTCGGCCCCCACTGCATCAGCACCCAGGGCTACGCCTGCAGTCGACGCTGTGGCTGAACCATCGAGGCGACGCACTGTATCCGTGGCGGCCTTTGTTGCCGTTCTCTTGGTTGCTTCAATCGGTGCGGTCATCTTTCTGCTGCGGCCATCGCACCATGACCGGGCGGCGAACAGCACCGCCAGCATAGCGGCACCGCCAACGCCAACACCGGCATCGACACCATCAACGGCACCGCCAACACAATCAACAGCACCGCCAACATCAGCGCCAGCCGTGAACAGTCCAGCGATTGTCAACCCAGATATTTCGTACTTAAACCAACTGCGGCAGTTTGGCCTTGACGTACCAAAACCCGCAGGCGCAGTGGCTACTGCACACATGATTTGCGCACAATTTCAGCAGGGCCACTCGAAGGTCGAAGTTGTGGGTTGGCTCGCAGAGCAGCAACCTCTCGGCCATCTAAACGCGGGCCGCGTGGTCGATGCGGCAACCACTGCCTACTGCCCGCAGTATTACCAGATTCCCCCCAGTGTTGGCCCCTGAGTGCCCTCGCTGAGCCACGATCACGGCTGGGCTGGTTTGGGGTGTTTGTCTGGCTACCGGCCCGACGAGGCAGAGCGGGCTACGCGCCGCGCTAATCCGCTACCCATGCGCAGGTTCAACCGGGCACGGCTGGTTGTCGCTCTTTCATTGGCCGGTTCCGGTGGGGCGGCTTCCACATTCGGGCAACACCACCTCGCTCCGCGTCCCGCTGGCCAACCTCGCCGCTCTTTTCGACCGGGCTCGGACGCTACGAAGCGGCGGCCACCATCGCCGGGTTCGCGGGTCAATCCCCTCACCGCACTGGCATTTCCTGAAATCAATATCTCAATCGCACACCTAGACGACGTCCTCGGCGACCACACCTACGAATGGCTCGCCCGCAAGGGCGAAACGATGACCACCGCCGCCATCGTGGCGTACGCCCTACGACCAAATCGACCAGGCCCGAGCAGAACTGAACGCAGTCTCGAAATAGACCACATATGAGACGCCGTTTGAAGGCTTTCCGATGTCGGCGTTTCTCGACGTCAGACTGTCTCAAATGTTCGCCTCAGAAATATATGTCGCATATTTATCGTTGAACTAATTGTGAGACAAGAAGATTCGCAGCAAGTCAATCTTTCAAGCGGTGGATCGCGCGTCGGATATACGCGCGTCAGCACTGTCGCCCAGACTCTCGAACAGCAGAATGCCGCACTCGAAGTAGCGGGCGTGACGAAGACTTTTTCCGACACCATGTCCGGTACTCGCGATGACCGTCCCGGCCTGGCTGCCCTGCTGGACTACGTCCGGCCGGGCGACACCGTGGTGGTCTGGAAGCTAGACCGGCTCGGACGCAACATGATCCACATCCTGCAGACGGTCAAGGGACTGATCGACCAGGGCATCACCCTCGTGTCGACCACCGACGGAATCGATTCCTCGACTGCGGCGGGTCGGATGATGATCGGTGTCCTTGGATCTCTTGCCGAGTACGAACGTGAGCTGGTCAGGGAGCGGACAGCGTTGAAGCGGCAGGCTTCTCGGGCCAACGGCACTAGGTTCGGACGACCGAGGCAGGTCGCGGACGCCGAGCATATCGCCACCGCGAAGCGGATGAAGGCGGACGGCCACACCGCCAAGGACATCGCCAAGTACCTTGGGGTCAGCCGCGCCACGCTCTACCGCTATCTCGCCGCCTAACACCTCAAGCGTCTGGTCCTCTCCTCGCGCCCCTGCCGCCCACCGGCGTCCTCGATCCACCCCAGCAGCGGCCACCCGGCCCTGCGTGACGAGAGGAGACAACAGATGACCGATTGGAGCCGCAGTGGCGTCCCCTTGACCGAAGCTCACGACGACGCCGAGATCATCTGGGGTGATCCCCCCGCCGATAAGGTCGACGAGGGAGTGCAACGTCTTATTGCCCGGCTGCACGCCGAGCTGCGCCGTTATCCCGAAGTGGCCGAAATCGACGAGCACATTTACGGTGTTGTGTCGTACGCGTGCTCGCAGTGGCATGTCGGTGAACCCCGGCACGACCCCATCCCGCAGATCATTCGCCGGACATCGTTCGCGCTGGCTCGATCGGGAAAATCGATGAAGGTGCTAATCAGTTGCGCTGCGAATTGGCGAGCGAAGCGGGTGTACGTGCCGTAAGTGATCCATCGACCTAGCGGCCCCCGGACCAGCTGGGTTATGACGTTAGCGACTTGCGCCGGCAGCAGTCCGGTTTCTGCGGAGGTGCCAGGACCCAGAAGCTCTGTAGGACTGATGCGATGAGTCTCAGCTCTGACATGGTCGATGAGGAACTACCGTTGTGCAAATCCCACGCGGGGACGATCAGCCGCTTGGTGCTGTCGAGCAGGATGCGCTCGCCGAAAATTTTGGTCAGCACCTCGCGCAGGGGTGCCGGATCATAGGCGGCGTGGAAGAACCTGGACGGCAGTCGCCACCATCGGCGCCGGTGCGCCGGGAACACCGATGTGCCTAGGTCGGTGTAATGCTCGACGATCTCGGCGGGTCGCAGCCCGGCGCCCAAGGCCAACGCAATGATGCCGCCGGCCGAGGTGCCCGCGACTAAATCGAAGCAATCGCGCACTTCGACGTTGAAGTCGGCCTCCAGCTGCGCCAGGATTTGGGCCGCGAACAGCGCCTTGATGCCGCCCCCGTCGAGGGCGAGCACCTGAAAGCGCGGTCCTTCCAGCACCGACACACCTCACTTCGCGGCCCGTGGCCGTGTACGGCGGGGCCCCGACCGACGGGGTGACTCGTGCGCGGGATCACGCCGAAAGGGGTAACCCGATCGGGCGTGGTCGTTTAGGATCAAGGAGTCCTACCAAGACATCCGTGGCCCTTGCTGGAGTCAGCTCCGACCAGGGCCTCGGCTTTCTCGTTGACGTTGATGACGTCCGAGTGTCCATGTTACCGGCGCGGTCCGACATGTTGCGGATGTCAACGTGCGCCGTGGGAAGCCGACACGGGTCGACGGCTCTGCCACGAACGCTCGGCGCTCTCCGGCTAGCCAGCAACCCGCCCGAACGCCAGCTGGTCATCGGCCCCGCGCACTCGGTGGGGCAAATTTCAGGCGCGGGCGGTTATGTTCCTGCTGCTGATTAGACGCGCGAATGATCTTCGGCCGCGCCATGGATGGACACGAATGGATAGCAACGTGGATAGCAACGGCACCCGGTTTGCGGATGTTCGCTGCTGTTCGCCGACATGCAGATAGGCCGCGTGAGGTGCACAGACGGGATACCGGCGGATGTCCAGGAACGCCGAAAAACGACACTGGGGGTCAAGTGGTCGCAGGCACTGAAACCAGGCTCGGCGGGCCAACATCGGCCGGAGGACCTCCCGCTAGGGACCTGGCTCCGCGCCAAGCGCTGGGCTGCCGCGCACCGTCGACCGGGGCGAGCGGATCCAGAGCATTTAGCGCTTTGTTGGGGCAATAGCAGCCGTCTGCTGGCTGCTGAGGACTTTACGAACGGTGCTTGCGTGCCACGCGCGGCCGCCTTGGGCGGTCGCAACTCCATCACGCACCAAACCGTGTGCAATGGCTCGCAGCGACAAACCGGCATCACGCTCAGCGATAATGCGCGCGATGGTCTCAAGCGGCAAATTCGACGGCCGACCCAGTCGCACCCCTTGCGCGCGCTTGACGGCGAGGGCTTCACGGGTGCGCTCGCTGATGCGATCGCGCTCGAAGCGGGCCACCGACGCAAACAGAGACAGTTGCATCTTGCCCACGGCAGTCGAGGTGTCGATTTCCATGTCTCCGAACAGGATTCCCCAACCTTGGCGGGTCGCGTAATCCTCGTCGATTTCGAGAGCTACCCGAACATTGCGGGCAAGCCGGTCTAGCTTGGCGACGATGAGCCGGTCGGCCCGGTCATCGGCAAGTGCGCGGAGCGCGCGCTTGAGCGCGGGGCGTTTATCGATTGCGATTGCCCCGCTGACGTTTTCGTCTACGAATTCGGTAACGATCTCGTAGCCGTGCTGTTTTGCAAGCCGAGTGCACGCTTCGCGTTGTGCTTCGAGTGACGCGCTCTGTTCATCGGTGCTGACCCGCAGATACACCACAGCGCGCTTGCCCTTACGGATACCGGGCAGTGTCACAAGTTCAGCGTACACCAAACGGTCTATTGGTGTACATCCCGCCGCCGGTGGCTGCCGGCGTGACTGGCTGGAGCCCCGGTTGCGCATCGCTTTGAGATGACGCAGCCAACCTGCACGCATCCAGCCGCACAATCGGGGAGCGGCGCTTGAGAATCCGTGTCATCAGGCGCAAAGGAGCTCTGGCTCGCGGCGGTGGCCCTAATCCCTGGCTGTGTCCGTACCAGCCGACCTGATGGGTATTTACGCAGTTCACGGGCCATTTCGATGTGCCAGCGAACCGATCTGGGCTATGTGCCGGCGATCTCAGCGTGAAAGGTGCGGGGTAGTGCGCCAGGATTTCAAATTGAATGACTGTTCAGAACCGAGCGCGCCGAAACACGTCGTGTGGCAATGGCTCTGACGACCCTTTCGAGCCTATGACCACCCGTTTGACCCGAGAGGTGCCGAGTCCTTTCGAGACCCGGAGGCGGCGGGGAGGGCCGACAAATGTCGCGGGACCTGTCAGGCTTTCCAGCGAGATTTCGCGCTGGCACGTGGACTGGCTTTCGCGGCCGCGGATTGATTCCCGCGGGCCGCCTTTACGGGCGACTTGTCGCCGGTCTTCTTCGCCGCGACCTTGGGAACGGCCTTCCTCGGCGAGGTGCGAGTGGTTCTTGCTGCCATCGGTTGAGATGCGCGGCTGACTTCGACAATCTGATCGTCGTCGGTGTTGTGTCGTACGCGTGCTCGCAGTGGCATGTCGGTGAACCCCGGCACGACCCCATCCCGCAGATCATTCGCCAGTTGCGCTGCGAATTGGCGAGCGAAGCGGGTGTACGTGCCGTAAGTGATCCATCGACCTAGCGGCCCCCGGACCAGCTGGGTTATGACGTTAGCGACTTGCGCCGGCAGCAGTCCGGTTTCTGCGGAGGTGCCAGGACCCAGAAGCTCTGTAGGACTGATGCGATGAGTCTCAGCTCTGACATGGTCGATGAGGAACTGATTAGCACCTTCATCGATTTTCCCGATCGAGCCAGCGCGAACGATGTCCGCCGCGGCGTCCGCACCCACTGGCTCATAGGTCATTTCCTGGTCAATCTGGAAGTCGACCGACATGGGTTTGCTGTACACGAAAGAGCTGACATTGGGTACAAACGCATAGAGCTCGCCGTCACGCTCGGCGGCTAGAGTGACGGTCCGCGGCCCATCTTTGACCAGGTAAAATTCACCCATTTCCGGTCCTCTCTGGATCTATAGGTGGAAGGTACTTCTTCGTTTGAACTGGGACATCGCCCACCGACGTGAGCTTGCGTAAACCTGGCGGCGTGGCGACAGATTCCCAAAGCTTGACCGATCTGTCGAAGGCACTTAAACGCGTCTCATACGACAGGGCGACATCCCGATATTTCTCATAGTCGGCATGGCCGCGCTCCTTACGCTCGAATGCGGTCTGGGTGTGGAATTGCAACTCGCACCTGTGACCAGTGGGTCCGGAAAGCGTGAGATGGATGCCCTTGTACGGGTTACCCCGGACGAATGATTCCTCCACCTCGAGCACGGTCCACCCGTTGGCCCGCAACGTATCGGTTACCGTTTTCAATGTCGCTATCAGATCGGTCTGCTTTTTGGTAGCTACTGTGTAGCGGATTGTGTCGTTCAGGCCCCTGGCGGCTTCGGCAGGTGTGAGCCTCTTCGCGTCGGCCTTATCACGGATCTTGCGAGCCAACGAACTGGGCGACTTCAGCCGCCACTTGAGGGCCACTACTGTGCCTGGTCCGGATCCAACAGATGCCAGCAGTTGACTAGTCATGTTCGCCTCGTGGTGTAAAGCGTCGCGCAGTGCATCGAGTGCGGCTTCGGCAACTTGAGGGTGTTCCGACTCAACTAAAGCTAGCTCTTCATCGGCCTTCGCTTCCCATGCTAGCGCCGGTGCGTCCGATCGGTCGGCTGGCAGTAAATCCGCGCCGGTCAGGGGCCCGTTAGGTCCGCTCGGCATCAGCGACCCTTAACCACGCGCATCACGCGCGCGCGTCGACGGTCTCCATCCTCAAAGCCAACCCCCAAAGCCTCATAAGCATCGCCGTACTTTTCTGTGAGCCGAGCGCGCTGGACATAAGGGAGTCGCGCAAGACGGTCCGGGTCGGTGTTGTCAGCTAAGTCGGCGAGCTTAACTTCGCGCGCCAACGCGTGACTGCGTATGTTGCGGTAGTAATCCGTCGCCAACTGTTCCGGCTTGCGTGTGAGCAGTTGAACTGCTTCGACCACTTCGGCTGGCACACGCTGCTCTAACAGCTGTGCAGCCGTGGTGGAAGTGTCCTCGATGATGTCGTGCAGCAGTGCCGCGACGACTGCGCGGGTATCGGACGGATCGACATAACTGGCTACCCGACGCAGGTGCTCAACATAGGGCTCCCCGGCCTTGTCGAGTTGCCCGGCGTGGGCATCAGCTGCAAGCCGGCCAGCGAGCTCAACGGCGTCTAGGTCCACAACTTCAACTTCCTATGCTTAAACCGGGTGTCCCGATGGCAAATTTATCCTAGTCGGCGCGCAAGCACAGGCTCGTGAAATTCGAATGAGATGCAATGCAACTCCCAACAACCGGACTCGGCTGGGCCTTCAGTTGCCAATACCGCCCATGCTGACGATATTCCCGTTGGAATCCAGGATCAGCACGAAACCGCCCGTCAATTGGCGCAGATGGTCAGTGTATCTGTGATCACTGCATCAACGGCCTCGGCAATCGCTCGAACGCCGTCGCCGGCGATCTGTGTTGTGCGGTCTGTTAGCCCATCACTGAATTCTGTGCCGGCGACGTGTCGCAGAAACACGGCGGCCGATGATGTTTCCCGCATGGTCTTCATAATCGGTTGCTCTTCCAGAGTTCTGGTCGACACCTAGCACTGATTCATGCTCTTTGCGCCAGCGATGAAAGTTCTCGGCCCGAGTGGTGGACATTGCTGTCCATACAGGACTCGAGACCAGCGTGTGGAGTGCGGCTATAGAACCCTGATGGATCGCCGGTGTTGTCCTGCGCAACACTCGGATTGTGTCTGCGTTGAGCGATAGCCATGCCGCGCGCAGATTGGTGACAAATGGCTCGTAATTGTCCGCGAGTGGTTTCAACTTCTCGACCGAGTCGAACTGTTCGCGTGTTGCAGGGTCGGTCCGCGCGACCCGCGCGACAAAGTTGATTAGACGATGTCCGACGCTCACCGCCGTGTCGACGGACGTGTCAGCGAGGTAACGCTGTGCGAGTGCCATTCCGGCCGGCTCGGTCTGCGCGGAAATCGCTCGGCTATGCCACGTCGCCTCAATGTAGCTCGCAGCACTGAGCATCAGTGATTCGGCGATGGATCCGGCGAGTGCACAGGTCTCTCGCCATTGGCTTGTGGTCACCGATGCGAAGGGGTTGGGCTCAAAGTCGGCCCTGCTATACCCCCATGCGCGGTAGCAGACTCGATGGACTTCGTCCAGGCCGAGTTCGTGGAGGTCGGGCCGCAATCGAACTTCGCGCTGATGGACTCCGATGTGCATCAAGCTCGACCAGTAAGGCGCCGCTGCGTCCGACTCAGGATTGTTTACCACCCTGCAATCGTCCCAGTACTTCGGGGAATAGGAGGAATTGTTCGGCGTGCTGGTCGGCTTCTGATTGGGTCATAGCCACAGTCCGACGCTTACTTGAATATTTCGACCATAGAAGACCCGGATCGGACACGTCCGACTACTGCGATACCTCGAACGCGAGTCGCGTAGGCCAAGGATTACGCCGCGCGCGCATCTGTCGGTGCGATTTGGAAGGATAGGTCGAGTGTCAGGGTGGGGAAACCAGTCCGGGATCGCCTACCAGCAAGCGCACGCCGTTTTAATCTGTCTGGGACTTCTTGACGGCAGCCTCCCTGGCGCGTGTGCGGTCGGCGTAGAGAGCGCTGTCGATGCCTTCGACCTCGAATTGCTCGACGAGCGCGGCGGGTCACTCAAAGCGCTACAGATCAAGAATCGTCAGCTCGACGAAACTTGGGCACCAGGCGATCTTTATCCGATTATCAAGGGGTGGTGTCGACTGCCTGGTCACCCGCCCCAAGGCCTTGAGTTACGCCTTGGGGGCCGACTGGGCCCAAAAGGCAGAGAACTTCAGAGAGCCCTCGAAGAGGCCGCGGTCGGCGATCCGACACAACTCGCAAAGTTGGCCGAGAGTGCCCTCGAGTCAAATGAACTGTTCGCAGCGGCCAGTGTGCGCGTCGTAGTGGACGCGACCCCGACGGCGAGCTTGCTGACGGCCGGGAGCCAACAGGCCATGTCGCTGCTGCCGATGCCACGGACTGGACCTGATGCAAGAGCCGAAGCCGACAGCATCCTGGGCGCTCTGTACCTGCTGGTGACCGACAGGGCCACCCGAAATGATGCGACAGAACGCGTAGTCACGCGAGCCGAGGTCGCTCAGCTATTCGGCCTCAACGAAGTCGACCTTGATCAGCACTGGGATCTGGCGGCTCAGAACGCGTATAGAGACACAGTCGTCCTGCGCGAAACGGCGAAGAGTGTCATCGAGGATCTACGTCGCCAGCTCACGCCGGTCGAACGCGCCGCTGGGATACAAGACGACGACTCGATACCTCTCACCGATTTACTTGAGCAGGCAGGCCACGCTCTCATCAGCGGGCAGTCGGGTACTGGTAAGACAACTACTGCTACGAAGATGCGACATCTTTTTGCTGCGGCCGGTCGGACGCTGGTGATCGCCAACGCAGAAGCGTTCATCCCGGGCAGACTGGCAGCCCTGGTGAGCAACGCAGTGACCGCGGTTATCGACCGGCCAGTTGGTATCTCCATCGGCCGCTCGATTCTCAGTGACCCAACGGCCACGGTCGTGTTCGATGGCGCGGCAGAGATGACGGTCGATCAGCGGGAAGCGTTTGCGAACGAGTTGGCGCCGCTAGTGAACTCGACTACTGCCTGCAGAACCATCCTCATCGGTCGTGACGCGGCTGTACTCAACTCGATTCTCCCGCATTATGTTTCGAAGAGCGCGTATACATTGCGAGGCATTCGTCGAGACCAGCGCGAAGAGCTGGTCACCGATGTTCTGAACCGCATCGGCGCGCCGGAGTCCGGCGATGTCAATCGAGTTTCGGCGCGGGCAATGTACGCACTCAAAGACGCGTCCTGCGTGCCGTACTTGCTCACGATCGCGGCTGAATTGATCTGGTATGGCTTCGATATCAAGAGCCGGGCCCAAATGTATGCCGTCTTCACTGAAGAGATGGCTCGCCGCCGCGGGGTAACTGAGCTTCAGTTCTGTCTGCTTGCTCTCGGTTTTGCGTTCGGCGAGCTCCTCAGGAGTGGTCGCCGTCAGTGCGACCAGTTTGATTGGAGGCAGTTGCTGGCGAAGTCATCTCTTGTGCTTCATGAGCGAAGTGTGGACATCGCCCCCGACGTGATTGAGAGCCTCGCACGGCAGGGCGGCTTCGTCACCTACGAGAACTATGACCAAACCGTGCGTCCAGTTCACGACTCGCTGGCCGATTTCTTTGCTGCCATGGCGGTCGACAAGGGCCTTCTCGCGCTACCACAGTCTGTAACGACAAACGACTCACTACAGCTCCAGTTCCTCGCCGAGTTGTCAGGCGTGTCAACGGAATTGGCTGATCTAATAACTAAAGAGTTGCCCTTCCTTAGTGTATCGGTTGCGTCGTTCGACGCCGGCCCATTGGCGCCGGATGCACCACGTGCGGTGGCTAGTTTACTATCAAACGTCCTTGGCGACACCGGTCTCAGGCGGCCCTCGGTACAGATCGCGGAGTCTGTAGACCAGCGCATCTTCGTACTTACAGATGTGTCGAACGAGTCGGAGTTTATTTCGACGGATGACGTCGCTTCCCTAATCTTTCGACACGGTGCCAGCGAGAGTAGCGGGGGGCCGCTACGAATCGCGGTTACGCTATGGAAGAACATGCTTGAGTCTCTACTCGAAGGCACCCGGGTAGGTTGGCGAATCCCTGAGACCGAAAGCCAGGCCGCCGCTGCCGTCGCGGAGCATGCGGACGCAACGGTGAGGCGCGTGAAATCCCTTACACGTGAGCTCTTTCCAAGCTGCTGTTACGAGCGCGTTCTGGCTCTAGCACTGCCAGAGTCGTTGGATATAGCGATACAACCCGGCCGGCGAGACAAAGACCCGTATTGGCCGATCATTTGGCGAGACTCGCCCACGACGAGGATACGGGTGATCAACTTCGACAGCTGGCACGCGGAAGGCCCACACACCGGTTGGGGCAGCGTCGACTCGATACTACGAAAGTCGCCGGAAGACACTGCCAAAGAGTATGTACGCAAGGCAATCAATGAGCTCGTTGACATGCCTTGGCTCAGGTAGGCATTGAAGGGTGACAAGATCGAATGAGCACTAAGGAAGTTTGGGCCGCTGTGGCATCGCTCGCGGATTGCTGGTCGCAATCGCGCAAAGTGATTGCGGTAAGAGAAGAGCTGTCATTCGATCTGGACAGCCAAGACGCTACGCCATGTTTGCGCTACCTTGCTCTCCGAGATCCGCAGTCGCTTACGAAGATGCCCTTCCATGTCCATAAGGCTTTTCCGCATATGGGCATCGACGTCAGCCAGCGCGACCGCGAGTTTGCAGCTAATTCCGCCGCAGTCGAGATGGCCTTTTTTCACCTCACCTGGTGGATACGGTCGCGGCTTCCGGGCTTCCCGCATATCCCGGCGCCGCAGCTTGCGCAAGAGTCGTTCCACGCGATGAACAACTTCACCGTGCCGTGGGCTGATCAACTTCTGCGGGCGGGCATCGAGTACCAGGATCGACCCGCCAACTGTGACTTCCAGATGGGCGTGGACGCTGACGATCGTTTCACTGCGCTAGCCAACGCGTTCAGAGAACTGCCTTCCTGGAAGGCGTTCTCGAAGGCGCATGAAGCGCTGGAGGAGCATACGCGCGAGGAGCTTGTCGAGGCGAAACTGCAGTTATCACGACGGGCAGCGGATGCTTCTCAACAGGCGGGCTTGGATTACGGTGATCCACGCGAGGGGCTGAATCGAGCTCGGTCGATCACTATGGCGGCACTGGAGGCGCTTTCGCCACAGGCGCGCTACTTCGCTGAGGCGTTCGATTCAGTCAATGAAGAGATCGACCGTGTGACAACCGTTGTGATGACTCAACTTGTCGCTTATGGCCCGCCTAAAACGCTTACAGGTGTCAGCGACTTGATTGTGACTAAGGCTGATCCGCCGCAGGCGTCATTCAAGCTCCTCGACGCTGCCTACGCGGGAGGCATCTATTGGACTGACGACGCACTGATCGAGGATGCGGTCCTCCTTGAGTGCTTCCGATTTGCCGGCGACAATGTGTTCGCAACGCGGTTCCACGCCGACGCAACGGTGCTCTTGGGCACCCGAGTGGCATGGAAGGGGATGTAGCGGCGTGAAGACGCTCCGAACTTGATCGCCCGACTCATCTACCCTCGCGTGAACCGCGCTAGTACGCGTCCGTAGCCATAGCCTCCGTTGGGCGAATGGCTGTGTTGTTGGCTGATGCCATTTCAGCACGAGGGTCGTGCGCGGCGGAAATCCTGTATACCCCGGCTGTCTCCCTACCAGCCGACCAAATTACGTTGGTGCAGCTCAAGGTCACTCTCAGCAGAACGCGAGGCCGATTCGGGTTATCCGCCGGCTATCAGTCACATTCTTTGGTGCTCCGACATTTCAACTCGCACAACATAAGCCGAGGCAGGCGCGGCACCCGGACGTCGCACTTGAGCGCGCGGTGCGCTTGGTTGAGCGGGCCGAACCGCGACTTGTCGATGCGGAATGGGCCGGCGAGACCTTTGATGTCGCGCACCAGTTTCACTTCTCGCGATTGACGTAATCGAAATTCATCGGCGGAGCTGCCGCAGGTTCTCAAATCCCATGTCCAATTCTCAAATGAAATGTCCACTGCGTGTCCAATTGGACATCCGACCTCATTGAGCTATGCGGAAAGATAATCGGGAAACGACCGGCGCCTTCTTCGACCTGTGGTCGGAGGTTGCGATAACGACGAGCCGAGCTAATGATGCTTCGCTACAACAAGATCGATCGCACCGACTATCGCGGGCCTGATTGCAAGGCAGCCCGAATCTGGTTGGAGTGGGCACTGGGTCTGGTCAGCGCCACACGAGGTAACGAATGCTCGATAAACGTAAAGAAATGCTCGATGAATAGTAGGGCCGCTAGGCACGCGGGGTCTAGATAGTAGTGACAGTACTATCTCGGAATCTTGGCGCACTATCCGCATCCTCTAATATACGAACACCGATCTTCACACCGCAGTTGGCCGACGAATGACCGGTTGACCCATCGGATAATCATGGCGCGGGCCGATCATTCGGTGCTGATGTCGGCGGAGGTTCTGGGCTGCGCCGGTGTGGGGATCAGTGGCTGCGGCGATGTTGGGGGAAGGCGAGATCACGTTGGCAACTGAAGGACGCCCCGTGCCGTCGGCCCGGCCGCCCGCCGCAGACGAGCGCTCCGACGAGCCCGATCAGCCGGTGGAATTCTGGTCGACCGCCGACATCCGCTCGGCCCTAGACGACGGTGATATCGATACTTGGAAGTGCATTGCCGCTGCGTTGAAGCGCGACCCATACGGGCGCACCGCGCGTCAGATCGAGGAAGTCCGCCAGGGCACGCGTCCATGCAGCATTGCCGAAGCGCTTTGGGAGGTGGTGGTGCGCGCCCGCACCCGCCTCGAAGCGAACGAACGCGCCGAGGTGGCCCGCCAGGTTCGACACGTAATCGAATGGTCTGGCTTGGGACAGCGGGAATTCGCGGCTCGCATCGGCGTGGCACCCGAGGACCTGGCCTCCTACCTCGACGGAACCGGTAGCCCGTCGGCGCAGCTGATGATTCGAATGCGTCGGTTGTCTCAGCGGTTCGTTAAGGCAAGGGCCGCGGCCGAGCAAAGGCAGTAGTTACCGTGATGGTGATGGGCATAGGTGAAGCGAGCTATGGCGTGCCACAATTCGCCGCTGGCCGCCCTTGGGGTCAAGTGGTCGCGGGCACCGCGCTGCAGGACGCCGACCCTAGTGCTGTGGCGCAAAAGGATGCCTAAAAGGGGCCGCACACGAGTGGATTCGACTGCCGTCTGAGGCTGGCCGCTGTGGCTAGATGTTGGTGCTAGGAACCGAGAATGCGCTTGGTTACAGCAGGTGTCGTCGTCAAGCGCTGCGAAAGCGTGGACGTGACTTGCGCGGTGTCGGCCGCGCGTACTTGCGACGGCTCGAGCATCGTTTGAACGTGACCCGGGTGCCGTGAGGTTATGCGTCATCTGGAGCTGGAAGAATCGAACACGGCACAACCGCCCCCGAGCCTAGGCGAAAGACACACCGGCAGTTGCCTTTTGACGTGACCGGCGCTGGTAGCAACTCCAATCATTCATCCCCTTCAAACGGAACTCGGCCCGACCTCCCCTCCTAGCCATCGCCAGCCGGTCGATAGATCGAGGCTAAGAGCCCACTAATGCTGGGATGTGGTGGTGTTGGGGCGCAGTTGGGATTGGCAGGGGCCTGGTGCGTACTTGTAGCGGCCACCAAAACCAGCGGCCGAGAAGCGCGGCGATTGCTGGTGTCATGAAGGACCGAACGACCAGGGTGTCGAACAGCAGGCCCATTCCGATGGTGGTGCCGACCTGGGCGAGGGTGAGCAGCGCGCTGACGCTGAAGGAGATCATCGTGAAGGCGAACACCAGGCCGGCCGAGGTGACCACGGCGCCGGTGCCGGCCATGGATCGGATGATGCCGGTCTTGATGCCGGCGCCGATCTCTTCTTTGAACCGCGATACCAAGAGCAGGTTGTAGTCCGACCCGACCGCGAGCAGGATGATCACCGATAACGCCATGACAATCCAGTGCAATTGGATGCCGAGGATGTACTGCCACATCAACACCGACATTCCGAACGACGCGCCGAGGGAGAGTACGACGGTGCCGACGATGACTGCTGCGGCGATCACGGCGCGGGTCAAGACCAGCATGACGACGAAGATCAGTATCAGTGCTCCTACGGCGGCAATCATCAGGTCGTAGGTGGATCCCTCTTTCATGTCCTTGGCGATGGCGGCGGTGCCGCCGATGTAGATGTATGCATTTTCCAGCGGGGTGCCTTTGATGGCTTCGAAGGTGGCGTTGCGGATCGCCTGAACGTGACCGATGCCCTCGATAGTGGCGGGTTCACCGAGGTGAGTAATGATGAAGCGCACCGATTTTCCATCCGGTGAGATGAACATGGTCATGCCACGTGTGAAGTCGGCATTGTCGAAGACTTCCGGCGGCAGATAGAACGAGTCGTCGTTCTTGGAGGTGTCGAAGGCCTGGCCCATGGGGTTGCCTTTGCTGGCCGCACCTGCCTGCTGGTCCTGCAGTCCGGCCATGGTGCTATGCATCGACAGCATCATGGTGTGCATCGACTTCATCATCGTGACCATGGGTATCAGCAATTTCAGCATTTCCGGCATGATCGCGTCGAGCCTGTCCATCTGGGGCACCAATTCCCCGATCGCGTCGCTGAGCTCGTCGACGCCGTCGAGCGTGTCGAAGACTGACCGCAGCGCCGCGCACACCGGGATATCGAAACAGTGTTTCTCCCAGTAGAAGTAGCTGCGGACCGGGCGAAGGAAGTCATCGAAATCGGCTATATGGTAACGCAATTCGTTCATTTCGGCGACCATGGTCTTCATCTGCCCGACAATGTTATGGAGGATGCCGGTGATCTCTTTCATGATGCCGATCATGCTTTCCATGGTGGTGATCATCGCGTTCATCTGGTCGGCCATAAACACCATGTCGTCCATCTGGGACTGCATGTAGTCGCGCGTCAATTGCTGGCTTACACCCTGCATGCCGATCTGATACGGAATGGAGGAGTGGTCAATCGGGGTTCCCAACGGCCGGGTGATGGTCTGCACCCGCGCGATACCGGGAGTATGAAAGACGTTGCGGGCTATGCGTTCGATGATCAGCATGTCTGCGGGATTGCGAAGATCCTCATCGGTTTGCACCATCAGGACTTCCGGATTCATCCGAGCCTGGGAGAAATGCCGGTCCGCGGCGGCGAAACCTTGCATGGCTGCAATATTTTTCGGCATGTATCGGCGTTCGTTGTAATTGACCTTCACGCCGGGCAGCGCGAGCAGACCAACGAGCGCCAGCGCGCATGCCGCCGCCAGAATGGGGGCAGGCCAACGGACCACAGCCGTCCCGATCCGCCGCCAACCACGGGTCCGTGCAACATGTTTAGGCTCGAGGCGCCCAAACCGGGTCGCGATCACCAGCACCGCCGGGACCAGAGTCAACGATGTCAGCACCGCCACCACAATGCCGGTCGCCATCGGCACACCGGCCGTTTGGAAAAAGGGCAGCCGGGTGAAAAACAGGCAAAACACTGCGCCGGCGATCGTCAGGCCCGAACCGAGGATGACATGCGCGGTGCACCGATACATGGTGTAAAAGGCAGATTCGCGGTCCTCACCGGCGTTGCGTGCCTCGTGGTAGCGGCCCAGAATGAAAATCGCATAATCGGTTGTGGCCGCGATGCCCAACACGGTCAGGATGTTCACCGAGAACGTCGACAGGCTGATCATGTTGTAATGGCCGAGGGCAGCGACGACGCCGCGGGCTGCCACCAGTTGCAGGACCACCATGATGAGGACCAACACCACTGTTGTGGCACAGCGATACACGATGTAGAGGCTGACCAAGATCACCAACAGCGTGATGGCGGTGACCAGTTTCACGCTTTTATCCCCAACTTGGTGGCGATCGGCGTCCAGCGCAGTCGCGCCGGTGACATAGACATGCAGGCCGGGCGGAGATGGTGTGCTGGCGATGATCTGGCGAACTGAGGCGATGGAGTCGTGGGCCAAAGGTTGACCCTGGTTGCCGGCCAAACTGAGCTGCACGTAGGTAGCCTTGCCGTCGGGGCTTTGTGCTCCCGCCGCGGTCAGCGGGTCTCCCCAGAAATCCTGAACGTGCTCGATGTGGGTTTTGTCAGCTTTGAATTTGTTGACCAGCTCAGCGTAATAACGGTGGTCCTCACCTCCTAGCGGCCGGTCACCTTCGAACACCACCATCGCCGAGCTGTCGGAATTGGACTCCTGAAAAACCCGGCCAATGTGCTTCAGGGCCTGCATCGCGGGGGCATCGGAAGGGCTCACCGACACTGAGTGTTCTTCTCCCACTTGCTCCAAGGAGGGCACGGCCACGCTGAGCAACACGGCCAGTCCTACCCATCCCAGCAGGATCGGTACTGCCAACCTGTGAATGAACCGGGGGATGATCGGCCGAGCGCCCTTGAGGTCGGTGCTCATGCCGACTTCACCTGGCAGAAGGTGAAAGCGTCCACGCCGTGCGCGGACTTCTCGTCTTTGACGTTGCCGTCCACGCTGATGCGGCAGCCGATGGTCTGGGCGCTGCCCTGAGCAAGAAGGATGGGAGCGGTCGCCGGCGCGGTCGTCGTCAGCGTCAGCGACCAGGGAAGCGGCACCTTCTTGAGGCTGCGCGGATTCGCCGACAGATCAAGGTAATTGATAGTGGCGACGTCGCCTGCCGGCCCGAACACCTCATAGGTTATCCGCTTCGGGTTAATCGGCTTGGCGTCATTGGTGATCCCGGAGCCTTCCCGGGTGATCTCGTTATCAGACCCGAAAACTCGATGCATCCGGTAGACCACGAATCCTCCTAGCGCGATTGCAGCCACGACCAATAGTGGCAGCCAGTACTGCCTGGCCCTACTCAGCATGAGAACCCCTGCCCTCAGCAGCCTTTGGGACATCCATCGGCCGGTGATCCAATCCGATTCTGTCGCTATCGACGGTGTCGTTGCCGCCACGACTGAACTTGCCCATGGTTGCGTAGTGAATGTCGACATCGGCGGTTGAGCGAAAGACGAATGTGCTACAGAACTCATCGTGGGGGATCGCGGTCGACGCGTCGGTGTCGACCGTATCGTGACACATCGTGAATTTACTTGCAGTCTTGCGCAATTCGGTGATCCGTGCGGGTCGTTTAATGGCCGCGATCGCAACGTGATGCCGAGCAGATTCCGGCGCAGGCACAGCGAAGGCGATCACAGAATGACCAGCAGGACCGAGGCCCTCAGGACAGCGGCTAGCGGCCTTACTAAGGGCTTGGCCGAAGCTAGGGCGGTTAACGCCACGGTGGTCATGTGAACTCCTTTGATGTGACCTCCCGTCCTCATGACGGGTCTGCAGAACAACCAGAGCCGATACCGCGTGCTTCTTATTGCGTTGCGGAACACACGGTTTGACACTCGGCGGTCAGATAAGCGGTGATCATGTTGGCGATTTCGTGGCCCCATTGTGGCCACGTCATGCCGTCAGGAAACCACGGCGATATCGCGGCACGGTGCGCCGCGGCCCCGATCACAGTGCGAAAGGCAATGTTCAGCGCCGCCATGGGATCTCCGTGCTGGATCTGTTCCTGGTGAGGTGCTACAGCGTCGAGAAACCGCTGCTGCAAGCTGGTGAGAGTGCGCAGTCCTTGCTCTGAGGCATCGGGTCCGTGTCCACCTGCCAGGACGGCGGGTATGAGGCGGCCCCTGTCGTTGAGGGTTTCGCTTAGCGCCGTGGTGAAGCCGTTGACAACACCACGCACCGACAACTCCGCCGTGTCGAGTGCTGCGGCGACGCGTTGTTCGAGTTGCTCCACGAATGCTTGTTTCACGGCTTCGATGAGTTGCTCTTTGCCTGCGAATCGCCGGTAGACGCCGCCGATGGAGACTCCGGCGTGTTCAGCGACGCGCGCGATCGTGAGCTCTTCGAGCCCCTCGTTAACGAGGACGTATTCGGCCGAGGCAAGTAACCGTTGCAGGGCTGCGCGACTGCGCGCCTGCTGCGGCGGGTGGAATGCTGACTCCGCCTGCCCGGGCGTCACTGCCCATGAGCCTGTAGGCCCGCCGGGATTGGGTCGGTGAGTTGGCCGACTATCTCTGGCAAGTCCCGACGGTGCGCCTTGCGCCATCGCCACTTCCTTTCGCGAATGCCTCAATGGCGCCGCCCGCAGCGACGTTAGCCGCGCGAACCGGAATGCGAATTCTTGTTCCTAACCATAGTCCACGAAGGCTCGCGGCTCAACACGGACATGCGGCTATCCCAGGCGTGTCGCCACCGCGAGCACTGGGACCGCGTCTGTGGGTAGCGGGGCGATTTCAACAGGCCGGATCGACATGAGCACAACGACTTGTGCGTGCGTCGGGCCGTGGATCGGTGGCTGGGCATTCTGCGCTGCGAACTAACGCGTTTAACCCGCTGGGGCTTGAGCGGGTTGGCGGTGGCACCGACTTGTTACCCTTCGCGAAACGCCGGTAGCCATTCTGCGGTCGCTGCCAATTTGTCCGCCAGCCACTCAGGGTCGGTCAGCATCACGGCGTGGCCGGTGTCACGCTGCCAGACGCGGCCCGCAGCGATCTCGCGCAGATGCTCTATATCCAGGCAAGTGCTCGACGGCCCGCTGATGATGTGGCTTTGCGGGATCGCGGCAAGGGCGCCTTCATTTCGTAGGTCGAGAGGCTGTTCAAAGCACTTCCACGGATGGGGGGTAAGCCGCGGGACCATCCACTCCAACACCGCTGGGTCCGACACCCCGTGATGGGATATCAGGCTCGGCGTCGGAATCAGGCCCAGTTCGACGCCGTCGATGGTAGCGACATCCATGCCCAGGGCACCGACGACCGCAGCGAGGTCGGATAGCGACTGGCCGTTGGCCGGGATGGCCGAGTTGAGGTACACCAGGTGGCCGACCCGGTCAGAGGCGCGGTCGGCCGCCCCGGTGATCACCATCCCCCCGGAGCCGTGACCGACGAGGATGGCATCACGCAGATCTTCGTAGCGCAGCAGCCCGGCGATCTCGCGAATGTGGCATGTCAGGTCCACGCCGTGGCTCACGAGGTGGAATCTCTCCGCGAGTCCTGCCAGCGTCGGGGCGTATACTTGATGTCCTTGTGCCCGCAGCAGTTTGGCGACCGGCTGGTAACACCAACCGCCAAGCCCGCCGCCGTGTACCAGAACGTAGGTAGACATCGCTAGGACCTCCGGAGCCGGATCGCCTCGAAGACACTAGGGTCTACCAGGGTTGACGTGTCGCCGAGCTCCCGACCCTCGGCGATGTCGCGCAGCAACCGGCGCATGATCTTGCCGCTGCGGGTCTTTGGTAAACCGGGCACGACGTGGATTTCCCGCGGTCGGGCGATCGGCGAGATCTCTTTTGCCACTTGGGCGCGCAGTTCCTCGACCATGCTTGTTCCGCCATCGGCGTGGCTGGCCAGCAGAATGACGAACGCGCAGATTGCCTGTCCCGTCGTGTCGTCGCTGGCACCGACGACGGCAGCCTCGGCCACTCCCGAGTGCCCGACGAGCGCGGACTCCACCTCGGCGGTGGAGATGCGGTGGCCCGACACGTTCATCACGTCGTCGATGCGGCCAAGCACCCAAATGTTGCCGTCGGCGTCGTATCGCGCCCCGTCTCCGGCGAAGTACCAGCCCTGGTCGGCGAATCGCGACCAGTAGGTCTCCTTGAAGCGCTCGGGATCGTTCCAAATGCCGCGCAGCATCGACGGCCACGGCTGATCGAGCACTAGGTAGCCGCTGGGCTGTTCGCCGTGGTCCGCAGCTGGTTCGAGCTGCTTACCGTCGCCGTCGACGATCTTGGCCGAGATGCCAGGCAGCGGTGTCATCGCCGAACCCGGCTTGGCGGCCGCCACACCCGGCAGCGGCGAAATCATGATTGCACCTGTCTCCGTCTGCCACCAGGTGTCGACGACTGGGATCTCGTTGGCGCCCAGGGTATCCCGATACCAGCGCCACGCTTCGGGGTTGATGGGCTCGCCGACCGATCCTAGTAATCGCAGGCTAGTCAGATCATGCGCATCAGGAATCTCGCGGCCCCACTTCATGAAGGTTCGGACCAGCGTGGGGGCCGTGTAATAAACGGTGACACCATACTTTTCGATGATCTGAAAGTGTCGGTGCTCGCTGGGTGAGTTGGGCGTGCCTTCGTAGACGACCTGCGACACTCCGTTGCAAAGAGGGCCATAGACGATGTAGCTGTGCCCGGTGACCCAACCGATGTCGGCGGTACACCAGTACACATCGGTGTCGGGTTTAATGTCGAACACGTTGAAGTGGGTGTACGACGCCTGGGTGAGATATCCACCGCTTGTGTGCAAGATGCCCTTGGGCTTACCTGTGGTTCCAGACGTATGCAGCACGAAGAGCGGTTGCTCGGCGGGGAACGCCTCGGCGGTGTGCTCAGACGACGCGCTGTCGACGACATCGTGCCACCAGACGTCGCGTCCGGCGGTCCAAGATGTCTGGATGCCCGTGCGCCGCACGACCAGCACGTGCCATACCGAGGGCTGATCTTTGACCGCGATGTCGGCGGCGTCCTTAAGTGATACGACGTTGCCTCGCCGAAACTGGCCATCGGTGGTGATGACCAGTTTGGGTTCGACATCCTCGATGCGTGCCCGTAGGGCTCCCGCGGAGAATCCCGCGAACACCACCGAGTGCATGACACCGAGTCGGGCGCAGGCGAGCATGGCCACGATCGCCTCCGGGACCATCGGCATGTAGATGGCCACCCGGTCACCTGCTCCCAGGCCAAGGTCGGTCAACGCATTAGCGGCCCGGCATACCTCGGCCTTTAACTCGGAGTAGGTGATCCTCCGGGAGTCTCCGAGCGGCTCGCCCTCCCAGTGGACGGCCACCCGACTGCCGTTGCCCGCCTCGACGTGACGATCGACGCAGTTGTAGGCGACGTTGAGCTTGCCGCCGATGAACCACCTGGCCACTGGAGCGTCCGACCAGTCTAGGACGTCGAGGAACGGCGTCGCCCACGACAATCGCTGGGCCTGCTTGTCCCAGAACGCCAACCGGTCGGCGTCGGCCTCGCGGTACAGGTCAGCACCCGCATTGGCCCGAGCGGCGAACTCGGCGGGCGGCGGGTAGGAGGTGGCGTGGTTGGGTTGGGCGTTGTTGGCGGATGGAAGCGTTTCCACTGGTATGACCGGCTTTCCTGAGGGTGATCGTTTGTGTGTGCTTGTGCGCGTCAGAACGACTCAAGCGCTGTGTCGCGGTCGCTCACGAGCAGGTTCTTATCCGGCTGGGGAGTTGACGAGCGTCATGTATGCGTCTGGACGGTCGTCATCGTCGACTATCCAGATCGCGAGGTGGGAAAGGTCTTCGGTGCCAATCCGGCGGCGGCTGCCGTCCGTTTGCTCGAGGTGACCGGCCTAAGTTGGATCGGATTTCCGCGTCACGTCGAGTGCGTCTGCCACTGCGTCGACGCCGAGCGGGGGTCGTGCACCGGTATACCGCAGCCGAAATACGCGCCGCCACCGGCGTAAACGGCGCGATCGGCATGGATCTGAACCGACGGTTGATGCCCTCCACCGAGTCGGTCGCCGCCCGAAATGCCGTCGACATCGCGGCGAACGTGATGGCCTCCAGTGCGATCAACGGCATCAGGTACTGCGCATGGCTGCTCGACACGACGACGATCGCCTTGTCGAAGTTGTTCTGTGCGTTGCTCATTGAGCGTCCCCTCAGCTCGCCCCTCCGCATGTGGGTATCCGCGGCTGTCGGCCAACGCGGTCGCCAGAGTTGACCCTGTCTGGTCGAGTGCCCGCAGAGGTGCTCGCCGACGGCATCAGCACCTGCGGGGCATGGGCAGTAGCTGGGGCGCTTCCTCAATGACGATATGTGCGTGGGTGCCGCCCACCCCGAACGAGCTGCCCCCGGGGCGTTGGATTCCGTCCCATTCCTCGCGAACCGCAGTCGGGTTGCCGGACGGGCGAACGAGGTCTGATCCGGATGCAGCTCCGGACTCGGGCGCGTGAAGTGGAGAGTCGCGGAAACCGCCTTGTTCTTCAGGCACATAATTGTCTTGATTAGGCCCGCGATGCCAGCTGTGGTGGCCGACACTCGATCTCATCGCCCCGAGGAGCCCAATGGAAGGCCACGTCGACCTCCTTGAATCGCTGCATACTGCAGACTATGTTAACACTCCAGACAGCCGAGTCGTTTCGGCGCATGAACCGGACTGAGAGGGATATCCGTGACGCTCGATGAGGCATCCACGGCACTGATGAACCACTTGGCTGAATCGGGGATACCGCCAATCTGGCAGCTCAGTCCACAGCAGGCGCGCGACATGGGCGCGGCGATCAAAGACATCTATGGGCGCGGACCGGAGATGAAGTCAGTCGATGATTCAGTTCTGCGCAGTAGCTGTGGTGGTGAGTTTCGCGTACGCGCCCTTCGGCCGACGTCAGATCCAGAGGCTGCAATCGTCTACCTTCACGGCGGCGGCTGGGTGACGGGCACTATTGACGAATTCGACACTTTCGGAAGAAAACTCGCCGAGGCGACTCGATGCACGGTCGTCCTCGTGGACTACCGCAAAGCGCCAGAGCACCCTTACCCAACAGCAGTTGAGGACGCGTTTGCCGCGCTTAAATGGGTGGCGCAACGCATGGACTACTTGACCGGATCGTCATCGAAGCCATTGTTGATAGCAGGAGACAGTGCCGGCGGCAATCTCGCCGCCGTCACTGCAATCCGGGCCAAAGAACTTGGGGGCCCGGCCATCTCAATGCAGATCTTGGCCTATCCGGTAACAGATGCCGACTTTGACACACCCTCGTACTGCGCTGCCGAGAACCAATTAGTTTTGACACGCGAGGCAATGATGTGGTTTTGGGACCACTACCTACCTGATTCTTCCCGGCGGCGCACCACAATCCAGGCTTGCCCCCTGGGCGCGGAATCCTTGGCCGGACTGCCACCAGCGGTAGTGCTCACTGCTGAATACGACCCACTTCGTGACGAAGGAGAGGCGTACGCGACGCGTTTGGTGGAGTCAGGCGTTGACGTCAAACACAAGCGCTTTGCTGGCCAGATGCATGGGTTCCTCACCTTCGTCAACGTTCTTCCCGGAAGTGAGGATGGCATACGGTTCATCGGAGATAGCGTTGCACGTGCTTTTGGCTCGGCGGACCTGCAGTGACCCGTACTGCGCCGACTTTCGAAGTTGATTAGCCAGGACATTAGAGGCCGGTGTCCGACGCCGAGGGGTTTGACGCACCGAAACGGCAAACGATCAACTCGTTGACTGCCAACGTGATTCGGGTGACTGGGTGTCGTCGACCCGTCGGCATTTTGGTGCGGCTCTCGTCGGGGGGTTGACTGCGCTGAGGGCTCGTTGCGGACGGACCCGTTGCGCGAATGGGTATCGAGGTGTCGGTCGATCCGTCGAGGTGCAACGTGGTCGCTACCGCGGCGGTAAGCCACCGGCGTGCTGATAATTCGACGCGACTGTCTGCCCGTCAAGGGGATGGGTGTGGTACTCGGGTCTGGAGCCGCCGTCTCGGTCTGCAGACCAGTTGTGCGTCGCGACCCGTTGATCCCTTGCGCCGGCACATGATGGCGTTCCGCGCCGGCCGAACGCCGCGCTGCGCGTCGCATTGCCGGTAGTGTTCGTGATCGCAAAGAGATGCGCGGCAGCGCTTCGCACGGTAATTCAGAATGCTCGCTGACGTTGGATCCCACGGAGAGGAGACGGCAGATGACTACGCCCAGCCCTTTTGTGGTCCCGCTGAACCGGCGCGAGGCAGTGACTGCGAAATTACGGGAGGACATTACCACCGGCAAACTTGCGCCAGGCCAACCGATCACTGACGCTGAGCTGGCAGAACGATTGAATGTCAGTATCACGCCAATTCGTGAGGCTGTCTCACAGCTGATCGCCGAGGGGTTGATCGTATCGTTGCCCAACAAGCGACGGCGCGTCGCGATGCTGACTCAGACCAAGGCGATCGAGCTAACAGAGCTGATCGGCATCCTGATGACGGCCGCCGTCAAGCGCGCTTCACGCCGGCTCGAAGTTGAGCAGTGGTCAGCGCTGCTCGCGAAGGTTGTTCGTGCGTCGCGCCTGGTAAAAAAGACACCTGACAAGGCCGTCTCGTTGCTAACAGAGGTTAGCCACGAGATCGCTAGCGCCGCCGGTAATACGGAATTGAGCACCGCGATTCGGACGTCGATGCAGCGGATCGATCAACTCCTCACGCTTAGCCCGGGTGAGTTGCTGACTGATGTCTTGATTCCTGGCTGGATTGAGGCCCTGACCCTCCTGAGCGAAGGAAAGGCTGCCGCCGCTCGCGCGCGTCTTGAGAAAATGCACACCTTGGCCGCCGAGAGCCTGTCGGAGCGGTGGGAAGAAAGCGTTACCCCACAGAGGGCGCCGGACGGCGTAATGCTCAACTCCCGCGTGCCACGCTCCAGTTGAACGCGGGCGGGGTGGCTCCAGGTCGTTCGATGCCACGCGGTCAGCGAGTGATTTCGCGCCGGCGTCCGATGACGCAGGGGTTTTTCTCGCAGAGTTCACGCTGCGGGGGTTGGGGGCCGCGGGGCTTGGTAGCGCGCGGTTTACCGGCGACCCGGGCTGTGATGGTCGCGCTGGGTCGCCGCCGATGGCCACAGGTCGACTGGTGGAAGCGCTACCGCTTAGCAAAGCCGCGGTAGCGGGGCAGCTCATGGCAGACGCTTCACCGTCTCTACACCCGGTGCGGTGACGGCATCGATGATCAACGACAACCGTCAGGATGCGCTCCAGTAGTCAGATGCTGTCTGCCCCTGCGCTGCCGGTTTGGCTTCCAGATAGAACGCGTCCCATCTGTTCCCGTCGCCAATTTCCCAGTGTTCAACTGCCAAGCCGTCCTCGAAGCGAAACGCCCCCATTGCTGGCATTTCCCACACCTCGCCGTCGCGTTCGATGCGGAATCTGGCGTATATGATCGCGAAACTGTCGTCGGCGAGAACTTGATAGATCTCGACTGGAACTGGGCCTCCCAGTTCTGTTCGGCGGCGCGCGTAGTTTTGCGTGAAGTCGAGCCCGCCGGTCGTCGCGAGCCGGACCCCCCAGTGTGAATCACGAAGTCCGGGGACATTCGCTGCACTGCGTCCGCCACGCGTCGAGAATCGTCAGGGGCTTCCCCATCGGCACGGTAAAGATCGGCCAGCCACATGGCATTTGGGTGATCGGCACGCAACATTCTGACTCCTGTCAGCTCCGGACCTGAACGACGGCAACCGCCGCGGACAGAATCTTCATCCCTGGGTACGAACTTGCCGTCGAGCTGCGAGATCATCGCCTCCGGTCGTTGCCGGCTTGGTCGCGCTCTTGCCGAAACGGAGTGCGAGGCGCGGCAGCGCTCTGGTCACCACGTAGTACTTCACCATGCTGCCGGGCCATTGGGTGACGTTCCGGCCGGTCGACGTGTAGTAGTAGTTGTGGCAGTTCGACTGGGCTGTCGCCGAGTAGTGAGCGGCGAGCTGCTTGTCGATCCAGCGCACGTAGCGGTCCATCATCGGCTGGGTGACGCCGACCATTCGGGCGCCGCGGCGCCGCATCCGCTTCAGGGCGCCTACCAGCACGTTTGCCTGGCACTCGAGCTGGTGGATGATCGAGCCGCCATTAGTGTTCGGCCCATAGAGGATGAAGAAGTTGGGGAACCCTGCGACGTTGATTCCGAGGAATGCGCGCGGCCGGTCACGCCAGGCGTCGTGCAGCCGGACGCCGCCGGGTCCGGTTACCTCGAGGTCGGCGAGGAACTCTGTGGTGCGGAATCCGGTGCTGAAGATCAAGATGTCGACGGCGTAGCTCATCCCGTCGGCGTCGACGACCCCGGATTCGTTGGCCTCGATGACCGCACGCGGAACCAGCGTCACGTTGTCGCGTGTCAACGCCGCGTAGTAGGTCGTCGCGAACACCGGTCGCTTGCAACCCCATGGGAAGTCCGGTGTCACCGCCTTGCGCAAGTCCGGGTCAGAGATCTGCGACTCGATGAACTTCTCGCACATCCCACGCACTTCTGGCTGTGCGTCGCTGCTTGCGTCGTACGCCTTGGCCAACCGGTTGAACGAGCTCTTGAACAGCAACTTGTAGTGCTGATAGGTCTGCAGGATTGGTTGCCTGCGGTAACGCGTCCGCTCTTCCTCGGTGAACGGCCGCTCGCCCTTTGGCATAATCCAACCCGGCTCCCGCTGAAACACGTAGAGGTGCTCGACCTCGTCGGCGATGGCGGGCACAACCTGGCAAGCCGTCGAGCCCGTGCCTACGATCGCGACCCGCTTACCGGTCAGCTCATGGTCGTGATTCCAGTGTTGAGTATGGAATGACGTGCCCTGGAACGTATCCAACCCCGGCCACTCGGGGTACTTGGGGTCGTCTAGAAGACCCAGGCAGCTCACCACCACGTTGAAATCGTGCTCGTCGCCGTCGGCGGTGCGCACCGTGTAGGTGGCGGTGTCTTCGTTCCAGCTCACAGCCTCGATACGGGTGGAGAACCGGAAGTGGTCGCGGACGCCCATCTTGTCGATGACGTCCTCGGCGTATTGCAGGAGCTCGGGCTGCTTGGCGTGAGTGCTGGACCAGTCGTAGGTCGTGAAGGAGAACGAGTAGAGGTGCACGTGTAGGTCGACCTCGCAGCCAGGGTAGGTGTTGCGCCGCCAGGTGCCGCCAGGCCCGTCCAGCTGCTCGAACACCGTGAAATCGCTGAAGCCGGCGCGCTTCAGCATGACCGCGGTAGCGATGCCTCCAAAGCCGGCACCGATGACCGCCACGCTGATGGGTTTGCCAGAACGCCTCAAGGTCAGAATCCTCCGTGGTGCCGTCGCCGGCCGAGGCTCGTCCAACGAGGCGGGGGCGGCGAGGTGGTCGTGATGCCAAGTCGCCGTTGATTTCTCGTCATCTCGTCGCTCATAGCTTCCTCTCCTGCTCTCCTGGCGGCACTCTGCTCGGGGCGGGGTGACACTTCTGTGCTGACACCCACGCCTCGACGAATCCGTAAGGCGGGTCATCGATTGCCTTCTGGCCAGCCCACGGATACGGACCGCCACTGCTGCGGCCGCGCAACCGGAAGTCCAGAGGCCAAGCCGGAATCCCATAGCCGACAAAGCAGCTAGCCCTAAGGTTGCATCACTAGCAAACAGGTGGACCCACGCTCGCGGCAAAGATGTGAACTGGTGCTACTTCTACCTGCCAACGGGATCATTCGGACCCGCAGCGCGCCTTAGGGTTTCCGCTGAGCACATCAGGGCGTCGATGTTCGGATACGTCTCGCCTCCGGAGTCGATCGTCGCTGTTTCTGCACCCTCGATCTGGCAGGTCGATGGCGGGCGGCTGAATGCCCTCGTGCCGCAAGCAAGCTATGTCAACAGTCAACTATGGAGGACGTCAACTCGATGGCCGGACCACTGCACGGATTGCGAATTCTCGAACTGGCCAGCATCGGCCCCGGCCCACACGCCGCGATGATCCTCGGTGACCTCGGTGCCGACGTCGTTCGCGTCGAGCGGCCAGGGAAGCCCGGTGGGATACCGAAGGGCAGCAGAAACGCCACCCTGCGCAATCGTCGCTCGGTGGCCGCCGACCTCAAGACCGACGAGGGTCGCGACCTGGTGTTGCGGCTGGTCGCCAAGGCCGATGTGTTGATCGAAGGCCTTCGGCCCGGTGTCACCGAACGCTTGGGCCTCGGCCCCGAGGACTGCGCAACGGTCAACAAACGTTTGGTCTACGCGCGGATGACGGGCTGGGGTCAAACCGGACCGCGTCGTCTTCAGGCCGGCCACGACATCAACTACATCTCGCTGAACGGTGTGCTGCACTCGATTGGGCGCGCAGAGGAACGACCCGTCCCGCCGCTGAACCTGACCGGCGACTTCGGTGGCGGCTCGCTTTTCTTGCTCGTTGGGATTCTTTCCGCGCTGTGGGAGCGGCAGACCTCGGGCCTGGGTCAGGTCGTTGACGCGGCGATGATTGACGGCTCCAGCGTGCTCAGCCAGATCATTTGGCAGCTGCGTGCCAGCGGCCGATGGTCTGATGAGCGGGGCACCAACGTGCTCGACGGTGGTGCGCCCTTCTACGACACTTACACCTGCGCCGACGGCCGTTACGTCGCAGTCGGGCCCATCGAGCCGCAGTTCTATGCGGCCATGCTCGACGGGCTTGGCCTGCAGGCCGCTGGCCTGCCTGATCAGAACGATGTCAGCGGCTGGCCAGAGCTGCGCGCCAAGATCGGCGGGGCGTTCGCGTCGAAGGATCGCGACCATTGGGCCAAGGTGTTCGCCGACAGCGACGCGTGCGTGACGCCGGTGCTCTCGTTCGCTGAGGTCGAAACCGAACCCCATGTCACTGAGCGGGGCACGTTCTACCACGACGGTGACCACCTGCAGCCCATGCCCGCGCCGCGCTTCTCCCGCACCGTGCCGTCGGTTCCTCAGCCGCCGGGGGAGCCCGGGGCGGACACCGAAGCCGTACTACGCGATTGGGTGTAGCGCCCAACCAGCCCGCTAGGTCGGCGTCGAGTCGTGCTGCCTACCGGTGGCGGTTGATCCGGGGTTTGTGGTGTTCCGGGTGGGATCGGTACCTGTTGAGCGTGGGTGGTGGCTGTGACGATGGTGACCTGTGGTGGTGGTGGATGACCTGTGGGGTTGGTCCGCTGGACGGAAGGAGTTTCGGTGACGGATTGTCCTGCTAGGACCGAGGATCAGGTGGCGCGGTTGGTGAACCGTTTTGACCATCATGATCCTGGTTTAGGTGTGAACACGGTGTCCGGTGTCTACGGGTGCTTGCAGCAGGTCGAGGGCGTCGCCAGGACCGACGCCCATGGCGGTTATTGGATGCTGACCCATCTCGAGGACATCAGGACAGCGGAGTTGGCGCCGGAGGTCTTCACCTCTGCGGAGGGGGTTTTCCTTCCGGGGCATCCGGGTGACCCGGTCATCCCGCTGGAGCTGGAGGGTCCGTTTCACTCGGCGATACGTGACCTGTACATGGGGTTGTTGAACATTCGTAATGTGCGGTTGTTTGAGCCTTATATTCGTGCCCGGGTGGGGGAGTTGCTTGCTGAGTTCCGCGCGAGTGGGGGAGGCGACTTCGTTGAGCGTTTCGCGGCGCGCCTGCCGATCGATGTGGTCGGTGAGATCATCGGGTTTGATGACACCTTCCGGTCGCAGGTGCGGGGCTGTGTCGATCGTTCGGCGGCGGGGTTTAGCGAGACGAATGACCCCACCGCGGGCGCAGATTTGCAGGCGTTGATTGCCGGGGCGATCAAGGATCGGCGGGAGAACCCGCGTGACGACAAGCTGACCGCGATTGTCAATGCCGAGATCGGTGGTGAGCCGCTTACCGACGCGCAGTTGCACGGGTTTTTGACGGCGTATGTGGTGGCGGGTTATATGACGACCGCGCATGGCCTGGCGGCGTTGGTGTTCGAGTTGGCGCGGGATCGGGCGTTGCAGGACCGTGTTCGGGGGGATCGTGGGTTGATCCCGACGGTCGTCGAGGAGACGTTGCGGGTGTATCCGCCGGTGCATAGTTTCTTCCGTACGGCCACCCAGGAGACGCAGGTCCGCGGGACGACTATCGCGGCGGGTGACAAGGTTGCGTTGATGTTTGGTGCGGCGAACCGCGATCCGGAGCGATTCGATGATCCGGACACGTTTCGCGCGGACCGCGAAAACGCGCGTCAGCACTTGGCTTTCGGGTTTGGGGCGCACGTGTGTGCGGGTGCTCACCTGGCTCGTGCCGAGATGCGGATCGCGCTGGAGGCCCTCGTCGAGCAGTGCCCGCCTTTTGAGTTCAGCGGCGAACCACGATGGCCGGAGAAGTTGATCATCGGCCAACATTTGGGCCTAGAGAGCCTGCCGATTCGTTTCATCGACTAACCACCCACGAAGTCAGGAGAAACATGAACCCGGGTGATCTTGCCGCGATCCAGCAGTTGTATGCGGCCTACTGTCATTTTGGTGATCGCGGCGAGGGTGAGCGTTTTGGTTCGTGTTTCACCGAGGACGCCCGGCTGGTCACAGGGACTGGCGAGCGTGTCGGTCGCGACGCGATCGCTGAGTTCGGCGCCCAGGTCTCCAAGATGTTGCCCGGCATCCGCCACCTCGTCAGCAACGTTTGTGTGGATGGTGAGGGGGACCAAGCAATCGGCGAGGCGTACGTGATTGTGCTCGCGACCGCTCAGGGTCCGAAGATGGTTTTGAGTGGAAGGTACACCGACCGGCTCCGTCGCATCGACGGGAGCTGGTTGTTTAGCGAGCGGATCATGACCGCCGACTACACACCCGGCGCCGACGAGTCCCGCGCGCTGGGCGTGGCCCAGACGCATACAGGCGGACTACCGTGCTGCTGAGTTCGCCCGCCCTCTAGATTCACCCAGAAATGCGCCCAAACTGTGATCGCTGTGATCGCAGCCCCATAACCACCTAGATCTGGTCGGGTTGCTCGAACCAGGTGACGTGAGCGCCGTTAATCGACGCTACATCAGCATCCCCGAGGCGGCCGAATACCTAAGCATCAGCACAAAGTTCGTCCGGAATGAACCGTTCCGGGTTAAGTCGTGCCAACGCACGCTCCAGGCATGCTGCATCACATCTCCGTGATCACCGGACGACTCCGCACCAGTCCTCTAAGTGAGTCTGTCGAGCTCTCCGCCGGCGACTTCGTGCGGGTTCCCGGGCGATGCCCCACACGTACTCGGCTGTGTCACTGATCGAGTCACTGCGCACATGGTCATCACCGTTCCCGACGTGCGCCAGTTCGGGCCTACGGTCCGCGACGGGTCCCAGATGTCAACGAGTGGCGCTTTAGACAAGCCGGTTGCATGATGGCGACCCGGAAACTGGACACGAATGCCTCAGCCGGACAGCGATCGCAACCCCTTTGTTGCCCGGCACTCAAGGACCGTCGCGCCGGTGCCGTCTCGGCCTTAACTGCTCACTCCAGATCGACGGCTAGGCCGTGGTAGCACATCGGATGACTCGCGCACTCTCGTGACAGCTTCTTGCAGGCGCCCTTGCAATCGTGCGACTCTGAGTAGCTGAAGGGCGATGTTTGTCGATCCGAACATGGGGAGCACCCCGATGAACGTTCGAACCGAAGGCGTAGCGCCGTGCAGCTGCTCTAGACAGCCGAAGACATAAAAGCATCCCATCGTGAACAGCGTCGCGGGTATTGAGTAGGCAAGCAGCGAGCGGCCGTCAGAAATGATTTCTCGCGCGTAATCCAGCTCGTCCTGCGACATGGGTTGGCCTTTACGCAGTTTGGCCAGAGCCGCTTTGTGAGCGCCTACTTCTTCGCCCAACGAAGCGGGCTTGCGATCTTCCAACCGACGTATGAACAAGAATGCACATGTTATGAACGAAAGTCCCAGCACAGCAACAACTATCGTGAGACATCCATACAAACCGAAATCCACTCGCCCGCTCCTATGTCTTCGCCGTGACGGTGCCGTCGGAGGTGATCGCCGGGTCTCCGTCTTCCCAGAGCAGCAGCTGACGAACTGCGGAGCGCGGTCCGTGGGGTCGAAGCATCGTGCTGGCCGGCCGCGGCCGCACCCGCAGCGGCCACCAGAACCATCGCCCGAGTAGCGCGGCGATGGACGGGGTCATGAACGCGCGCACGATCAGCGTGTCGAACAGCAGACCTAGTGCGATGGTGGTCCCGATCTGGGCGAGAACCCGGAGATCAGCGAACACGAAGGAGGCCATGGTGGCCGCGAAAACGAGGCCGGCAGAGGTGACGACCGATCCGCTGCCGGCGATGGCGCGGACGATGCCGGTATTGAGTCCTGCGTGAATTTCCTCCTTGAACCTGGAGATGAGCAACAGGTTGTAGTCCGATCCCACCGCCAACAGCAAGATGACGGCGAGCGCCAGCACGATCCAATACAACTGCATGCCGAGGATGTCCTGCCAGAGCAGCACCGACAGGCCGAATGAGGCACCCAGCGACAGTGTGACCGTGCCGACGATGACGATCGCGGCGATCAGGCTTCGGGTGATGAACAGCATGATCAAGAAGATCAGGCTGAGCGCGGCGAGTGCTGCGATCATGAGGTCGTAGGTGGCGCCGTCTTGGATGTCCTTATACGTCGCGGCGGTGCCGGCGAGGTAGATGTGGGAGCCCGCCAAAATGGTGCCCTTCACGGCGTCCTTGGCCGCGTTTCTGATCGGGTCGATGCTGGCGAGGCCCCGGGGAGTGGCGGGATCGCCTTCATGGGTGATGATCATTTGGGTGGCTTTGCCGTCCGGTGAGAAGAATAGCTTCAGGCCCCTTTTGAACTCAGGGTTGGTGAAGGCCTCGGGCGGCAGGTAGAAGGAATCGTCGATTTTGGCGGCGTCATAAGCCTGGCCCAGAGCGGTCGCGTTGTCGGTGTTGGCCCGCGTTTGGGCGTTGATCCCGGAATTGGTGGCGTAGTTGGACAGCGTCAGCCTTAGGTTTTTTTCCTGATCGGCGATCTGTGGCGGCAGCAGCGTCACGAGTTTCTGTTGGCCTGCATCGAGTTTGTCCAGACTCGCGCTCAGTTTCGTGAACACCTGGGTGAGCTGATCGATTCCGTCAATCGCGTTGAACACGTCTCTGAATGTGGAACAGGCCGGGATGTCGTAGCAGTGCTTCTCCCAGTAGAAGTAGCTGCGAACCGGTCGGAAGAAGTCGTCCAGATTGGCGATCTCGTCACGCAGCTCAGTGATGATGGCAATGGTGTCGTGAAAGCTTTTAGTCTCATCGCTTGTCGAGGCGGCGAGGTCCTTCTGCAGCGTGTACTGCTTATTCAAGATGCTGAGTGTGTCCCTTAGCTGGTCGGCTTGCTTGAGCAGGTCGTCCGCGCGGTCTTTCTGATATTGCAGGTTCTCAATACCGCCAACGTTTCCGGCGCTGATCTGAAAGGGTATCGACGTGTGCACGATCGGGGTTCCCTGTGGCCGGGTGAGGCCCTGCACTTTCTCGATGCCGGGTAGGTGAAAGATGGCTTTTGCGATCCTTTCGACGACGAGCATGTCGGCCGGATCGCGCATATCGTGGTCGGCCTCGACCATCAGCAATTCGGGATTGAGTCGGGCCGTCCCGAAATGCCGCTCGGCGGCTGCGTAGCCGAGATTTGCCGGCGAATCTGCGGGCATGTAAGGGCGGGCGTCGTAGCTCGTCGTATATCCGGGCAGGGCCAGCAGACCGATGAGCGCCACCGCGACCGTCGCCACGAGAATGGGCCCGGGCCAGCGAACGATGGCGGTGCCGACGCGCCGCCAGCCGCGGGTCCGCATCGCGCGTTTGGGGTCGAACAAACCGAAATGGCGGCCGATGGCCAGCACCGCCGGGGCCAGGGTCAGCGCGGCTGCCAGCGCGACAAGGACGCCGGCCGCAGCTGGAATCGCCATGGTCTGGAAATACGGAAGCCGAGTGAAGTGCAGACAGAACACCGCGCCGGCGACCGTCAGGCCCGAGCCTAAAATGATGTGCGCGGTCCCGCGGTACATCGTGTAGAAGGCCGCCTGACGATCCTGGCCGATCAAGCGCGCTTCGTGGTAGCGGCCGAGGATGAAAATCGCGTAGTCAGTTCCGGCGGCGATCACCAGTAGTGTCAGCAGATTCGTCGAGTACGTCGACAGCCCGATAATCCCGGAGTTCGCCAGAAGGGCGATGACTCCGCGGGACGCGGTCATCTCGACTATCACCGTGAAAAGCACGAGAAGCGCGGTGACCAGAGAACGGTATACCCAGAGCAGCATGACCAAGATCACCACGATGGTGATGAGCGTGACCTTCAACGTGCCTTTGCTGCCTACTTCGAACTGGTCGGTGACCAGCGGTGCGGCGCCGGTGACGTAAACCTTGACTCCCGGCGGTGGCGAAGAGTGGGCGACGATGTCGCGCACTGAATCCACGGACTGATTGGATAATGATTGGCCCTGGTTCCCGGCAAGATTTAACTGCACCAGGGCGGCTTTGCCGTCGTTGCTTTGGGAGCCCGAGGCGGTCAGCGGATCCCCCCAGAAATCCTGTATGTGCTGGACATGCTTGGTGTCTCGCGAAAGCGTTCGTATCAGACCGTCGTAGTAGTGGTGGGCGTCAGCGCCCAGCGGCTGATCGCCTTCCAGGACGATCATGGCCGCGCTGTCGGAATCGTACTGCTGGAACACCTTGCCGATGCGTTTACTGGCCTGCAGCGCCGGCGCATCCTGTGGGCTCTGCGACACGTTGTGTGCCTGGGCGACCTTCTCCAGTTGCGGCACATAGACATTGGTGACTACCGCCAGGGCAACCCAGAATGCCGCGATGGGCACCGAAAACCGTAACAACATCCGCGGTACCGAACGCCGCGGCGCGTCACGGTCGCTCATGCGGACTTCACCAGGCAGAACGTGTACGCGTTCACTGTGTTGACGACCCTTTCGTCTTTGACTTCGCCGTCCACGGTGATGCGACAGCCCAGCGAATTGCTATTGCCTTGCGCCACAAGGTTGCTGAAGGCGCCGGGCTGTGTGGTCACCATATCCAATGACCACGGCAGCGCTGCATTGATGACCTTTTGCGGCTGTACGTTGATGTCAAGGTAGTTGATGGTGGCCACCGTTCCAGGGTCGCCGAAGACCTCGAGAGCGATGTGCTTCGGGTTGTAATCCACGTCATTGCCGATCGGACCAGCAGTCGACGTGTCGTTATCCGAGCCGAAGATGCCATGCAGTCGATAGACTCCCGAGCCCGCGGCGGCGACCACGACCAACGCGACCAGAACGATCCAGGCCCGCTGGAGGCGGCGGCTGATCGAAAGGCTATTCATGGCGACGCGTGCCACCTCAGCTGCGCCGTTGCAGCATGGCGGCCGGGCAGCTTCTCACTGTGGTAACCTAACTGGTACAGGTAGTAATTGCAAATTGTATCTGGTGTCAGGAGCCTAGCATGATTGCCGCGTCATCTGGGCTCGACGGCCGCCCTGATGCTGAGAAGCCCCCACTCGCCGAGGATCTAGTGCAAGCCGCGCTGCGGGCCGCTGAGAAGCGGGGCAAGGATGTAGCCGATGTGCCGGTGCTTGCGATCGCGCGTGAGGCTGGGATCTCCCGTAGCACTCTGCTACGTCGCCTTGGCGGCACACGGGCAGCGTTAGACGAGGCTGTCCGCGCCGCCGGGGTGGATCCAGGTGGGCAGGTTCCGGTCCGGACGCGGGCGCTGAACGCGGCGGCTGCGTTAATCAGCGAATCTGGTTTAGCTGCAGCAACTTTGGAGGCGATCGCCACGCGTGCCGACTGTGCGGCGCACAGTCTCTACATGGCCTTTGGCAGTCGTGATGAGCTGCTGCGGATCGTGTTCGAACGCCACAGTCCCATTCCCGATTTCGAGGATGCCCTCGACGACGCCAGCGACGATCTGACCGCTACGGTGCGGCGCCTGTATCAGGCGCTGGCAGCAGCACTGGGCCGCGAACCCCGGGTAGCGACGGCAATCGTCGCCGAAGTGTTCGCCCGTCCCGCCAGCCCAACCGTACAGACGCTGAGCCAACACGCGGTTCCTCGGATGCTGGATGTGCTTGGGGCGTGGCTGAATGCGCAGGTGCAGCGGGGGCGGATACGCGATCTGCCAATGCCGTTGCTCATTCAGCAACTGACAGGCCCGATGGTGATCCACATGCTTGGCCGACCCGCCCTTGCCACCGCCGCTGTGGTCGAGCTGCCTGACCTGGACACCGTGTGCACGGTGTTCGCGACGAACTTCGTGCGGGCCATCGCTGCCGACTGACGTAACACACTGCGCTGGAACGATATTCGTGCCACAGAACCCGCTCGCGGTCGTCCACGGTCTGCCCGAAGAGCGCGATCGCTTCGTCGAGCCGGCCTGCTGACGGTTAGGCGTCGGCGAAGTTGTTGAGGAAGTCAGTGCGCCGACCGCCCGACAATGACGTGTCTTGGCTGAAACGGCTCTGACCTCGCGTTATGCAGCGAAGATTAGCGGGCTGGCGCAACACGCCGAAGTCTTGTCAAAGTAGGCACCGCTATTGAGCTTTTAGTATCCGCACAGGCTGACAGTGGCGTCGGACACGATCGAGTTGGCGTCGTCGGACGACGTCACTATACCGGTCCCCAGCACGGCGGCTCTGCGCGTTTCCGGGTCGATGCCTCGGTTTCCATCGGCGGGTCCGGCGATCATGCAGGCCGTGTAACCGGCCTTGAGCAAGGCTGCAGGGTCACCTTTTATGCCGTCCCACGAGGTCAGGCGCAGGTAGTGCGATTCCTTGCACGTGCGCTCTTGGTCCCAGCCGCATTCGTTATCGGCATGCGCGATGCCCATCGTCCACGCGCCACCAAGAGTGTACGTACCGGCCGCTACGAGCGTCAGTATGACTTTCTTCATCACTGTATGCCGCCTTCGTTGTCGTACTTGCGGTGAGTCCATTCCCGAATTCTCACCATTCACCATTTACCACGAGCGCTGATGACGTGACCGCGCGGATGTTCGTATCGCGGCGCTCGCATAGGTGCTGCTGCTGATCTCCCGGCGGCCACTACTCTTGTGCAAAGGGGGCTGCGCGCTGCCGGGCAACTGCGGCGGCTCTGTGGTGGGACGGTCAACGGCGAGACGCAGACAGGTGGACGTACGTGCTGCTGCGCCACGAACAGCGAGCCGGTGTGCGGACATCTCCACTGGCGCATTCAGATGGACCATCAGGTAATGCCTCATACGTCGGACCGCCTGGGATCGGTTAAGCGGGGCCTCAGCGGGCCTCGTAGCTAAACATTCCCGTCGTCCAAGCCCCGTCGGCGACGAATGCTGCGCCCGAGCAGTAAGACGACCGGTCGGATGCGAGGAACGCCACCAGCTCGGCGATTTCGGCTGGATCAGCGGCGCGGCCCATCGGCAGTGTTCGCTTCAGCGTGTCGTTGGCGGGATCGAGGACGGTCGGAGCCATCTCGAGCAGCATCGGGGTGGCAATGACGCCCGGGCAGACGCAATTGACCCGGACGCCTATCGATGCCAGCTCGAGTGCTGCGGCCCGGGTCATCCCTAGCACAGCGTGCTTTGAGGCGCAGTAGGCGGCCATCCCCGCGGTGCCGCGGGTCGCGTCGACCGATGCCACATTGACGACCGCCCCGAGCCGGCGCTTCACCATCTCAGGCAGGAATGTTTGCATCCCGAGGAAGGTGCCGGTCTGGTTGACCGCGATGATCCGCTGATATTCATCGAATGAATCGGCTGCGATCGGAGTCGGCCGGCAGATTCCTGCGTTGTTCACGAGGATGTCCACCTGCCCAAATTCGGCAACTGCCAGCTCGCGCAGGTCCTGCCAGCTCTGTGGGATCGCCACATCGTGGTGGACGTACAGGCACCGGCCATCGAGCAGGTCGAGCACGCGCTTGGCTGCCTCGTCATCGACATCGGACAACACGACCAGCGCGCCCGCGCGCCAAAGGGTTTGGGCCACTGCGGCGCCGAGCCCCTTCGATGCTCCGGTCACCACCGCCACCCGTCCATTCAGCGATGTCATCAGGGGCCTCCTGTTACAGATCATCCGAACTTCATGGGTCCACGCGTCCTTGGCTGGGTCGCCTTCTCCCGAGGTGCCATGGGCTCATACGGAGCCGACGCCGCGCCTACAGTAGCGGGGCCAACCGGCTCGCCTTGTCGTGATTCGAGGGCTAGTCCTGGTGGGATCGATACCCGTCATGGGGGCTGATCTGTTGCGACAATGACGCCTGCGTCCTTGGATGCGCGATCGAGATTGCCGGGTGGTTTTCGGCCACGTCCGGGGGTTTTCGCGGCGGGGCCGTGCTCATCGCCGGGTTCGGTGCATCGATGTTTCACCTCTTCGAGGGAGGAGTGAGGGCTATGCGCGCCGGGTTGGCATTGTTCGCACAGAACTTCTGGGATTGGGACAGGTTCGAGGCTCGCGAACGCGACGAGGACGTCGCTACGGCACCTGATCTACCCGATAGCATCGTCTTCGCCGAAGAGGTCGAGTTCGGGATGGAGGCCGAGCCGCTCGGCTTCGACTCGCTGTGGACCGTCGAGCACCACTTCACGCCGTACACCATGGTGACTTATCCGTTGCAATTCCTCACCTACTTCGCCGCTCGCAGCGAGCGACTCGATATGGGATCGATGGTCACCGTGCTGCCGTGGCACCATCCCCTTCGCGTCGGCGAGGCCGCGACCATGCTGCAGGGCTTCCTAGGCGAGGACCGCAACCTCTACCTCGGTGTCGGCCGCGGCGCGGGCCCGGCGGGAGTTCAGCGGCTTCGGCATCGACATGGGCAGCTCACGTCAGCTATTTGCGGAGTCCGTCGACGCGCTCCGGCTGGCGCTCACATCCGAGAAGTTCTCGTATGAAGGCCAGCAGTTCCAGATCCCGGAGACAGCGTTGCGACCCCAGCTTGGCGGCAACCGCATCGTCGAGAATATGTACGGCGCGTGGGGCAGCTCCGAGTCCGTGCCGATCATCGCGGGTGCCGGCCTTAAGCCCATCCTCAACCCGCAGCGGCGGTGGTCCGAGTACGACACCGAGCTCAACCAGTTCGCCTCCGTGCGTGCCGAGATCGGCTTGGCGCCGGCACAGCCGATCACCGTCGTGTGGGCATACTGCGCGGCCACTGAGCAGCAGGCCCAAGAGGGGGCCAACAAATACATGCGCGAGTACGCGGCCACGGCAGTACGCCACTACGAGCTCGGCGGAGAGCACTTCGCTTCAACGCAGGGCTACGAGTTCTACGCGGCGATGCGCGAGCATGGGGACATCGCAGCAGGCATGGGGCAGATTTGGATCGACAACCACCTGTGGGGCACCCCCGAGCAGTGCGTCGAAAAATTGCACGCCCTCAACAGCGGCATCCGCCCCTCGCAGTTCGTCTTCGTCATGAAGTTTGGGTCTATGTTCCTTGCCGTCGCGCGGCGCAGCACCCGTCTGTTCGCCCGCGAGGTGATCCCCGTTATCCACGACCTCCCCAAGAACGTTCCCACCGCGATATCGCCGGCCGAAGGCCACACAACCCAACAAAAAGGAGCCGTTCGTGAAGCTAATTGACCAAGTCGCGCTCGTCACAGGTGCCGGCTCTGGTGTGGGGTCGGCGACTAGCGAGCTCTTCGCGAGCAAGGGAGCGGCCGTCGTCGTCGCAGACATTGCGCAGGAAAACGCCGAGAAGGTCGCGGCCGGCATCGTTGAGCGGGGCGGACGCGCGGTCGCGGTGCATTGCGACGTCACTTCGTCTGATCTGGCCCGTGCCGCGGTTCAGACGGCCGTTGAGGCCTTCGGCGGCCTCGACATTTTGATCGGCAACGCGGGAGTCCGACTCCTAGGGCGTACCGACGTCGTCGCGATCAGCGAGGACGACTGGGATGTCCAGTTCGCGGTGAATACCCGCGGCAACTTCCTCATGGCCAAGCACGCCGTGCCAGAGCTGCGCCGCCGCGGTGGGGGCAGCATCGCGTTCACCGCCTCGGTAACTGGGCTTAATGCCATGGCGGGGAACCTGGCCTATGGGGCCACGAAGGCGGCGCTGATTAGCATGACCAAGACGATGGCGATCGAACTCGCGCCTGACAACATCAGGGTCAATTGCGTGTGCCCCGGTGGGGTTCGCACACCCATGACCGAAGAAGGCCTCGCCCTGATGGGCCCCGATGGCGAGCAGATCCTCGATGACATCATGCGCCGGACGGTGCCACTGGGCGGCCAGATGATGGACGCCGACGACATCGCCCACGCCTTCCTCTACCTCGCCTCCAGCGCAGCGAAGAAAATCACCGGCACCTCCATCGTCGTCGATGGCGGCTGGTCGGCCATGCTGCCCCGTCCCTAGGCGGCGATCTTTCGCGGCCCGAATCATGTTCGTGCCGAACACCTCCGGCGGAAACGCCGGCAACACCGCGGCCCCCGGTCGACCAAAACTTCACCGGCACAAGGTATTTATCTCTTGAGGTTGCCGTCTGCCCAGTGGCTGGGGCCCGGCGACATGGTCACACCCGAGGCATGCGCGCTTCGACTTGCCGCGTGTTCCTCGAAAATGCCTGGCAGCCGGTGCCATCGCCGAAGCGGCTGGCCGGTGCGGCGGCCGCTAACCGCCGGCCATGACCGGCATCGACCATCGGCGTGTGCGCCCAGCGTGGTCGCGCGCGCCGAGGTCGCCACCAGACGCCGTCCTGGGCCACACCCTCCCGGGACCAGCGAACTCGCCGCGGAGTTCGACGATTCGTGGCTACCTGGGGCCAACTGTTCCTTCGCCTGGCGCACATCTCACCACGTCGGCAGCCGCTAATTGGTAGTAACCCTACTAGCGACTGATTCAGCGTTGTACCTCGTTATACGTCACTGTGATGAGAGTCTGAATCCAAGTGGCAAGAGTCACTCTGCTCCCGAAGGCATAGGAGGTGCTGTGGCTAAGGCTGAGACATCACTGGTCCGATCGCTGCAGCGCGGGCTGCAGATTCTCAACGTGGTCGCGCTGCGAGGCCCACTACATGCGAAGGGCGTCGCGCGCTCCGTTGGGCTGTCCTTGCCAACGACCTACCACCTGCTGAGGACTTTGGTCCACGCCAGCTACCTTTCCCGCCTCGACGACGGAACATACGTCCTCGGTGAGCGGCTGAGCCGGGACGGTTGTAGCCGGCGGCCGGTGGCCGTGCCGGAGCGGGAGCTAGCGTGATGTCAAACTCGGCGAGGACGCCCACCTTGATCCAGAGCTTGCAACGCGGTCTGAAACTGGTCGAGGCCATCATCGAGAACGGTCCGCTGACGGCGAAATCGCTTAGTGACATCACAGGTATAGCGCTTCCGACGGCATATCATCTGCTGCGCACACTGATCCACGAAGACTACCTGCGTCGCCTTGTCGACGGTCGATACACGGTCGGTTCTCAGCTGATCTCTGTTACGCAGCTTGAGGGTAGGGCGCGCAGCTTTCGTCTGGCGCGGGACCTGATGGCTGAGTTAGCCGCTGAAACTCGAGGACACGTCATGATCGGTGTCGTCAAGAACGCGGATATCGTCGTATGGAGTGCCATCGAGAATCCCTGCGCCCCGCCAATTAACTGTCGGCCTGGTACGAGGCTGCCCGCTCATGCGACGGCGGTTGGCAAGAGCATCCTCTCGCGGATGCCATCAACGGTGCGGGATGAACATACGCGGCGCCACCCGTTGCACGCCTGGACCTCACAGACAGTGGTTGGGTCGAGGCGACTCGAGAGCGACCTAGCTGTGGGTGGCGTAGCCCGCAGCGAGCAGGAATACATCTACGGTTTGTCGTGCGTTGCCACCGGGCTGGACGGAATGCAGGGCCTCGCGGCAGTCGGTGTGGCATATGCGTCGACCCGCCCGGCTTCGGGCCGCGCGCGCGTCGACGACCTACTGGTTAGCGCCGCCGAGCGGATCTCATCTGCGCTTGATAGCGCGGTGAACCATCCGGGCGGTTGTCTCGAAGCGGTGTAGGAACACTCGTCGTCCCCATCGCCCACGTAGACGGGGTGTATCCGTCCGTGCCCGACGCAGGTTTGAAGTAGGCTATCCGCCAGCAGCGCAACCGATTCCACGCAATACAGCAATGCCTTGCGGTGAGGGCCGCGCGTCCCGCTGCGTTCGGTCTCCCCGCGCCCGTCGCGGCCGCCGATCACGGATTCGCCAGCCACAAGCGGACCTCAGCATGTCTAAAATCGGGCACGGCGGCTTCGCTACGCTCCGCGGCCACTGCTGCCCACCACATTCCACGATGCGATCGGCAATCCCGCATTGGGCATTTGAACCAGACCGCATTCAGCTCGCAGGCGCAAGGCGTCGCACATCGACACTGGCCACTTTGGTATTGAGGCCATCCGATCCTCCATGAGCCCGACTTGGTGATCAGGGCGTCGGTGATTTCCACGCTGCGTCGTTGAGAACGTCCTCGCGGCTGGCGTCAAGTTCTTCGCCGGTCCAGCGAATCGCACCTGGCGTTCGGCCAAACCGTGGTGCGACAGCCGACATCCGCATCGGCCCGTACTGCGGATCGTTCACCGTCTCGATTGTGCCCCTGGCTGCGTAGTGCGGATCGGCGAAGATGTCGGAGATATCTAACTCGATGCAATACGCGACATCGTTGTCGTCGCAGATTCTCTTGAGCTCGTCCGTCGAGTGGCTTTCGACCCACTTTGCGAGCAGCTCATCGAGTTCTTCGCGATGTCTCACTCGAGCTGAATTTGTGATGAAGCGGGGATCGGTGGCTAGTTCGGGTCCACCCACGGTCTCGAGGAGGCGCTCAGCAACGGGTTGGGTGCTGGCCGTGAGCGCAAACCACTTCCCGTCGGACGTCTGCCACGTCCCCACCGGTGCAACATAGCTATTCGACGCGCCCTCCCTAAGGATGACCTTGCCTTCCTGATCGTATGTTCCGGTCGTTAACTCCATCAGCCTGAAGCACGCTTCATACAGCGCGAGGTCGATCTCCTGCCCTCGTCCCGACCGCTGGCGCTCGATGTATGCGGCCAGCACCGCGCCCGTACCAGTTAAAGCGCCGACATAGTCCCCAATGGGCATACCCGGATGTACCGGCGGGCGGTCGGGAAATCCGTTGATCGACGAGAATCCGCTAAACGACTGGGCTATCCGTCCGAAGGCCCGTTGACCACTATTGGGCCCGGTCTGTCCGAAACCACTGACGCGGATCATGATCAGACCAGGATTCTCGGCTTCGAGCGATGGATAGTCGAGACCCCATCGCTCCATAGTGCCGGGAGTGAAGTTTTCGATGAAGATGTCGGCCGACCGGACGAGCTGACGCAGGATACCGCGGTCGCTTTCGTCTTTTAAATCCAAAGCGATGGAACGCTTCCCGCGACCATTGACCTTCCACCAGAGTGGCGCCTCGGAGTGAGAGCCTAGTTTGCGTATCGGGTCGCCGATGACCGGCTGCTCGACCTTGACGACGTCGGCGCCCCAATCGGCGAGCATAGTTCCAATCATCGGGCCGGCGACCAATTGTCCGATATCGAGCACTCTTACACCCACCAACGGGCCCTGACTTGCGGGCCGATGATCATGCATTGTCATGCGCTTACCTCAAGTTTGTAGGTGCAGTTACTTGATGTCGCTACGCCGCGTTCGCGGCTTGGGTCTAACGACGTAGACGTCTTTGGTGTGACCGTCCGTTCCCTCTTCGGCCTTGCCTGCCTAGGCATTTGGGTGCCTCGGGATAGAACAAGTTTCTCGTCAAGCGTCTTCTCGAGATGGTACCGATCTCGTTCACGCGCAATGTGGTTGCATTTACACCACGCTGGTCCATTTGTGACTGGTATGAGCGGTCGGTCGGTACTGGTTGCAAGCACACCACGTTGGTAACGAGTGGCGGGGCTAACGTGGCAGCGGTGAGCAACCCTCTGCGCGACGCGTCGGCCATTGTGGGCGTCGGCCACACTGAGTACTCCAGAAAGTCCGGCGTCACCACCCTCACTTTGGCGGTTCGAGCGATCCGAAACGCCCTAGCTGATGCAGGGTTATCCGCAGACGACGTCGACGGCGTAGCCTGCCACCGCGTCGGGGATTCGGTCGACCCCGGGCTCGTGGCACAAGCCCTCGGCATCGCTGATCTTAGATTCGGGCGAGATATCTTCGGCGGCGGAAGTACCTGTCTCGCACCGTTAGACGCGGCAGCCACGGCGGTGGCCACCGGACGCGCTAACTGCGTCGTCGTCTGGCGCGCGTTGAATGCCCGGTCGGGGCCACGAATGTCGGCAGCGGCTGCCCTGCCCGGGATGTCCCCAGACATCCAGTACTGGCTTCCTTACGAGCATGTCTCCGCACCACAACAATTCGCTATGTTCGCCCGCGCCTACATGCACAAGTACGGCATGACAGCCGAAGATCTCGGGCGAGTAGCGATTGCGCAGCGCGACTACGCGGTGCTCAATCCTCGAGCAATGATGCGTAAGCCGATCAGCATGGACGACTACCTCGGTTCTAGGTGGATTGCCGAGCCACTGCGATTGTTGGACTGCTGCTTAGAATCCGACGCCGCCGTAGCGCTGGTGTTGACATCGACGGCCCGAGCCCATGACCTTCCGGGCATACCGGTCACCGTCACCGCGATCGAATTCGGCGGCGGGAATCAACTGGCCTCCAACCATCACGCCGATGTCACCGTGTCGGGGGCAAGCGCTATGGCACCCCGGCTGTATGCCGCTGCCGGTCTAGGTCCTAACGACATCGACGTCGCCGAGTTCTACGACGCGTTCACACCGCTGGTACCTCTGCAGCTTGAGGCCTACGGCTTCTGCGGACCCGGCGACGGAGCCCAGATGATCGCTGACGGCGAAACGCGGCTGAATGGTCGTTTGCCCGTCAACACTCACGGTGGACACTTGTCAGAGGGGTACGTCCACGGACTCAATCACGTCGCCGAAGCTGTTCATCAACTGCGCGGCGAATCCGGCGACCGCCAAGTCGTCGGCGCGGAAATTGCGCTATCGACGGCCCAACCCGGTATATACAGTGGCCTGACAGGTGCTGCCATCCTGAGGCGAGCCGCATGACCCCGCGGACTTATCCGACGACAGATCTCGACTCCGCTCCGTGGTGGGAAGCGCTGCAGCGCCGTGAGCTGCAGGTGCAGTGCTGCGATGACTGTCATCGGTTGCGGTGGCCAGCGCGCGCGATCTGCAATGACTGTCGTTCAGAACGGTTTCACTGGTCGCGTGCCAGTGGATTAGGCACCGTGGCGTCTTGGACGGTGACGCATCGGTCCGGGTCGGAAGATGCGGGTCAATTCGTTGTAGTTCTCGTCCGGCTTGATGATCAGGATGACATCCTCATTCCGGGCTACGTCGACGGGCCGGCCGATGGTGCGGGCCTCAGCGTCGGCATGCCCGTCGAGGTGGGGTTCGACGAAGTCGACATCGGCCAGAACGGTTGGCGACTTGTCGTCCTTCGCTGGCAGCGCTCCGACCAGTGAGTGCAGCTACGCGCGCTCGACCAGAAGCCAAGCCAGCTCAGAACATCGCTTCCCTCTGTGGAGCTGGCTGAGGAACTGGGGGCCGCGGATTCCCTTGCAGCGCACCGCAGAAGGCGTTACGCGCGGTCGCGTGAAGCACTGCAGAGCTGTCAAAGGGGCCCCACCTGGGTACCGAGCTGTTCGATTATTGATCATTGCTGACATACCGGCCGATGAGGCAATCCCACGGGTCCTCTGCGCTTAGCGTTAGGCGCCCGAGTCGGCGAGCGTAGTAACCAGTGCTGCCGAATTCGCAAATCCAGCTTCGTGCACGCATCGTGGACAGCCAAAGTGGATGCTCGATGCTGACACCGATGGCACCGTGCAGCTGATGGGCAATTGTTGTGACTTCTGCGGTGACACCGCCAAGCACAACCTTTGCGATTGTCACGGCGTAATCGGCTTGCGCACTGGCAAATCCGTGATCTGCTGCGGCGGCTACAGCTAATGCCGTTGTGGCCCGGCCTCTTTCGATTTCGCCGGCCATGGACGCTAGCGAATGCTGCACAGACTGGAATTTGCTCAATGGCCGTCCGAACTGCACTCTTTCACGGCAATGCGCCACCGAAGACTCGGCAGCAGCATCCAGCGCTCCGATGACCTGGATGCATCGTGCCCACGCACCGCGGCGCACCAACTCCCTAAACACCGCCGTGTCAAGTCGGCGTACTCGGTCAATCGGCAGGTCGAAGCTGATCCGGTCCGATGGCTCGCCGGCGAGATTATGGCCGTCGGTTATCTCGAGTTCCGTCGCGTCGATGACTCCGATGTACATACGGCCAGGGGTACGGGCGACCAGCACCATCGCGGCTGCGGCCCGCGTCCATCGGACACCGGTCGCGGTCCCCGTGATGCGTTGGCCGCAGGTATCAGCATCGGCGATGGCGATAGTCAGTGGGCCCGCAGCGGGTAGGGACAGCGCGGATTCCCGCCCCAGCCACGCCGCCAGCAGGTCGGTTTCGGCGATGGGGACGGCGCCTGCATGGCGTGCTAAACCGCGCAGCACCATCGCGAGCTCGGTTGGACCTGCGCTCATATCCGGCGTAGTGGTCAGCCGGGCCAGCCCGGTGTCCTCAAGGTTGCGCCACAGCGCGTCGTCGAACTGTTGTGGGCGCCTGCGCTGACCGATACGGGCAGTAAACGATCGGCGGCCGATCTCGTCGACAAGGGCACGCAAGTCGGTAAGGTCGTCATCGGCCACGCTCGACCCGAAAACTCCTCCCGCCATAGCGGTTTCCGCACTTGTCATCGCAATCCCATCCCACGCGCGACCATGCTGCGCAGTATCTCGTTGGTGCCACCGCGCAAGGTGAACAGAGGCTTGTGCAGCCGCGACTGGTCCAGCATCTGCGACAGTTCGGGATCCGAGCGTTCCCGCTCAGGCCCGTGGTCCAACATTTCTTCGACGAGCTCGACCGAATCCTGCTCGAAGCGGGTGCCGAGGTCCTTGACCAATGCGGCCCGGTTGCCAGCCGGCTCGCCCGAAGTCAATGCGCGGGCCACTGAAATTGACAACTGCCGCAACGAAATTAGATGAGCCATCAACTGCCCCACATCAGCGTGGGTCGCACGGTCGGGTTCGGGACCTATTGCCAGCGCCCGGATCGCCGCCGCGATCAACGGAAAGGTGGTCAAGATCCGCTCTGGACCGCTGCGTTCGAAGGACAACTCGGCGGTGACTTGATGCCACCCATTGCCGATCTCTCCGAAAAGATCAGCATCAGGAACGAATACATCATCGAGGATCACCTCATTGAAGTGGTACTCGCCTGACATCAGTTCGATGGGACTGATGGTCACGCCGGCGGCGTCAAGCGCCACCAGGAATTGGCTGAAACCCGCATGCCTACGTTCGGGATCGAGGGGGCTCGTACGGGCGAGCACGACGATCTGATGCGCGTGATGTGCGCCGCTTGTCCAGACCTTCGTGCCGTTTAGCAACCAGCCCCCTGCAATTCTGGTGGCCTTTGTCTGGACAGCGGCGACGTCCGACCCTGCACCGTGCTCACTGATTCCGATCGCAACGTAGAACCGCCCGGAAGCGATTATTGGCAGCAGCTGATCGCGTTGCTCGGCGCTCCCGTAGGCGAGCAGTGCGGGAGCGATCTGGCGGTCGGCGATCCAATGGGCGGTGACTGGTGCGCCAGCGGCCAGCAACTCTTCGGTTACAACGTAGCGATGGAGGTAACTTTTGCCGCCGCCGCCGTATCGCCGGGGAATAGTCAGACCCAGTAAGCCCGCGTCGCCCAGCCGCGCACTGAATCCTTCGTCCCATGCTGAGAGCCAGCTGTCCACGGCGGGCCGCCAGCCGAACTGATCGCGGTCAGCGCGCACGAAGTCACGGACCGACGCCCGCAGCTTGGCCAGATCGGGTTCGTCGGCGCACAGCGCACTGAATCCGGCGCTCGCATAGGTGGAGTCGTGACCCATGAGGGGGCTTCCTTTCCAGCTTCTCACCCGGGGGAGTTAACGAGGTGCCTTGTTGCACACCGACAGTGGACGTCTTCGACCGGCCGGGCAGCGTGCACGCGTGCACCTCGAGGCGCATTTTGACCCGGGCAGCCTCCGACCAAAGATGGTGCGCGGCAGTGCGGTCTCAGCGGCTAGGAACAGATCCAGCGCGTCCGGGCGGCGGGTTACTGCACCACCGACTGAGCGCTTCGTCGATCTCGGTGAGGTCGGGGCGTTCGCGATGTCGGCCCGGTGGCGCCATGGATCCGGATGGGCACGCAACGGTCTAGCGCCGGATCGAAGGCCGGACCGCGGCAAAACTGCGCGCTCATCCGTGTGAGCACCGAAGGCGCACCGGTTTGTCCCCGCAGCACGAAGTTCGGACTGTGATCCGCCGCGCGGACCGGGCTGTCGCAATGCCCGGCCTTGTGATTCTGCGATGGCCATCTCTGCGACCCCGATGTGGCGACACCGAGGCCCCTGTAATTGGCCGTGGGAGCACTGATCGATACCTAGTCGATCTAATGCGACTGCGCACCAACACGTTTCAGGAGCCGACCCGTTGTTCGCCGTGCGCGACGATTCGGCTAGGGCGTTTTGTTCGGCGTAAAGCATTGTCACAGAGTCCATTCGCGTATCGATCTATCTGTCGTGTCGGTATCGCTTGGCGCCTTTAGGGGCGCACTGAAAGGGTCGGCATCGTGCCGGCGGAGAAGATCGCCAAGGCATTGCGACTGCGTGCTATCGCGACCGGATCCGCTTGGACCTTGTGCCCGGCGTCTAGCCGTCATCCGGATCCAGGTCGGTCGTCGACACCCAGTGCGCAAAGAGCGCATAGAACACGGGCTCGGCGGCGCGCTGCGCCAGACTCGATATCGAACACCCCAACTTCACTACTAGTGATCGCAGACATGCGGGACTGTGCTCTTTCCTCGTCATGCCCCGGGTGCCTTTCTTCGCGGCCAGTACTCGTCGGCGCCTCGGACAGGGCGGCCCTCCTCCAGCGGTGGAGGTGAGGTAGCGGGCTGCCTAGCTTCGACGGCATTGGGAGCGTCTCGTTCGGCACGGTACCGACCGCCTGCAAGCAGGAAAATGGTTGTGTTTGCACCATGCTGGCGTTATCGGCTATTCCGGGACACGAAAGCCGGCGCGAAGACGGGCCAGACTTCGTAGCGAAAATGCAGTGACCGGGCAATCACTTGCACAGAGTGACGCTTGCCTGACTGCGCTGAACGCGAACAACGCTGAGAGCAACTATCTGATGTTTCCAACGCCGGTATCACCTTCCAGGCGGCACGTGTGCCGATAAATGCAATGGGCATCGACGACCGACCGAGACGCGCATGACGGCCAGATTGCGGACGTAGGTTCCCAGCACCGATGTGACTGGATGTTCCATCTGCGCAAGATCGCAGCCATCACCGACGCGAACGAGCTCCCCGACCATCCGCCATCAACCGCACCGACCACTGCGATGTTGCGAGCGGCGCCACGGGATCCCTTGTGCACCATCGTTTCAGCGAGCACTCACATTTGGTTTCGGTCAATGACTGGCGAGGGACCGCCGCTGATCGGCTAACCCGGCGACACCCTCGGCCTCAAACCGGCCGGGTCAGTCGGCACGGTCGGATGCGTGGATCCGGTCATCGATGCGGTGTTGGCCACCGGTGAGCATCTTCCTCTTGGGGCTACTCGCCGTTGTCGAAACGGTCGTGGCTCCGGAAACGCGGATGGCCCGTCTTCGCGCCGGCTTTCGTGTCCCGGAATAGCCGATAACGCCAGCATGGTGCAAACACAACCATTTTCCTGCTTGCAGGCGGTCGGTACCGTGCCGAACGAGACGCTCCCAATGCCGTCGAAGCTAGGCAGCCCGCTACCTCACCTCCACCGCTGGAGGAGGGCCGCCCTGTCCGAGGCGCGTCGACGGGTACTGGCGCAATGATTTGAGAATGAACGAATGGAGAGCGGTGGGCGTGCGAAGCGCGTTGTTCGGCCCCGAGCAAGAGTTGTTCCGGAAGACCGTCCGGAGCTTCTTCGAGCGCGAAGTCGTCCCGTGCTTCCCGGAATGGGAACAACGGGGCTTTCCGCCGAGAGAGTTCTGGCTACGTGCCGGTGAACTCGGGATATTAGGGATCCGGGTGCCCGAAGCGTATGGCGGCGGCGGGGCTGAGAGCTTCGCATGGAATGCGATCACGGCGCAGGAAGCGCAGCGTGCCGGTATTCCCATCGGTGGCGTGCGGGTACATGTCGACATCTGCATGCCGTACTTCCTTGCCTATACAACGGAAGAGCAGCGGCAGCGATGGCTTCCGGAGTTGGTCTCGGGGCGTGCGGTCGCCGCGCTTGCGATGTCGGAGCCCGAAGCCGGGTCCGACGTCAAGGCAATCCGGACGCATGCCGTACGCGACGGTGACCACTATGTCCTCAACGGTCAGAAGACCTTCATCACGAATGGAGTCGTTGCTGACCTTTTGATTGTCGCGGTACAGACCGACCGGGACGCCGGTCGCCGAGGCATCAGCTTGCTTGTTGTCGAGAGCGGGATGCCCGGATTCGAGCGCGGTAGGACGCTAGAGAAGATCGGTCTCAAGGGACAAGATCTCGCCGAGCTGTCATTCACCGACGTGCGCGTGCCGGTGACGAACCTGCTCGGCGAGGAGAACCACGGCTTTACATATCTGACGGCGAAACTTGCCCAAGAGCGCCTGTCGGTCGCGGTGAATTCACAAGCAGCGGCGGTGACAGCGCTGCAAAACACCGTGGTTTACGTTCAACAACGCCGCGCGTTCGGGGTTCCAATCGGCAGTTTCCAGAACACGAAGTTCGAGCTGGCCAGTTGCGCAACGGAGATCGAGGCGGGCCAAGCGCTCGTTGACAGATCGATCGAGGCATTGGACGCGGGTGAATTTACGGCAGCGGATGCGGCCAAGGTCAAGCTTTTCTGTACGGAACTGCAGGGGCGCGTGGTAGATCGGTGCCTTCAGCTGCATGGCGGCTACGGCTACATGTGGGAATTCCCGATCGCCAAGGCATATGCCGACGCGCGGGTGAGTCGGATCTATGGCGGATCGAGCGAGATCATGAAAACGATCATCGCTAAATCGCTGGGCCTGTGAGACAGGCGGCGAGTCAGTACGCGATACGAGTTGCGGCGCGATGTGCGCCACTTGGCAAGCACCAAATCGTCCAGCACCGCATGGCGCGGGAAGGCAACTGTACGAGGAGTTTTCAATGAAACCAACAACTGGGAGACACTGTGATCGTTGACGGGAATTCGGTGGTGGTCACCGGGGGTGCGTCAGGGCTGGGCCGGGCGACCGCGCAGCGATTCGTCAAAGCCGGTGCACGGGTGGTTATCGCTGACCTCCCCACTTCGGCGGGAGCGCAAACGGCGACCGACATCGGTGCGCGGTTTGTGGCAGCAGATGTCACGAGCGAGCCGGAGATGAATGCGGTATTCGACGCGGCTGTCGAGCTGGCACCGCTGCGTGCAGTAGTGCACTGTGCCGGGCGTGGGCACACGCTGCGGGTCCTCGATCGGGACAATAAGCCGGCCCCGCTGGACCTTTACGCCGGCGTGATCAACACCAATCTGATCGGTTCGTTCAACGTGTTGCGGCTTGCTGCCGCCAGAATGGCGCTGACTGAACCGGTCGACGGTGAGCGCGGAGTGATTGTGATGACCGCATCAGTGGCCGCGTGGGAAGGTCAGATCGGCCAAATCCCTTACGCGTCGGCCAAGGCCGGTGTGGTGGGGATGACGATTGTGGCAGCACGGGATTTGGCGGCGAGGCAGATCCGGGTCGCCACGATCGCGCCGGGGTTGTTCGACACGCCACTGTTGAATCGTTTGTCGGAAACCGTCCGCGCCTCGCTGTCTGAGTCGGTACCGCATCCGCGACGCCTGGGGGCCCCGGATGAGTACGCCGCTCTCGCGCAGCACATCGTGGAGAACTCGATGATCAACGGAGAGACCATCCGCATCGACGGAGCGATCCGGATGGCGCCGAAATGAGCGAATCAGCCGAGCTCGGCGCGCTGGTCGAGCGCCTCGATGGGGTGCTCCTGGTCACGATCAACCGACCACATCGACGTAACGCCATCGATCTCGACACCGCTCTGCTCATTGAGGCAGCGATGGACGAACTGGATGACGATGACGACCTTCGGGTGGGGATCATCACCGGGGCCGGGGGAGCGTTTTGCGCCGGCATGGACCTCAAGGCTTTCGCATCGACCGGGCAGCGCGCTCGGACCCAGCGGCGAGGGGCCTTCGGGATCTGCACCCTGCCGCCCCGCAAGCCGTTGATCGCCGCGGTGGAGGGCAACGCCGTCGGCGGTGGGTTCGAAATCGCCCTGGCCTGCGACCTCATCGTGGCCGGAGAAAGCGTGCGATTTGGGCTGCCTGAGGTGTCTCGCGGGCTGACCGCGGCGGGGGGCGGGCTGGTGCGGCTACCCGAGCGCATTCCATACCACCTGGCAATGGAGGCAGTGCTCACCACGCAACCGCTGACCGCCACCCGGGGTCACGAGCTTGGCCTGGTCAACCGATTGGTGCCCGACGGCGGCGCGCTAGACGCCGCACGTGAGCTGGCGGCAACGATCGCGACCCAAGCGCCACTGGCGGTGGCCGCATCGAAGAAGGTGATCAATAGCTTCCGGGACTGGCCAACGGCCGAGCGGTTTGCCCGGCAGGCCGAAATCCTCGATCCGGTCCAAAACTCCGCCGACGCTAAGGAAGGCGCCGCCGCGTTTGCCGAAAAGCGCGCACCTGTCTGGCAGGGCCGCTGATGCCAATGAGCAGCGGCACCAAGACCGACATGTCGACGATGGGTGTCACCACCGTCGTTGATCTGGACAATACGATACTCATCGCGATGAGTGGGAAGGACGCCCTCGCATGACAGGAATCGTCGCCTACGGGACCTACATTCCCGAACGCAGGCTGGACCGCAAGGCCGCCGGAATCGGTCGGGGTACACGCTCGATCGCCTCTCACGACGAAGACGCCACCTCACTAGCCGTCGAGGCTGCACGTCGGGCGTTGGCGGTCAACCCTGCCGGCGCGCCGGGTTTGTTGACGTTCGCCACCACCGCTCCGGCCTACGCCGATCGCACCAACGCCAACGCGATCCACGACGCGCTAGGTCTCGACCCGGCGACATCGGCGTACGACATGGTGGGTTCGGTCCGCTCCGGGCTGGGCGCACTGCGGGCGGCCGCCGACGGCGCCTCAGCCTCGAGCCCGACGCTTGCGGTGCTGTCCGACGTTCGCTTCGGACTACCTGGCTCAGCCGATGAGCGCGACGGTGGCGACGCCGCGGCGGCATTCGTCTTCGCCCAAACCGGTCCGTTCGCCGCGGAGCTGCTGGCCCACGTCGGTCATTCCGGCGAATTCCTGGATCGCTGGCGCATCCCTGGCGAGTCCTACTCGCGGGTGTGGGAGGAACGCTTCGGTGAGACTGCCTATGTGCCATTAGCCGAGGCGGCACTGGCGGATGGGTTGAAGTCGGCGGGTATTGCCATAGGCGACGTCGACCACCTCATCGTGACCGGCCTGCATACCAGGGCGGTGGCGACGGTTCGGCGAACCACCGCAGTGGCCCCCGAAGCCATGGTGGACGACCAGCTCAATACGATCGGCATTTCCGCCGCAGCGCACCCCGGCGTGCTGCTTGCTGACGTGCTGGACCGAGCGAAACCCGGCGCGCTGATAGTGCTGCTGGTGCTCGCCGATGGTGCGGAATGCTTGGTGTACCGCGCCGGCTTGAGGGTCGGCACCGCAGCGGTGACACTCGCCGAGCAGCTGCCAGGACGCCCCGTCGACTATCACGACGTGCTGGTCTGGCGAGGGTTGCTGCGCAAGGAGCCGCCGCGTCGGCCAGACCCGGAACGTCCTGCAGCGCCGCCCGCGCTTCGGCATGTCGACTGGAAATTCGGCTTCGTCGGTAGCAAGTGCCTCGAGTGCGGGACCAGGCACCTTCCGCCCGAACGCGTGTGTTTGAAGTGCCACTCGGTCGACAGGATGGCCCGCGAACCGCTGGCCGGCGTGACCGGCACCATCGTCACCTACACCCTGGACTATCTAGCCTTCTCGGTGGCGCCCCCGATCATCGTGGTGGTCGCCGACCTCGACGGGGGTGGTCGGCTGCAATGCGAGCTGACCGACGTGGAGCCCTCCACGGTTGCGGTAGGCGACCGAATCAAATTAACCTTCCGCCGCCTGTACAGCACGGTCGACGGAGTCCACAACTACTTCTGGAAAGCACGGCCATTGGCCGAGGAGGTACAGCAATGACATCGAACGGTATCCGCGACCGCGTCGCTATCGTCGGCATGGGATGCACCAAGTTCGGCGAGCACTGGGAGCGGGGGGCCGACGACCTGTTGATCGATGCGGCCACCGAGGCTCTCGGTTCGGCGGCGATGTCTGCAGACAGTGTGGATGCCTACTGGTTGGGCACCATGCGCTCCGGGAACTCCGGCATGACGCTGTCGCGCCCGCTGAAACTGGATTACAAGCCGGTGACCCGGGTCGAGAACTATTGCGCCACCGGCAGTGAGGCGTTCCGCAATGCCTGCTACGCCGTCGCGTCTGGCGCCTACGACACCGTGATGGCTATCGGTGTCGAGAAGCTGAAGGACTCCGGCTACTCGGGACTGGTCTCTACCGGCCCCCCCGACGACGGAACCGCGTCCACCATCACCGCGCCAGCCGTGTTCTCGCTGCTGGTGCCGGCATACGCCAAGGCCTACGGCGTGAGCGACGACATCATGGCCGATGTGCTGGCCCGGATCGCCTGGAAGAATCACGTGAACGGGGCCGTCAATCCACGTGCCCAATTCCAAAAAGAAGTGCCGATCGAAAAGATCAAGTCAGGGCCGCGGGTCGCCGGTACGCTCGGGGTCTTTGATTGCTCTGGCGTCAGTGACGGCTCCGCGGCCGCGTTGATCGTCAGGGCCGAGGATGCGCATAAGTACACCGATAAGCCGTTGTACGTCAAGGCGTTATCGTTTGTCGCCGGTCCAGGAACCGGGATGATGGACGACAGCTACGGCTATACGTCCTTCGAAGAGGTGGTGCGCTCCTCCGAGGACGCCTACCGCCAGGCCGGCATCCAGGATCCCAGAGCCGAGCTCGCAATGGCCGAAGTGCACGACTGTTTCACGCCGACCGAGTTGGTGCTGATGGAGGATCTTGGATTCTCCAGCCGGGGCACTGCGTGGAAGGACGTGCTGGCCGGCGTGTTCGACCGAACAGGCGAACTCCCCGTGAACCCGGACGGCGGGCTGAAAAGCTTCGGACATCCCATCGGCGCCAGCGGCTTGCGCATGCTCTTCGAGTGCTGGCTGCAGCTGCGCGAAGAGGCGCCGAAGGAGCGTGCACTGCCTAGCGTTGCGGGCGGTCGCAAGCTCGGCCTTACCCACAACCTGGGCGGTCACCCCGGTGCGTGCGTGAGCTTCATCAGCGTGGTCGGCACAGAACCGTCCGCGTGAGCTCGGCCGTTGTTTCGCGTCCATCAAAGGGCCCGGAGCATTCCATCGATGTCCTTTTCTCCGGCTACGAGATCGCTGCTGTTGGGCTGACGAGTGAGCACTCGGCCAGTTCGGACGGCGACGAGGTTCTCGGCGGAAACGTGTATCTCTAGCGGGTGCTACTGCTGCCCGCCTCATGGCTCGATCGTCGCTTTGCCGACGCCTAGACTTCAACTCAGTTTGCATCGGGTGTGTAGGAGAAAACGTATGCGGCGGACCATCTTCGACGATACTCATGACCTGTTCAGGAAAAGTGTGCGCAGTTTCGTCGAGCGGGAAGTGGTGCCACACTTCGACCGCTGGGAGAATGCGGGGATCGTTGATCGGTCTTTGTTCTCGAAGGCGGGCGATGCTGGGTTGCTCGGCACGGCTGTCCCCGAGGAGTTCGGTGGCGGGGGGGACCCTGACTTCCGATTCAACGCCATTCGCATCGAGGAACTGTGCCGAGCCGGTGTGCTAAATGCCGGTCAGGGCTTGGGCCTGCATACAGACATCTGCATCCCGTACTACTTGAAGTGGGCGAACGCTGAACAACAGCGCCGTTGGCTGCCGGGCTTATGCGCCGGTGAACTGATCGCAGCCATCGCCATGACCGAGCCCGGTACCGGATCCGATCTAGCCGCAATAACCACGCGAGCGGTACGTGAGGGTGATGACTATGTGCTCAACGGTGCGAAGATGTTCACGTCAAACGGAATCAACTCGGATTTGATCATCGTTGTGTGCCGAACCGGCGGTGCCGGTAACCGCGGCTTGAGCCTTCTCGTCGTCGAAAGGGGTATGGACGGCTTTGAACGGGGCCGAAATCTCGAGAAGGTCGGCCTTCACTCACAAGACACTTCCGAACTCTTCTTCCAAGACGTTCGGGTGCCAGTAGGGAACCGACTCGGTGCCGAGAACGACGGCTTCCGCTACCTGGTAGACGGCCTCGCCCAAGAACGTCTCCAGATCTCAGTCGGTGCGGTAGCTCACGCGGAAGCGGTGTTTGCATCGACATTGGAATATGCCAAGCAACGTTCCGCGTTCGGCCAGCCGATCGCATCATTTCAGAACAACCGTTTTGCGTTGGCGACGATGCGTACCGAAATCGATGTGGCACAAGCCTTTATCGACCAACAGGTCCTGGCCCACGTCAATGGGGAACTCACCGGTGAGGACGCCGCCGAGTCCAAGTGGTGGAGCACCGAGCTCGAGTTCCGTGTCATGGATGCCTGCCTGCAGTTACACGGCGGGTACGGCTATATGAACGAATACGAGATCTCCAGGCACTGGCGAGACGCACGCATCAACCGAATCGCAGGTGGCACAACCGAAATCATGAAAGAACTCATCGGACGGCGCAGACTCGGCGTGTGAGGCGACGCCGCAGGCCCAGCATTTCCCTAATCGAGAGCGCCGAGGCCGGGCGTTGCGGCCGGATCACTCGTTCAGCAGTTTTAGCATCCGCGCACGAGAAACCTCGTCGGCGAGTCGGTGCACCAGCAGAATATGCGTTGGCGAACCGATCGGGCGAAGCGCGACCTGCTCGGTGGTGATCTCGCCAACCCTGGACTGGTGCACTAAGCGGTCTCCCACCATCCGCTTGACCTCGTGCTGTGCCCATGCATCCCGAAAGACGCCACTGGCTTCGGTGAGCATCTCTACCAGATCGGCGTTACGCGGGTCACCGAGGCGCTTGCTAGATTCCGCCCGGAATCCAGCGATTACCGTGCGACAATGGTCCTCCCAATTTACCAACGTCGCTCGTAGCGTCTGGCTGGTCAACATGAAGAGTCCGTTTCGGCTCTCCTCCGGAATTGTGTTGGGGTCGAACCATAGTCGCGAAACCGCGGCATTCCATTTCACGAGATCACCGTTGGGCTTGATCAGCAGTGCCGGCGAGGGCATCTGCTCATCAACAAGCGCCCGCAAAGATTCGTGGGGAGTGTCCGACGAAGGGTCGTCTCTTCGAGAGCTGGCGACCGGATGCCCGCCGAGTCGGCGGAGGTAACGGTGGTTGGCGTCGTCGAGCCGCAGTGCCCGCGCCAGCGAATCAAGGACCTGCGGTGTCGTGCGGATGTTCCGCGCTTGTTCGAGCCAGGTGTACCAGGTCATGCTCACCGAGGCCAGCAGCGAGACTTCTTCACGTCGTAGCCCGCTCACCCGGCGTCCTGAGCAACGAGGTAACCCGACATCCTCCGGTTGCAAAGCCCGGCGACGTGCCCGAAGGAAGGCAGCAAGCTCCGCGTGCCGGAGCGCATCGTCACCGCTGGTTGGAACGGTTCCAACCGCCGCATCGCTTCCGGCAGGATCATCGCTAGCCGCCTGGACAAAGTGGGGTTTACTCACGGCCGACTTCCTACCCGATTCAAATATGAATGGCGGCGTACGAGCCGTGATGTAAGCCCGACCCACGGCCGCAGCACAGACAGCGAGAAAGCAAAAGTAGAAGTCGCTCGCACGTCCCGCCCGGCCAGGCGCCACGCTTTGACTGACCCCACGACTGAGTCACCAAGCTTTATCCGGTATCGCGAACCCGCTGCCGGACACGGCGCTAACCAGGTGCGCTCGGAACTCGCCTGACACCAGTAGTCCTGACTCCATCGGTACCGAGGCTCAGCCATGGCGGCGTCGCCTTGGATAGCCCCGTTAACCGCTACGCAAATCAAGCTCTCGACCTCGCTGTCAGAACAACTACACATAATGCAGTCTACAGCGAAGAGGAGGGGGCCACACGTAGGTCGCGCCGATCTGGGGATTCATGAGGGTCACGACGTTTGGAGCGCCTCCCACCGTTGCCTGCGGGCGGATGCCGACATCGTCGTGGCAGGATCCGCGGTCAGTGCGAACATCATCGCCGCTCCGCTCCGCTCCGCTTCTCGGCAGGGCTTGGCGGGTGGCCTGGGCGTCCTTGACCCGCAGGATCGTGGTGCCGACGTCTGCCGATCTGGTGGGTCGGGATTTCACTGCCAGCGCGAAACGGGAAGTGCTGCGGTGCGATGACCAAGATCCCGCCTTGGAGGGGCGATCTGGATCTGCCCACCCCGTCGATATGTTCTCCCACCGGTTGCTAAGGCGTGCCACTTCGTCGCCTCCCGATGCCGCCTTGGCCTGGGCTGGCTCGAGATGGCCGACGCCGTACGCGGTGTCCTGACATGACCGACTATGGCTGACGGGATGAACTTATGCGGATTTCCGAGCCGCCTTCACTGCAACAACTGTCACCGCTGTGCGCCGCCAACTCGGCAAGCTAATTGACGGGGAGGGTAGCTTCGCCTATCGAAAGCGCCGCGCGCAAGCATTCTTGCCTCCACTGGAGCACCAGACGTCATCCCGCGACCACGTTGCCGCGAAACCCGCGCCCGCCTAGCCGTAATGGCGTGGTGTCACGATTGCTCTATCTGCCGCGGCCGACAGGACGCCGTGGGGCGGAACACTGCGGCCCAGACGGCCACAACATGAGCAACCGATCCACGGGAAGCGCACAAACCCTTTGCGGTCAAAGGTGATCGGATCTCATCGATGTCGGTCCTGCGCCGCCGGCATTCGGGAACAATCTTCGGTTGGATGCCGAAGTCGCGGTCACTCGATTCTGGACTCCTCGTCTCGACGAGCACCGCGCGGGTCCTGGGTGCTGTTGCGGGAGTTGCCGTTTCGCCGGCCGACAGGGCGGTGTTTGTCTCACTCGACGATGTCGCCTCCGCGTCGCGTGTTATCACGAATTACGACTTGTCTAGTTAATTGGTTGAGCTGAAACGAGTACTAACAACACCAAGCCCATGGGGGGAGCGCTTATTGACTTGCGTCCTCGCCACCAGTCAGTGTCGAGGAGAGCAGAAAGGACCGGTGCGGAGTTGCAATTGTTATGTGCCAGCGCGGTTTGCGTTCAGAGCGGTCAGCCTAGGGGGATCAACGGGTGAAGTTGTGGATCGCTCTGCCGTTGTTCCCGATGAAAATAGTGCCGGACCTTGTGGTGGAGGCAGAGAGGCTCGGAGTCGAGGGTGTGACGGTCGGCGACCACGTCTGCGTACCCGCAGCGGTGGATTCGCAATACCCGTATACAGGTAAGCGGGCGGTTCTTCCGGTTGGCACCGAGTTCCCTGACCCGTTGTCTTGGATTTCCTCGCTGGGGACCCTTACAAGCACACTCCGCTTCTTGACGCATGTTCTGCTTCTGCCGCTTCGACACCCGCTGCTAGTCGCCAAGGAGATTTCGACGGTCGCATCGCTGATTGGGGCGCGCCTTGACGTGGGTGTCGGCGTCGGTTGGATGCGCGAGGAGTTTGACGCTTTGGGCGTCCCTTTCGAAGAGCGGGGAGCGCGCACGGACGAGGCGTTGCCATTGCTTCGCAAGCTGTGGACTGGTGACGTCGTCGAGCATCATGGTCGATTTTTCGATTTCGCACCGCTGGCGTTACACCCTGCGCCGCCACGCCCGGTGCCGTTGTTCGTCGGCGGCCATGGTGCCCCCGCCGTTCGCCGTGCAGCGACTCTTGCCGACGGCTGGGTTGGGGTGCTTCCCACACTTGATGAGCTCGAGACGATCTTGTCCAGCATCCAAGCGCGGCGGCGGATCGCAGGCACGCTCGATCGGCCCTTCGCGGTCCGCACGGGTCTGAAAGGAGCCGTCGACAGCGATAGCATCACGGCGGCCGGAAAACTTGGGGTGGACGGGTTGATTGTGCTCCCTCACCAGCTGGTTCCCCGCGGGGCCCCGGTCTACGAGCTGCCGCTGGAAGACGTGCTTGCGCGGGTGCCAGCGCTAGTCGAGCAAGCGGGCAACGTGTGAACCGGGCAGACCTAGCCGACGGAATAGGAACTCGTCCTCTCTTCGATCTGTCGGGACGAGTGGCTTTCGTGAGCGGTGCTGGACAAGGTGTTGGCGCGGGCATCGCGCGGCGCCTCGCCGAGCGTGGTGCCGTCATTGCGGTCAACGACCTCAATGCCGAGCGCGCTGGCGCGATCACCGAAGCGATTGGCGCAGCCGGGGGCCAGGCGCTCACCGTGACCGCCGATGTGACTGATTTAGAGGCGGTTGTCGAAGCGGTACGCGTGGTCGTCGCCACCGTAGGACCGGTGGACATCCTGGTGAACAACGCTGGTGTGCCGCCCGGCGGAATGGCCATGAGCTCCTTCGTCGACACGCGCCCCGAGGACTGGGATCGCTTCCTGCGGCTCAACCTCTACGGCGTCATGTACTGCACACATGTGGTCCTGCCGCTGATGATCGAACGACAGTGGGGTCGGGTGATCACGATCGGCTCCGATGCTGGCCGCTTCGGTGACCCGATGCTCGCCGCGTACTGTGCCGCGAAATCGGGGGCTGCGGGTTTCGGTCGGGGCGTCGCGAAAGAAGTTGGTCGGCACGGGATCACAGTGAACACCGTTTCACTGGGCTCGATCGAGACGCCCAGCTTCGATGATCCCGACGCCGAACGCCGAGCGCAGCGTTATCCGATGAAGCGACTCGGTTGTCCCGATGACGTCGCCGCCGCTGCCGTTTGGCTTGCCTCGGAGGAAGCGGGCTGGGTTACAGGCCAGACGATCTCGCTCAACGGCGGCTACATCAGCGCGCCATAAGCCCGCACCATGCGGAATGGCGCGACCATCACGACGGAAGGACCAGGCGGTGGGAAACGACTCCGTTGTCGACGCACTGTCCCGAACAGTGGACGCTAGTGCCGAACACACGTTCGTGGATTTCGACGGACGCACATCCACGTTCGGCGATGTTTGGCTGCGCGCGTGTGCCCTCGCCCGTGGTCTCCGTGAGGTCGGTGTCGCCGCGGGTGACACCGTGATCTCACTGCTTGACAACAACGAGGACGGCTTGTTGGCGTGGTTTGCCACCAACATGCTCGGAGCGATTTGGATACCCGCCAATACAGCATTACGCGGCGATTTTCTGCGCCATCTTGTTGTCGATTCCGGTGCGCGGGTTGTGCTTTGCGAATCGGACTTGCTCGACCGGCTGATCGCGATTGACGGGGGCATCGAGGACGTCGAAATCGTGCTCGTGCGAGGCCAGTACGACGCGGAGAAGACCGCGAGCTTTCGAATCGAGCCGTTGGACGCCCGCCGAGTCGAGGGCCCCGATGGTCCCTGGCACCGCTCAACGAGCGACACACTGTCGATGCTCATCTACACGGGCGGCACAACAGGACCGTCCAAGGGCTGCGCAAATAGCAACGGCTTCGTTCTCAATGCCTGTCGTCGCTACCTCGAATGCACCGGGCGGACCGCGGACGAGATGGACTGGAGTCCGCTGCCCATGTTCCACCTCAACATTGTTGCCCAAACCATTTTGGGGTCGGTGCTATTGGGCGGTACCGCGGCGATTTCTTCGAAGTTCTCGGTGAGCCGGTTCTGGCCGGAAGTCGAGCGCACCGGTGCGCGAGTGGTGCATCTGCTCGGATCGATGGGATCGATGATTGCCGACATGCCAGACGTTCCCGAGATGCAACGCTGCTTTGGCCAGATCCGCTATCTACACGGCGCACCATTTTCGCCGCAAACCAAAGAGGTTTGGTACCGGCGGTACGGGGTGGGGGGCATCGGCGGCTACTACGGGATGACCGAGGCTGTGCCGATAACGCGAATGTTCCACAACGCCAGCACACCTGAGGGGAGCCAAGGGCGGATCAACGACGACGATTTCGATGTTCGGATCGTCGACGAAAATGAACGTGAGCTTCCCCCTGGTGAGCTGGGCGAGGTCGTCGTTCGCCCCAAGCGATCGAATGTGATGTTCGACGGATACTGGCGGCATCCCGAGGCGACCGTTGCCGCGACGCGGAATCTGTGGTTTCACACTCGTGATCTCGCGAGCATCGATGCCCACGGCTTCTTCTATTTTCAGGATCGGAAAAGCGATGCGATACGGCGGCGCGGCGAAAACGTCTCGAGCGTTGAGCTCGAGAGGGCCTATCTCAAACATCCCGATATCGAGCAGGTGGCGGTCCACGCGGTCCCATCGGAGCTCACCGAGCACGACGTCAAGGTCACCGCGGTGCTGGCTGCCGGCGCGAGCCTGACACCGCTCGCACTCTTCGATTGGTCGACGGAGCGAGTGCCATATTTTGCGCTGCCCCGCTATATCGAATTCCGCGACAAGCTGCCGATCAGTCCGACTGGTCGCGTGCACAAATATGAACTTCGCAATGAAGGAGTCACTGCCGCGACTTGGGATCGGGAAGTCGACCCTGAAGCAACGTGGGAACGCCGATGATCGTGGCGGTTCGTCCCAATGTTAAGCGCACCGGACAAATCAGACGTCAACACGAACTAGTGAAGGAGTAAAAATGAACGATCAGTTGGATTGGTTGATCTCGGTCGATGACCATGTACTCGAACCTGGGCACGTATGGGATTCGCGCCTGCCCGCGAAATATAAAGAGCTCGGCCCCCAGCTGCGAACCGACGAAAAGGGCGAGGCATGGTTCTACGAATCGAAACGCATGCCAACAATCGGATTATCCGCTGCGGCGGGCAAGAAGAAAGAGGAATTCAGCCCGCTACCGATGACATACGCCGATATGCGGGCCGGCTGTTATGACTCCAAGGCCCGCTTGGAGGACATGGACCGTGACGGCGTGTTGGCCTCGCTGTGCTTCCCGTCGTTTCCTCGATTCTGCGGGCAGACCTTCTACGAAGGTGAGGACAAGACACTGGGAATGCTGTGCGTCCAGGCATACAACGATTGGATGGTCGACGAGTGGGCCGGCGTGGCACCTGGCCGCTACATACCCATGATCCTGATCCCGCTGTGGGACCCGAAAGCGGCGGCGAAAGAGATCGAGCGAATGGCAGGTAAGGGTGCCCGGGCGATCGCCTTCAGCGAAAATCCGACACCGCTCGGCTTGCCGTCGATTCATGACCGTGGCCGATACTGGGATCCGGTATTCGCCGCGGCAAACGACACAGGAATGCCGCTTTGTACCCATCTCGGATCGTCGTCGCAACTACCGCAGCCGTCGCCTGACACACCGATGATCTCGACGGTTGCCATGACACCCATCGTGAGCATCGCATCAACATGCATCGAATGGCTCTTTAGCGGCAACTTCACTCGTTTTCCGGAACTGAAGCTCTGCCTTTCCGAGGGTGGAATCGGCTGGATCCCTTATGCCCTTGAGCGCTGCGACTACGTTGTCGAGCGGCAGGGCTACTGGGCTGCCAAGGGTGACTTCTCGGGTGATCTGACGAAGGGCGAGGCCGCGGCTGTCGAGGGTTCGGAAGGAATCGACTTGTCGGTCATGCCGTCTCAGCTGTTCCGCGATCACGTATACGGATGCTTTATCGACGAAGCTCATGGCCCACGAAATATCGACAGCATCGGCGTCGACAATGTGATGATTGAAACCGACTACCCGCACACCGATTCAAGCTGGCCCAACTCCATCGAATTTGCGCACAAAAACTTGGCTCACCTCAGCACGGACGACCAATACAAGATTCTGCGAGGAAACGCCGAGCGGGTGTTCAACTTCACGCCAAGCGAGCCTGCAACGACCAACCGGTAGCACTAATCCGCAGACATAAAAAACACGCGGTTGGGCGGCGGTTCGCGTCTTCGCAAGACGCAACTCGAGAACAGGAAATATGACAATGCGTGTCGGCTTCATCGGTCTCGGTGACCAAGGTGCTCCGATGGCGGCGGCGATCGCACGCGCGGGCTTCGAGCTTTACGTCTGGGCGCGTCGTCCGCAGTCAGTGCAGTACCCGTTGCAATACCATCCCGATATCGCGCCGGTGGTTTGCGCTTCGATCGCCGAACTCGGTCAGCGATCCGACCTGATTGGGCTGTGCCTGCGGGAAGACCGAGATGTCGAGGAGGTCGTCTTTGAGGGCGGCCTCCTCGACGCGATGAATCGGGGAAGTGTTCTCGCCAATCACGGCACCGGTTCGCCCGACGTCTGCGCTGGCTGGGCGGAACGGTGTCAAAATGCAGGCGTGTACTTTCTTGACGCCCCAGTCAGCGGAGGTCGGGTAGGCGCCCACAATGGCACGTTGACCACGATGATTGGCGGCGATAGCGATGCCGCGAAGCGGTGTTGGTCCGTCTTCGAATCGTTCTCGCGGCTGGTTGTCCACCTCGGCCCGCCGGGGGCCGGCCAGCTGGTCAAACTTCTCAATAACACGCTCACGGCGGCAAATCTGAACAACTCCGAAACGGTTCTAGCGCTTTGCGATCAGCTCGGCTTAGACCGTGTTGCCGTCGTGGACCTCGTTCAGGCGAGCAGCGGCGCAAATTTCGCCATGGAAGCGCTGACCAAACAGATGACTCCTGAACTCGCCGAGCATTACACGAAGATGATCGGTAAGGATGTCGCACACTTCTCGCACGCAGCGCGACTACGCGGAGTTCCCGAATCCGCGCTGGAGGAGTCGGCCCGGTTCGGGGTCTCCCGCATCATCGAAACCGTAAGTCGGTTCAATGAATCGCCGGTGAGACATTGAACTGGCCCAGCGACGTCGGCACCCGCTTGGTCGAGGTCGACAGCATTAGGTCGGACGGACGGCATGCCCGAATCTATTCCGCGGCTGTGTTGCCTGGAAGGGATTCCTGACATGGAAGACCTCAACATCGAGCACTTGCGGTTTGAACGTCGGGGCCCAATCGTATGGTGCCAAATCGATCGGCCCGAGGCACGTAATGCCCTCACTCCCGCGATGTATGTCGGCCTCGGCCACGCTATCTCGTCGGCCAGTGCCGACCCCGCCACTGACGCCTTGGTGATCACGGGCACCGGCGATGTCTTCATCCCCGGAGGTGACCTCGGATCCGGCGCCGACGGTGGCGTCTACGGCCCCCTCAGCACCGTCTTACCCTGGCCGAACATCCGATCCAGCACCATCCCGATCGTCACGGCGATCAACGGCCTCTGCTTCGCGTCCGGGCTCATGTTCGCGATGCTCTCGGACATCGCCGTCGCCAGCGAACGTGCCACCTTCCGGATCCCGGAACTCATCCGAGGCTTTCCTGATATGTGGATGGCTGCGGTGCTTCCGGCCCACGTCGGTGTAGGCCGAGCTCGCGAGCTCGCACTGACCAACCGGAAATTCGATGCCGCGGAAGCACTTTCGATGGGGGTGGTGGAGCGGGTAGTCCCGCATGACGAACTCGAGTCGGCCGCAGAGACGGCCGTACACGAGGTTTTGGAGACGGCACCGGCGGCGCGAAACTTCTTCCGCCAGGCGCTAAACGCTCGCTATGGCGTCGTCGATGAGGTGACGATGAACTGGGCACCGACAAGCCCAGAGGTAATGGAAGGCTTCACGGCTTTCCTTGAGAAGCGTCCGCCGGCATGGAAGCGACACGGAATGAATCAGGCAACGCGATGACGGTGCCGGTCGGCATTACGGTCTCGCTGGGCTTCAGGAGAGGCAGCACAAGTGATCCTAGAACTGACGCAACCATTGTCGGCTCGCGAGCTGCGTTAGTACGTTGAGAAGCAAGAATGACGCCTCAATTCGCGGGGACCTCAGTGACATGACGAAAGATTTGTCCCCCGACCACCTAAGGATGCTTCGTGCGAAACGAACAGGCTGACGAGTTGAGCGTCAAGGAGATTGGCTCGGTGCGCGTCGTCACGTTAGACCGACCAGATCAACGTAATGCGGTCAACCACGGTCTGCATCACGGTCTTGCTAACGTGTGGGCGCAACTCAGCCAGGACGACGACGCTCGGGCCGTCATCCTTACTGGTGCCGGGTCCACTTTTTGCGCGGGCGGCGACTTCGATTTCATTCGTGATTCCGTTACTGATGCCGAGCGCCGTCGCCAAACGATGCGCGACGCGCGACAGATCGTCACCGAGATTCTCTCTTTTCCATTGCCGGTCATCGCGGCGGTCAACGGCCCTGCAGTCGGGTTCGGTTGCAGCCTTGCCTTGATGTGCGACATCGTGCTGATAAGCGACTCAACCTATCTCGCCGACCCGCACGTTTCACTCGGTGTGGTCGCCGCCGACGGCGGCGCCTTGGTCTGGCCGATGCTGACCAGCATCCTCAAGGCCAAGGAGTTTCTCCTGACCGGCGATCGTATTCCAGCACAGGTGGCTGTCCAGCTCGGGCTGGCGAACCGAGCTGTCGCCGCCTCATCCTTGATGATTGAGGCGGAGGCCCTCGCAGCACGCCTTGCGGGCCAACCGCGCCAGGCGCTGGAAGACACCAAACGAGTTCTCAACCTTCACCTAAGGAATGCCGTGAATGCGGTCATGGACTTCGCCTTTTCGGCGGAGTCCGAGACACTCGCGGCACCCGGCTTGCTCGACCATCTCTCTGCCGTCATCACTCGGAGAGAACGGAATCACGAACCTAAAGCCAATCACGAACCCAAAGTCGTCGCCACGACCGGCGCTGGAAACGCCGCGAATACTTTGCCATGAGGACCAATACGAGAAAGGACGACGCATGAGCTTTCCCACCATCATCTCCGCTGACGACCACATCTTGGAGCCACCGAACCTGTGGACGTCACGACTTCCGGAGAAGTTCCGCGACCGCGCACCGCACGTGGTTCGTAAGAAGGTGGCTCCCCCGAAGCTGGCCATCAAGCAGGAGGCCGTCGACTCCGAAGACGGTCAATGGGCAGATGTGTGGTGTTACGAGGAGGGCCAGCACCCACTGCTGATGGTCGCGGCCGCCGTTGGATTTTCGCATGACGACATCGAGCTCCGGATGGTCACCTACGACGATGTTCGTCCCGGATGTTGTGATCCCACAGCGAGGCTCGCCGACATGGATATCGCGGGGGTCGAGGGATCACTGTGCTTCCCGAACCTGGCGCCGGTACGGTTCGCCGGCCAAGGGTTCCTCGAAGCCAAGGACAAGGAATTGGCCTTGCTCTGCGTCAAGGCCTACAACGACTACATCATCGATGAATGGTGTGCCGCTGATCGCAAACGCCTGATCGCCTGCGGCATCATCCCACTGTGGGATGCCCACCTCGCCGCAGATGAAGTGCGTCGAACAGCAGCTCGCGGTATGAAGGCCGTCTGCTTCTCCGAAGCACCTGCTCATCTTGGTCTGCCCTCGCTGCACGCCGGTTACTGGGATCCGTTCTTCCAAGCATGTGAGGAAACCGGGACAGTTCTTTCGATTCACGTCGGTTCCAGTTCGCGTATCCCACTGCCGTCGCCTGATGCGCCGCCGGCAGAAGCGAACATTCTGCTCGTTAACAACTGCTCGACGGCGCTTGTCGATTGGCTGTGCTCGGCTCTGTTCATCAAATATCCCAAACTCAAAGTGCTGCTTGCGGAATGCCAGATCGGTTGGATTCCGTACTACCTGCAGCGCCTCGACGAGGTCTGGGAAATCCACACGGGTTGGGCCGGTATCCGCGACCAAATGCCTAACCCGCCAAGTCATTACTTTAAATCGAACATGTTCGCGACGTTCTTCAGCGACATCTTCGGGCTCAAGAATCTCGCCGACATCGGCTACGACAACGTGCTGTTTGAGACCGATTACCCGCACTCTGACTCGACGTGGCCCGACTGCCAGAAAGTGGCCCGGGAACAGACCGATGCCGCGGGCCTATCGACGGAGAACATCGAGAAAGTGATTCGGGGCAACGCTGCACGCCTCTTCCGACTTTAAGCGGTCGTGTCCGCGTCGGATGCCGGTCTCAAGGTCGGCGCCTTGGGTGCACGGACGTGTATAGCCCACCGCCACCGCAACAAGTGATGATGGGTCTGATGAGCTCGACCGACCTGAGTCCCTGTGGCTGCGAAGGCGTTGGAGCACGGTCCCTCCTGCGTCATAGCAATAGCGCCGACAGCAGAGGGCACCCGCATCGCCCTGACGGCAAGGAGGTGTGTGCCCGTCGCGTTTGACCCAGCGCGGTTAACTGCTGGTGTTTGGGCGGGCTTAGCCCCAGGGAGCGGCCTTATTTCGAGTCGTCTCTTCGGTGGATGCGAGGTTGACTGCGGCATTGAGGCCCTGTCGCGTCCGCATTGCCTCGAGTACGTCACGAAAAGACCCGACGTCGACCAGATCCCTTCTGTCGGTGGGTGGCCGACACCGGGGATCACGAAAGCGGACGAACTGGTGAATCACCTCTACGACGGGTTGATTGTTGGTGCGATGAGACAGCTGGCGGCCGGAGCAGAGCGATGATCGTGGCTCCCAGGATCCGATGGCCGGAGGCACAGCATATTTCGCGACTGGACGGCGAAAGACTCCGCCAGTAGGCGTCAGCGGCGCTCACTGCGGGCCAGTTCAATGTGGCCACTGAGTTCGAAGATCGCCGCGCCGATGTTGCCGATGCGTTGAGATGCTCGCGACCGCGCAGACGCCCTCAGGTCTGTCGGGGCGAGTTCTTGGCATATCTGGGTTAGACGTCTTTGATCAACGGATTCTCGATCGGAAGCGCTCGACTGCTTCTAGGTAAGCCTCACCCTGCAACAAACGCGTATAAACCTCAAGTTCATGGAACCTCGCTGCACGAGATGCTTCTAGGCGAGAGTTGAGGAGAGCCTTCTTCGTCGCTACGAGCGCCTCAAGTGGTGCTGAAGCGATCTGGCTGGCGAGATCGGCTGTGAACGCCGACAACTCGTCCGCATCAACAACTTGCCAGACCAGGCCGACGGTCTTCGCACGAGGAGCGTCCAGCCATGATCCGGTGAACAGAAGGTGAGCGGCTTCTTGAGCTCCTATCCGGGATGGAAGCAAATAGCTGGATCCGGCTTCAGGGGCGAGGCCGAGCTGGACAAAGGGAAGTCGGAATCGGGCTTCCGCCGAGGCGATAACGACGTCGCAATGCAGCAACGCCGTGGTACCGAACCCGACAGCGACACCGTTCACGGCCGCGATGAGCGGCTTGCGGAACCTCTCAAGCTCCTCGATACACGGGACAGGCCCGCGAGTTTCGCGGTCATGAAGGTGATGGTCCGAATTAAAGTCGTATAGATCCACTCCTGCGCAGAACGCTGTTCCCGCACCCGTAAGCACAAGACATTTGACTGAGGGGTCGACCGATGCGGATGCGATCCCGGATCTGAGGTTGTCGAAGAGCTCGGTTGTCATGGCGTTGAGTGAGCTGGGCCGATTCAGGGTCAGCGTTCGCACGCCACGATCGTCTGTTACAAGGAGATCGGGCAAGCCAGTCTATCCTCCGAACGAATGAGAGACTGAATCACGACCATCTCGACGTCGGCAGCACTCACTCTTGTTCCTGTTCCTGGGTGCCGAGGCGGTTCTCGATGACTTCATCGACTTGCCGCAGCTTGTCGGCGCGCTCGGGAGTATCACGAGAATCGTAGATCGGTTGCATTCCCGTCATCTTCGAAAAGACCGCCACCGACAGGACGCCCTCGGGGCCTGCGACATGCGGTCCGTAGAACTCACCCGGCGACGACATCACGACGTCGCCCGCCTGTAGGACACGTCCGTCATCGAGGTTGATCGAACCGCGCACGATAATTTCGACACGGTGGCTCGGATGGGCATGTCGAGGAAGCACTTCGCCTGGCGGGATACTCAACAACATCGTGACCGGCGCATCAGCATCAAGTGGATTGTCCGACAACACGATGGTTCCCAGGTCGTAATTCATCAGCCGAGCAGCGTCGATAGTCCAACGCAGTGGTAGGGGAGTGATAGCTTCCCAGAACCCAGGTTCATGGATCTGGAAATAGCGGATCAAGAAATCTCCCCTCCTGCAGTCAGGTCGAAACGACGATCAGGGGCGGAGAACATGAGGAGATTAACCCACTCAGCTCGCACCCACACTAGGGGCAGATTTTCAAATGTCGAAAATCGGCACCAGTTTTCGCCCGCGATTGACACAGGTGATCATATGAACCCCGTCTCCGCCTACCGCTGCGCATCGAGATACGGCCGAGTGATGCGACGCGACAGATAAGAGCGTCGCTCCGGCCGAGGGCAGCGAAGCTGCAGCCTGCAGTCCGTGCCGTTGACGACGACGCCGTGCCCGAGCGGGAATACTCGGTTGGCCTTGTATAAGTGCGGGTTTCGTGGAGGCAGTCCGATCGCGCCGACGACTCGATGCAGCAGATCGCCACAGCGAGAGCGGGTGGACTTTCACGGGACAGCTCAACGCGCGAGGCACGCGGGGATCAGGGCTAACATGATTCCGATTGTGATAGTGCCGTGACTACTACCTCTAGGGCCCGGCCAGCCTTGACAGCATCATGTATCGCGCAATCAAATTGCATACAGGGTGACGGATTTGTTGACCTGTTTGGTTGCGGAAGGAATCTCCAGTGGGTAACGGCTTTCTACTGCGGCGCTGGAGACAGCAAGTGTCAAGTATCCGGGAGCAGGTCACGCGGCTGCTGAATGGACAGTGGGTAGGTGCAGGTGTGACTCCGACGGTGCGCGGCCCTGTCCGCACCGGTAGACCCACTGAGTCAGACGACCTCGACCCGAAGGCATGTGCGCTACTGGTGTTGGGTTGCCAGCCAAGTGGTCTCGGTGAAATCGCGGACGCCCACGCGCTGATTATGAAGACCAACGCGGCCATCGACATTGTCCGCCGACACGGAGGCTATGTGGGGTTTGGGCGGATCGCTTCCCACGATCTTGATTACCGATTCGTACCTTCCACCAACAAAGAATTCTCTGCGCTGGCGTTCGAGCGTCGCTTCCACGACGGCACGCGCGACGCCGACATTCATCCCGCGCTCGGAGTTCAGCCGGACGACATGATTATCCAACCGACGCGCCTTGGCGCTTTTTCCACAACGGATCTCGATGAGCAGCTGACGAATCTTGGAGTCACCACGCTCATTCTTTCAGGGGTGGATACCAGCGGTGCCGTGCTGTCTACCATCCGCGATGCGGCCGACAGGGATTATCGACTGATCGTCTTGTCGGATTGCACGGCCGATCCGGACATCAGCGCTCACAACCTGCTCGTGTCGCAGATCTTTCCCCGCCAGGCGGAAATCACCACCGTCGCAAAACTGTACAGCCGGCTCGCCGAAAGTGTTGCCGCACGAGACACTCGAGAAACCAGCAGCCACGTGGACAGCACGCCGCCGTGACCACAGTGGGCTCGTCACGACTGAGGGACACGGCCACGGATCGGTTTGACGGCTAAATCGTGCTGTTTGTACCTCGACGGATTCCGTTCAGCGAGTCCTCGCTGAGGCTCAGCGACGGCGGCAACGGATCCTGTTGTTTCTAAACCTATCTGGCATGTCCATCTGCCGGCCCCACGTGTGACACGACGATCAGCCATCCACTCACACCGAGGTGTTGGCTGTCGCCCGCCACCCTCGTCGACAAGTTGGCGGGACGGCAGTCCCTTGGGGGCCGCCGACGGCGGTGCGTAGTGACCAATGCGGCGGTGTTCCTACTTCCTGGCGCCGGGCTGGATGGCCGGAGATCATCCGTCCGGTCTGCACCTCGCGACCGCCCGGTCGGGATTTGATGGAATATCTGGAGCTAGCTGGACAGCGGCCAGCGGCGGTTATTGCCGGCAGCAGCAAATTCCTCCGCTGTTCGTGAAATTCGCCGCAGCACAAGAGTAGTAGTACTACCAGGTGACGAAGCTCATATGGGTGTAGGCATGGTAATCAGCGAAATAACGAGTTCACGTGGCTAGTTGGAGAGGAGCAGGCAGCAGTGGCTGAAGCTCGTCATCAAACTGGCTCGGATGAAGTCAGCGGTGCAACGGTAGCTAGTCCAGGCGGCCAGATACCGGTCGTGTACCTGCAGACGGAAATCGGCTCGAGTTGACGTGTCGCACTATCTGAACTTTTTGAATGCCCCAGCGCATGCGCGATGGCCCATAACCGCCCTTGGATGGTGGTTGACTGCAGATGAGACCGGTGCGCGAGGAGAAGTGATGCGTGAAGCACAGTTAATGCAAGCCAGATGCGGCGGGGCCCTACTGCGCCCTCGGCTGGCGCGCGCTACGAGACCGGTCCGGATGTGCTTCGCTGAACAGCATTTCTCTCATACCAGCATGAGTCACCACACAGCCGCAGGTGACGCAGTGGTCGAACCGCTCGCTTATGCCGCCGTAGCCCTGCCTTTTGGAATCGCGTGACCGCCCGTTTCACCGATCAGCCGACGCCTCAGCCCGGCGAGAACAACCAGATAACGACCCCTCGCGCCGACAGCGCCCACACGGGCGTCGCAACCCTGGACAACCCGGTCGCCGACCAGAAAGCCCGCCCGCTGCTGCGAATCGGACGCGCCGGTAACCACGGCTTGCAGCAAGCGCGGACTCTAGCCTGTCGGGCGGCGTCACGGACCGCCGCGATTCCGGTCCGCTCCGCGAGCACCACCGGTCGCGGTGTACAGCTCACCGCTGACGTACTGCGGTACGCGGTCACCGACGTCATCTTCTTGAGATTGCCGGTGGGCGAGTATTTAGTCCAAGCATGGACGTTGCTCAAAATCGCGGCGATACCAGCAATTCTCATGGCGATCCCTTTCGGTGCGATGGTAACTGTTGTGTCCTCGGGACTCATCAATCAAATCGGCGCGACCTCGCTGATTGGCGCGGCAAGTGGTGCTGGCGTCGTTCGCCAGGGCGCTCCCATCACGGCGGGTTTACTAATGGGTGGCGCGGCGGCGTCGACGATCGCTTCGGACTTCGGTGCGCGGGCTATCCGTGAAGAACTCGACGCGATGCGCGTGTTGGGTATTGACCCCGTCCGCCGATTGGTGGTGCCACGTTTTTTGGCATTGATTTCGATAGCACCGATATTGTGCACATTCATCCTCGTGTCGGGCACGGCGGCCGCATTCCTATTCGCAGTTACCGTCAACGACGTCGCACCTGGAAGTTTCTGGATGTCATTCGGGACATTCGCGAAAATGACAGATATATGGTTTGCCCTCGGCAAGTCAGTCGTCTTCGCCGCGATTGTGGTGATCGTTTCATCACTGCGCGGAATGGAGGCAAAGGGTGGCCCGCGGGGTGTCGCTGATGCCGTGAACTCATCGGTAGTGCTTAGTGTCGTATGCATCGTCTTCGCTAATCTTGCGATTACGCAACTACAGGTGATGTTCTTTCCAACGGCGGTGGCATAGGGGTGGAAGAGGTGGCGCAACCTTCGAAGTTTTTCCCCACCCAATTGCTGACGCTGCAGCCAATCCGCAGACCGCTGAGGACAGCCGGGGAGTGGGTGCTGTTCATCGCTCAGGCATTCTGGTTCGTGCCGTTGACAATCCGTCGATACCGCCGACAAACGCTGTTTGCGATGAACAATCTCGCGTGGGGTCGGGGATCGATCATCGTCGACGGCGGCACCATTAGCGTTCTGATCATCCTCGGGATCGCCGTCGGCGGCTCGGTGGCGGTTGAGGCGTTCGCCAGCTTGAACATCATCGGCTTCGGCGCGCTATCGGGGATCGTTGCCGGCGTGGGCACTGTTCGCGAAATTGGGCCGCTGGTGGCAGGTATCGCGTTCACCGCCCAGGCAGGGTGCCGAATGACCGCCGAAATTGGCGCCATGCGCATCTCTGACGAGATTGACGCCATCGACGCAATGGGGCTGAGGCCGATACCGTTCGTAATCGGTACTCGTCTGGTCGGCGCAATGGTGGTTGTGATCCCAGGATACCTGCTGACGTTGGTTACGAGTTTCTTCGTAATGGACACAATAATTCGAGTATTTCATAACCAGCCCGGTGGCACGTACAATCATTATTTCGTTGAATTCCTGACGCCAACGGATCTCAGCTATTCCTTGGTTAAAGCCATTGTCTTTTGTGTGGCGGTGACGCTGATCCATTGCAGATACGGCTACTTTGCCTCCGGTGGTCCCGTCGGAGTTGGCCATGCGTCCGGCCGTGCTGTGCGCGCAAGCCTGGTCACAATCATGGTTCTGGATTTCGTAATGACCGTGACGCTATGGGGTGTGCATCCCGACTTCGTGTTCAAAGGGTAGCTTCGCGACCAGCCGCATCAATCTGGCCGCCGGCAGCGAAAACATTCGACCCGGCACCAATCAGCGTCCGAGCAGTCATTGGAAGCCGAACAGCCAAAGGAGCTGTCTCGCCAGGCACTTCGCGACGCTGACCGGGTGGTTCCCTGTACAAACCTGCCAGCTCCACAGCCCCGCTCGGCGAGCGACATCCCGAGCTCGTGCCGTGCGCATTTCCGTACTGGTACGGAGCCTAACGATAACGAGCTCTCCTATCGTCTGGGGGGCCAAATCAAATATGAGGCCAACGACCGTGCGACAAAGCGACAGGAAGGACGCACATGAGACAGCCTCCGTGCGCGTCGCCCGGCCGGCCGCCTCTCGCGCCGGTGGTGGATGTGGGTTCTCCCGTCGCACTGGACATCGCCGATAATGTTGTGGCACAACAGGTCGTGCCAGTGGTTGGCCAGTACCCGCCTCGCGCTGCGGCGCGCTTTACCCTCGGCGATTTGGGCGACGTAGAACCCGCGCGCCCACGCTCAGCGTTCGAACGCCTCGCGGTCGGGTTCGGCAAGCTCGGCCTGGGCGGAGCAGGTCACGCGCAGCTTCACTATGCCCCGGCCGCCCAAATCGCCGGCAATGCCGTGCAGCGGCCGGAAACGGCGCCAGGTGGCTGCGTGGCTAGTGGTGCAGCAGGCGTTTGCCGCGGGCCTCGCGCTCCTCATCACGCGCGAGCGCGCTTAAAGCGCGGCCGCGCTAACCCGGCCGTTGAGTGCTCAATACGGAACGGTTCGATCACACCCTCGCCGGGCTGGCCTAACGCGACGCCGTCGAACGGCTCGGCCCGATCGAGATCTGTCGCAACCAAATATATTGCTTCCCAACATGTTTCAGTGGCGCGTTCTCAGCGCCGGAAGCGTCGGGTCATATGACGGACCCGCCCACCAGGACGACATTCGCTACGACGATAAGCCTTTGGCCCCAATCTCAGGGGAACGGCGTCGCAGGTCGGTCCTCGCAGGGCAGGCGAGGAGACCTTAACCCTGAAGTCGCGGCCCTTGAGGGGAGTCGAGCGATCAGTGACTCGATTGTGCCCGATTACTCGAAGGCGCGAGCCGTGCACCCGTACGACCAATATTGGAGCGAGATGTCTTGCTAATCACCGCTTTCGCTCCATCAGTGCACGTGTTGTGGTGAGGACCATCCGTGGCTCATCACTACATTGACCTGGCCGATGCTGGGCGCAGCGATGGTTCATCGGCGCTGGGAAACAAACACAACAGATGGCATCCGGCCATTCCGCCGGCGATACGCATCGCGTCCGGGGATACCGTCGAGATGGAGACTCGTGACGCGGCTGACGGGCAGATACGCAAATCCCTGATCGACCAGGCCGATCTCACGAACGTGGAGTTCGGCCGCGTGCATGCGCTTACCGGCCCGGTCTATGTCGAGGGCGCCGAGCCCGGAGATCTTCTGCGAGTGGACGTCCTAACAATCGTCACGAGCGACGAAGGGTTTACCGCCACCTTGCCGGGCCGCGGATTTATCCCCGACATCTTCGCCGGCCCGGTATTGACCTTCTGGGATTTGGCTGACGGGTTCGCAACCAGCGACCAGATCCAGGGTGTACGCATACCGTCCGCTGCGTTTATGGGCACGATGGGGGTCGCGCCGTCACTCGAGCGGTTGCGCCGTGTCAATAAGCGCGAGCGTGCACTCGCCGATACGGGTGCGCTGGTCATGCAACCGATGGCCGCAGGCGCGCTGCCCGCTGATCCAGCGATCTTCGAAGAGGCGTGGAGAACAACCGCCGCACATGAAGTCGGCGGCAATATGGACATCCGGCAATTGGTGGAAGGGACCTCAGTCTATTTTCCCGTTGATGTCCCCGGCGCCCTATTCTCGGCTGGCGACGGTCATTTCGCGCAGGGCGACGGCGAGACATGTGGCACCGCGATCGAGACGAGCACCACGTTCACAGCCCGATTCACCATACTGAAAGGGGAGGCGAGACGTCGCGGCCAGACCAACCCGTCCTTCACCGTGCCAGCTGACAAGCGTTTGGCGCCTGCCGGAGAGATCTTCGCTATCACCGCACTCTCGGTAGCCGACGATGACTCCGTATCGTTCCTCGACGCCAGCCTCGCGGCGCGCAACGCGCTGATGATGATGGTCGACGCGATCGTCTTCGACTACGGATTGACCCCCGATCAGGCCTACGCGGTCGCAAGCATCGCCGGAAGCCTGTCCATCAGTTCGATCGTCAACGTTCCCCACGCCCAAGTGACGATGAGCATCGCACGAAGCATATTCACACAATAGCCGTACGGACGAGCATCGCCACGCCACAGCAACTAACTGACCGACATCGAAAACAAGGAGTAATCCGTTGCGCTTCGCCAAGATTCAGCGAGACGACCAACTCGGCGTCGCTACGTCGACCCAGGGCACTTTGCGCGCAATTTTTGGGGACCCGTCACTGCATGACCTGGATCGGATCATTGCCGGCGACATCGGTGCGCTCAACGACGTGCACAAGCGCTGCCTCGCCTCGGGCACGCCGATCTCCGAGGATGAAGTCGTCTACCTTGCTCCGTTGTCACGTCCGTCGAAAATCTTGTGTGTCGGATTGAATTATCGCGAACACGCTGATGAGACAGGTTTCGCCGCGCCAGAGCACCCGACGATATTCGCCCGGTTTGCATCTGGATTGATCGGCCATAACGATGCCCTTGTCAAGCCAACGATCTCCGATCAATTCGACTTCGAGGGCGAGATGGCGGTTGTGATCGGTAAATCCGGGCGTCACATTTCACGTGACCAAGCGTTGGCCCACGTTGGCGCCTACTCGGTATTCAACGACGGGTCAGTCCGCGACGTCCAACTCAGCACCACGCAATGGACCGTGGGAAAGAACTTCGACGGAACCGGAGCCTTCGGTCCCTGGCTGGTCACCCCCGACGAACTACCGCCTGGCGGGACGGGTCTACAAATCGTCACCCGCCTGAACGGTCAAGTCGTGCAAAGCGCTTCGACTGCGGACATGATCTTCGACGTTGCAGAACTCATCAGCTCGCTGTCGATGGCCATGACCCTACAAGCCGGGGACATCATCGTCACCGGAACACCAGCCGGCGTGGGGATGAGCCGGACTCCGCCGTTGTACATGCAGGAGGGTGATATCTGCGAAGTCGAGATCGAATCGATTGGGCGCCTGCGTAATCCCGTCATCGCCGACCAGCATGGGCCCATCCCGATCAACGGGTAGGCAACGCCAACAGATCAAGCAACGCCAACAGATAGCAACACCAAGATAATTCGGAGAGGAAACCCAATGAGCGCTCGTCTCATCGCCATCCACAAAAAGCCGGCCGACCCGGCTGCCTACGACAAGCACTACTTCGATATCCACGTGCCGCTGGCCCTCAAGCTGCCCGGGCTGCAGAAATATGAGGTCAGTAAGGGGCCAGTGACGACCGGTACGGACGAATCCGACATCCACCTCGTTGCCACCTTGTACTTCGCCGACGTCGATACGGTAGAAAAAGCGCTCGCGAGTCCGGCGGGGTTGACGGCGGTCGCCGACCTGCCCAAGTTTTCCGAGCCAGGCAACATTCAGCTCGTCGTCTTTGAGTCAATCGACGTCCCTGTCCCCGTCGCGACGGATTAGCCATAAGGTGCACGGTGAGCCGCGTCTGGTGATCGAGGTGCTGCCGATACTCGCTTACCAGACGCGGATCAGATGCTGCGGTCCTTGAGCGGCGCGGAGTTGGAATCGCAATATTCGACAAAGTTTTTCGACACCGCGGCTGGCTGGTGTACCGACGGAGCCGAGGTGCGCGACGATCCGCTCGGCGCCGACGTCGCCATCATCGTGGCGTTTGACAGCGGTGGTGTATGTGCTCGGTCGGGTCGGTGACCATCTCGCATGCGATGCTCTGCAATCGTGGTAATCGATCACGATCGGACCGAGCACGCCTGACCGACTTGGGGTGCCGCAGCGGAGTCGGCTCATCGCCCCCCTCTGCGGTCCGGTGTTTCAGCGGTCGGTCCTCAGTTGCTGCCGCAGCCGTGGTCACGGTGCCGAACGAGGCTGCGAGCTGTCGATCCGAGGTAAGATATCGAATCCTGACAGAATGTCAGGGGTGATTCGGGGGCGTCGCAGAGACAAGGTCGGCTCTGACAAAGGCCGGATAGCCTTCGGCCGCCTCGTCTTCGGCGATCCTCCGGTACTCCTTGAAACCGCCGAGATAGAACAGCGTGGAGGGTTTCTTACCAGGGATGTTCGCGCCAAACACCCAAGACGACGGCGCCTTCGCGAACAGGGTCTTCGAGGCGATTTCGTTGCAGGTGCGTGTCCACGCACTTTCGACGTCAGGTTTGACGTCGATCCAACGCCGTTCGGCGGCTTCGACATCGAAGATCAACTCGGCGATCCACTCGACCTGCATTTCAATTGCCGGCGGTACGTTGGTAAACGGCCCGTTGGGGCCCAGAATCATGAACATGTTGGGAAAGCCCGTGGTGGCCACGCCTAGGTAGCTTGTTGCTCCATGAAGCCAGTGCTGGATGAGACTTCGGCCGCCGCGCCCGCGGATGTCGGTGCGCACGTAGTTGCCGTCCACGGCCTCAAATCCGGTGGCAAAGACCAGAACGTCGAGTTCGTGAAGGACACCGTCGGCCGTCTCGACGCCATTTGGCTTGACTTGTCTTATCGGAGTCTCGGCGAGACTGACGAGGTTGACATTGCTCCTATTGAAGGTCTCGTAGTAGCCAGAGTCGCACAGCGGTCGGCGCGCGTAGAGGCCGGTGGGAGTGAGCTTGCGGCGGGTTTCGGGATCCTTGACGATCTCGGCGATCTTGCGTCGGATGAAGCGAGCTGCCTCGTCGTTGGCGGCCGCGTCGATCGCGATGTCGCCGAAAGTTTCGAACATGAAGCGGAATCCGCCGCCCTTGTTCCACGCGTCTTGGAAGATGCGTTCCCGTTCGGCCGCTGACACGCTGAAGGTCTCGCGGGAGCTCTCATGGATTCCCGCGGCCAAGTCGGAATTGCGTACCTCGTGCCACGTTGCTTCGAAGTCATCGCGGTGCGCGCGTTGCTCCTCAGGGGTAAGTGTGCGGTTGCCTGCCGGCACGCTGTACTGGGGTGTGCGCTGGAAAGATGTCAGCTGTGCGGCGACCGGCGCGGCGGCAGTGATGAATTGGCTGCCTGTGGATCCGTTCCCGACCACGCCGACTCGCTTACCAGTCAGGTCCAAATCGTCGGGCCAAGAGGCGGTGTGGGTCAACTTGCCGGCGAAGGAGTCGATACCGGGGAACTTGGGCAGATTGGTTGCCGATAGCGTTCCGAGCGCGGTGATCAGATAGCGGCACCGATACGTAGTGGATCGATCGGTTGTGACCGTCCATGTCCCCGACGTCTCATCGAATTCTGCTGCGGTCATGGCAGTCCCAAGGACTATATGGTCTCGCAGGCCGTACCGGTCGACGACGCCATTGAGGTAGGTCAAGATCTCGGGCTGACGCACAAATCTAGTCGTCCAGGAATTCTGTGCGTAGAGATCGCGGTCGAATGAGTATTGGTAGACAAAGCCCTCGGAGTCCGAAGTAGCTCCTGGATATTTGTTCCAATACCACGTTCCGCCCACGCCCCCAGCTTTGTCGATCGCGATCGCGTCGAATCCCAGATCGTGAAGGAGCTTGTGCAGCATATAGATTCCGGCGAATCCCGCACCGATGACCAGCGCATCCAGCTGCCGAGCTTGGTTCTTAGCGGAGCCATCCACGATGTCCGGCCTTCCTCCAGCCCGTCAGCACGAGGTCATGCAAATTGTTCTTCGTGCCATCGTAAGACGATCAAAGGATCCCGCCCGCTTGTGTTTATGTTTGTGTTTGTAACAGGCTGCGCACCGCGTGCGGTAAATCGCTCTGGGCCAGTGCGCCTTTCGTCTGAGCTAGTCGCTTGTCCCGGGTGACCTCGCAGGACCATTGTGTCTAGGTCCAGCTGCGGCTAAGGCGGCCCCGGTGACACGGTGTCGTGGCGGATCGACCAAAGCATCATGGCGATTGCCGTCTTAGGGTAGCCGCGTCGTCGCTGGGTTATTTACAACGGATTGGGAACCCAGCCTGTGACCGTCCGGTCATAGACCCGGCCACAGTGAAAGGTCGATTGAACGAGTTCCTTTTTCGCCACACGTTCCGACGGCGTTGTCGGAAAGGAATCGACGATTAGCCAGTAGCGGGGTACTTTGAACGGCGCCAGACGTTTCGTGGCGAACTGCACGAGGTCCTCGACTGACACCGGGTCCTTGCGCGTCGTTGGTCTAACGAAGATCATCACTTCCTCACCGCGCAACGGATCTGGAGCGGGAACGCACGCAGCCTGGGCCACAACAGGATTGAGCTCCATGGTCTCCTCGACCTGGGACGCGGAAATGTTCTCGCCGGCGCGCCGAATCATCTGTTTGGCCCGGGCCTCAAAATAGACGTTGCCAGCGGTGTCCATCCGTGCGAGATCGCCGGTGTGCAGCCATCCATCCTCCCCGAGCACGCGGTCGGTGGCCTCGGGATCGCGGTAGTACCCCAGCATTAACGATCGCCCGCGCAACAGCAGCTCACCGATCGCGTCAGAGGGAACCGCGCGTCCCCTAGGATCGACAACCACGGCTTGGCAACCAACTACCGGCAATCCCAAGCAGCCGGTCCCGACTGCCTGATCGTGCTGAGCGGCGCGCACACGAATATTGACACCCGACTCGGTCATCCCGTAGATCTCGAACCATGTTGCCCCCCAACGCTTCTCGAGGTCAGAATGCAGTGCTCGAGGTATGGCGGAACACAGTACCGCGCGCACCTTGTGCTTGGTGTCCAGCACGGACGGCGGCATCTTCAGCAGCAGCGTTGGCATCGCGCCGAGACAGTAGAAGAGCGTAATGTCGTGGTTTCGGATGTCATCCCAGAACGTCGACGGGTGAAATCCGTCGACGATGGTCAACGTGGCTCCAGCGCGCAGGATGCTGGCGATCTGCCACTGGGGATCCATGTAGTACATCGGTTGGGCGGTCAGCAGCCGGTCGCTATGTCGCACCGACAGCACATCATTGCCGTCGGGATCGGCTCGCGTCATCTCCTCAGCGATGCCCATCCAGTAATCGTGGGTCAGCAGGCAGCCCTTGGGATTGGCCGTGGTCCCGGAGGTGTACTGGATGTTGATGGCCTCGCCTGCCGAAGGTTCCTCCCAGAACTCAAAGGGATGATCATCGGCATCATCGAATGTAGCGTTGTCCCAGTCCAACACGGGCATCCGTTCGCCGATCCCGACGGACAGCTCCGCGAACTGGCGCTCCGTGATGAGTAACGATGCCTGCGAGTGCGTCAGGACGTACATGGCCTCGGCACTAGTGAACCGCGTGTTCACCGGCACCATGCACGCACCGATACGCGCCAATGCCAGCCAACTCAGAGCGAATTCAGGTCGGTTGGTCAGGAGCACGCCAACTTTATCGCCGTGGCGAACTCCGCTGTGATGCAGGAGTTTCGCCGTTGACTCCGTTTGCTCGTCGAGTTGACGGAACGTCAGCGAGCGATGGCCCGGAAAGCATAATGCCACCTTGTTGGGCCAGCGCCGCGCGGCGTCGGCGACCAACTGCCCGAGTGTGTGGGCGGTCATCCGTCCATCTGGCCACCGCCGGCGAAGGCGATTCTGCTGTGGCGCGCTTCGGCGGATTCGAGGGTGACCATCGCGTAACCCGTTTCGATCGCGTAGGCATCATCGATGCTCCCGGGCGCGCCGGCGTCCAGGGCGGCTTTGGCCACGGCGAGCGCCAACGGCGGCTTGTCTCGTAGCCGCCCCGCCAACGCAGCGGTGGCACCGGCGAGGTCATCGGGATCGACGACGGTATTGATCAGGCCGTACTCGCGGGCGGTCGCCGCCGAGAACCTGTCACCGAGCAAGATGAGTTCTTTGGCCCGCGGCAGGCCGACGGTCAACGGCAGTAGGTAGGAGATGCCGCCTGTTACTGACAAGTTCACGTCGACCTCGGGGAAGCCGAATTGTGCGTCAGCGGATGCCACGATGAGGTCGCTGCACAGGGCTAATTCGCAGCCGGCTCCCACTGCGTAGCCGCGAACACTTGCGATGATCGGAAAGCTCGCGCGGCGGACCGCGCGGGTCAAATCGTGAAATTTCTCCACTTTGGCGCGCAGCTCGACCGGCGACGAAGTCGACTGGTCGACCTTGAGGTCGAAGCCAGCGCAGAACGAGGTGCCTTCGCCCCGAAGAACCGCCACCCGGACCAGAGGGTTTTTTGCCGTGGCACTCAGCACGGTGGCCAACTGTTCCAGCAGTCGTGGGGTGATGGCATTCAATGACTCCGGCCGGTTCAGGCTGATTGTTGCGATGCCGTCATCGACGACGAGCCTGACGTCGCTGCGGGCATCGTCCTCGGTGGCAGAGTCTTGGGTCATTTGGCGGCCTCCGCAGTCGTCAGGTACGGCGTCCCTGCTGCTTGCCTCGCCGCTCTAGGTAGGAAAAAATATCGCAGGCGAGCCATGGACCCAACCCGCAGAATCGGTAGAGTTTCTACCCCCCCGGGAGCCGGCGAGCGGCACCACGACCGCGATCCCACTAGCGCACCGATTCGATCGGTGCGGACCCTGCCGCAGCGGCCGACAGAGGGCGCGCTGAACCCCGCAGCGGTGCCCCCGCAGGTAAATCTAGGAGCGGCCGTATGTCTGTGAGTCGGCAATCGCGAGAGCCAACCGCGTTGTGATATCAGCAATCTGGTTGTGCGTAGCAGATACAAACAGGCGGGACTACGCTTGTCGGCGTGAGCGAGCACGCTAACTTGAGGCCCACCGTCGACAATGCGGCCATCGTCGAGAGGTTGTTGTCGGCGTTGCAAGACGAGGATCTGGACACCATGGAAGCCCTCCTCGACGAGAATCTGGTGTACGAGAACGTCGGATTCCCTACAATCCGTGGGCGGTCGCGTACCGTGAAGGTGTTTCGCAGCGCGCGTGGCCGGGTTGGCTTCGAGGTGAAGGTTCACCGCATCGCAGTGAACGGGGAATCAGTACTTACCGAGCGAACCGACGCCGTTGTCCTGGGGCGCTTCCGGCTGCACATGTGGATTTGCGGCGTATTCGAAGTTCATAACGGCCGTATTACGCTGTGGCGCGACTATTTCGATCTCTTCGACACCGCCAAGGCCATTGTGCGCGGAGTCGCGGGTCTGGCCGTTCCTGCGCTCCGACCCACGTTCTGAGACGCTGCCGGAGCGACTTCCTCGCGGCGAAAGTCCCGCTTACACCGACGCGACCCTATAGGAATCGCACCGCGAGCTTGGGGCCTTCGAAAGGCATGCCATCGCTACGGCAGCTGGCACCGCGGATCGCCCACGATCACTTACTTTCTCTTCCCCCAGCTCACCATCGCCGTTGTGGAGCGGTCGGCGTTGCCTCCCGCATGGAAGAGGCCCGTCACCACGGCGCCAGCCGCGCCCGACATCCAGGCGGCCCTCGGGCGACGCGAGACGTGTGCCGTGTCGATCAGTAGCGCGGTCAGTACGAGGCCCAACCAACCAGCGAAGAAGTTGGGGACAGAACTGCGACCTATCACGCAGGGATACGACTCGTTGGTGATGCCTCGGACGAAATGGGGAATGGCGTTCGACAATGACATCCCCGCTAGGAAGCTCAGCACCGCGGTTCTCACAATCCTGACCCCTTATCTCTTGCGGCTGCTCAACGACGGGACCGTTGTCAATCCGGGCGCATATCCCACGCGAGTGGTGTGGCGCTTTACGCCGGTCGCCCCCAAATGTCGTGGAGCTTTGCGAAAACCGCATCCGTGAGGCTACGTAGTTTTGAAGCGCCCCGGCAATGGTGGAGGTTCTGATGTTCGGTGCTGTCATTGACGCGGCAAGCCGAACTAACATACCGTGTGGTCGGTTAGTTTGCTTCTGCGCTAAGGAGGAAGTCAGTGGCGGTTTCGACTGAGGTCAACGGGCACGAGGTCGATCATCCACTCCCGCCGCCCACGTCGGAGATGGTGATAGCGACCCCGGACGTGCTGTCGCGACTCACTCCAGAGAACTTCCATCCGGTCCCCGGGTTCGACATAGCAGACGTCAAGATAGTCGAAAAGTACGCCGAAGAGGCCTACCAATCGCTCCCCGGTTTCCCTGGAATAGACCTGCGCCAGCTGATCCCGCTCGAGAAGCTCACCGACGGTAGTTTCGGGGGGACGATGTTCCGGAGACGGCCCGGTACACCCTGGGTGCACACCTTCTGGCACCTGCACGAAGTGGACTTCCAGATCAGCTACGTCGTGAGCGGGACGCTCGTGCTCGAGCTCGAGGGCCTACCGCCGGTCACGCTCCAAGCGGGTGACTCGGTCTACCAGCCCGGCTTGAATCGTCACCGCACCAGCGCGATGTCCGACGACTGCATAGCGATAGAGATGTCCTCACCCGCGCGGTTCACATCGACCGTCTTCATCTGGGACGACGCAACCGGGGCATACAACAGCGTCCTCATTGACACGATTGACGACGCTGAGCAGGTTCTGCCGACGTCCTGAGGGCTGGGCACACCAACGCGAGGGATTTGTCCGGTCTGGATCCTCTGCTTCGGGTTGTACCGCTGTGCCCCAATGGATTTGGAGCCGGCGCCCTTCCCCGCAGCGTCAACGAACGGCTGCTTGTCGACGTGCTGCGTTCGGCATGTAGGTACTCGAGAACTACCGCATCACAGCTCACCAATCACAATCTGAAGGGACGAGCATGGCTTTTCCATACAACCCGTACGATTTTCTGCCAGCGTTGCCCACCTTCACCCTGACCTCGCAGTCGCTCACCGACGGCGGGCCGCTGGCCAAGCCACAGGTCAGCGGAATCCTGGGTGCCGGTGGGGAGGATGAATCACCGCAGCTGAGCTGGTCTGGGTATCCCGAGGAGACCCGCAGCTTCGCGGTAACCGTCTATGACCCCGACGCGCCAACCGCATCGGGGTTCTGGCACTGGGCGGTTGCCAACCTTCCGGCGACGGTCACCGAGCTGCCCGCAGGCGTGGGCGACGGTAGCGAACTGCCTGGCAATGCACTGACGCTGGCGAACGACGCCGGCGTCCGTCGCTATCTCGGTTCGGCCCCACCGCCCGGGCACGGCCCACATCGGTACTTCATCGCGGTACACGCGGTCGGTGTGGAAAAGCTGGAGCTGCCCGAGGATGCGACTCCGGCGTACCTGGGTTTCAACCTGTTCCTGAACGCGATCGCCCGTGCAGTCATCCACGGTACCTACGAACAGACATAGTTCTGATTGCACATTGCCGAGCCGACAGCCTAGCCAGTGAACGCGCTTTGCCACAAGCTTTCGCCGTAGACGTAGTCGCCGTATCCACGATCAACGACGTGCCTGCGATGATCCAGGAGCAATGCCCGATTTGGGGGCCTGATGCGGGGCTGCGATCTCGTTTGTGTTGACGGCGACTACCCGCCGCTGATGTCAGCGATGAAACGTCACGGTTTCGTCCGTTGGCGCTTTGTTGAGTCGAAATGTGTTCATCGGGTTGCCCGGCTCTGGATAGCCAAAAGAGATGCCGAACAGCATCTTCAAGGACGGTTCGACGCCAAGGACCTCGCGGACGTTGGCCGCAAAAAGGCTGAGCATCGTCTGCGGCACGCCTGCGAGCCCGTGCGCCACTAGCGAGAGCAGGAAGGTTTGGCCATACATTCCGACGTCCCCAGCCACGCGCACGGTTTCGTACACCGGCGCCATGAAAAGCAGGCAAACGTGCGGCGCGCCGAAGAATTCCAGGTTACGCAAAAGGGATGAGCGGCGTTGCTCTGCAGCATCGCGCGAGATACCGGCGGCCTGGAAATAGGCGGCGCCCTGGGCCTGTGCGCGCTCTCTATAAACGCCGTAAAGATCGTCATAGCTGAAGGGGAAATCGGGGGTGAACCGATCCTCTGCCGCCGCCGCGAGCATCGCTTTGCTTAGGTTGTCGCGGATCGCGCCCGAAGCGATGTGGACCACCCATGGCTGTACGTTAGAGTTTGACGGCGCGTATCGCGCATCGTCAACCACGGCCTGAAGCAAGGCATCGGGCACCGGATCGGCAAGGAAGCTACGCGCCGATCTGCGACCACGCACGACGTCATGGAACAGTTGGGCTTCGGGCATGTTGCTCGCCTTCGATTTTAGCTTCATCATTGATTGGATTGCGGCGCTTCTAGCCGTCGAAAATATATTCTAGCGCACAAGATAGTTGTGCGCTAGAGAGGGGCATATGCCAGACTCTTCCGACCGGACCCGGCACGAAGTGAGCAAACAGCTTTCCTTCGCGCTTTACGGCGCGGGCAACCGTCTCGTTCGAATGCATAAGCCGTTTCTCGAGCCGCTTGGGCTCACCTTCCCCCAGTATCTGGTGATGCTGGAGCTCCTCGGCTCCGCGCCGCGCTCGGTTGGCGAACTGGGAACGAAGCTTGGCATGGACACCGGAACGATCACGCCGCTGGTCAAGCGTTTGGAACAGGCCGGCTTCGTCACTCGCCGCCGCGACGCCAAGGACGAGCGGCGCGTCTTCGTGGATCTGACGCGTTCCGGTGACGCCATGCGCGAAAGCGTCTGGGCGGTGCAGGACCAAGTCAAGACCGTCTGCCAGATTTCCGACGAGAGAGCGAATGAGCTTCGCGAGGCGTTGGATAGCGTCGGGCGGTCGGGCGAGGGCTGAGGCGTTGCGAAGTTCCGGATCCGGCGTTCATGCCGGTATCGGGGGCGACCGCGATCAGGCTTTGCGGGCCGGCCTCGCGGGCTTTCGGAGCAAATCGGCCGCCTCAACGCCGATCATCCGCCGCCAATCGCGGGTGACCCGGTGGTCACACAGAAACTTATTCTGTACCGGACAGTACACGATCTGACCGTGAGCCAGCTAAGTTCGCTTGCCCACGAGTCAGGGTGCTAGCGGTCGCTGGTGCTTCTCCGCGGCGTGGGAGAACTGCGCTGGGTGGGTACAGATTCTTCGAGCTTTCGAGATAGTCGATAAATTCGAAAGCCCCCAAAGGGAAACCGCTCCGCGGACTTGGTAATGTATTCGCCGGCGCCCGGCCCTGACGACAGCTGTTGCACAGGACGACGATGACTGGCAATTCCGAAGGCTACGCTGTCACTTAACGTAATGACAGCTTGGCGTCGGTGAAGGGTGATGCGGTTTCGTGGAGCTGATCTATGGGGCTCTCTGGAGACGGCTGACGCCTTGTACCGGGGGGCGATCACTCGGCATTATTAGCAACTTCCGACAGGGTCCTCACGGCTTCTGCGACCGTTTCAGGATCCATTCGTTCCGACCAGTCCGCGTCCACGTGCCGTGCCCTCACGATACCGCGACGATCAATGATGAATGTGGCGGGAACCGGTAGATACCACGATCCATCCGCGTTCTGCTCATTAGTGGGCGAGCCCAAGGCCCGCGACATCTCGCGTAGGGAGGGCGGGATTTCGAATCGAAGTTTATAGTCAACGCTCACACTTTGGTCGAGATCACTCAGGACGTCGAGACCGAGCTCCAGACGGTCCGCAAGCTCCATCGACGCATCCGGGAGCTGAGGGCTTACCGCAAGCAGCGACGCGCCAAGTAGCTGGAGGTCCGGAAGGATCTTCTGGAGCCGGCGCAACTGCATGCAGCAGGCCGGACACCAAGCACCACGATAGAACGCAAGGACGACCGGGCCGGTGGCCAGGCGCTCCTCGAGAGAGACGTACTTACCGACAGATTCAGGCAACCTGAACGCGGGAGCGGCAGCCCCGATCTCGATGCCGGGGATATCGCCAGACGCCCGCAATCTTTCTATTTCGCCCTTAACTTCTCATATCAACTTGACCACCTGCTCCGCTTCCAGCCCGGCGACAAAATTGGCAAGGTCGGGGCTCATCTCTCGCTGCAAGTCGGAGTGACCTCCTCCGGTAGGGAAGAATTCTGCTGAATAGACTGCTTCGACGGACCCATTCCCGACTCCTGTATCAATCAACGCTCGCCGCATCTTACGAAGATGACGGCAGTGAAGATGACGGTAGTTAGGGGATGTTGGCAAGGCAATACGGCGGCGATGCAGCAGCACGCGAGGGAGGGGTACAACCGTTACCACGCTGGCACCTGTGCCGACGGCGACGAAAGCGAACGGCTCGCCAGGTAGGTAGCCCTGGCTCAGTCCTAGGCCGGGACGTTGAGCGCGATCCGGTTCAACACCGCGACGGCCTCATTGATGGTCACCCCGGCGCCGCAGACCATGAGTTCGATCACGATGTTGTTTGCCAGAGTTAACGACATTCCGCTCATCTGAGCCGCCCGGCATGCTGGCCGACGGTCACCCGGTTGTTGGCCGTCGGGTGTCGATGTCGATGCGGTCGGCAGGATCGGCGGCAATGGCGGGACAAGCGGTCCCAACGGTACCGGCGGCGGCGGGACCAACGGCGGCAGGGGGGACCAACGGCAACAACGGAAACGCTGGGCCCAACTGGGTAGCCCGCGTTGCTTACCGAGGGTTGGCACCGATGAACTTGACCACGTCCTTGGCCAATTCAGCGCCCTTGTCCCACTCAAGGAAGCGGCCGCCGCCCAGGATCGTGACGTGAGACTAGTAGCGAGCACCGGGTACTCGTGCGCGCAATACCGGTTCGGTCGCGCCCGTAGTGGGATCGGTGTCGGAAAATGCTAATCGGAAAGGCTTTTCGAAACGGGCTACCGCCGCCATGCCGCCCGGTTTCTCGGCGCGGTCCGGGTCATCCGGACTGATCGGGACGAGCATCCGGAGCTGCCTGGCACCCGATAGCTCGCATCGGAGAACGTCGCGTCGCGGGCGGCGATCACCTCGGGTGACAGCGTGGACAGCGACGCGTCGTTACGTTCTGCCCGGAGGGAAAACGGCACCTCCTGACTGAACTTCAACCACGCCAGGAACGGGTCGCCTGGACGATGATCCTCGGTGGGAAGCATGGCGTTGGCCGCCGGTGCCCTGACGAACCACTCGGGATGTTCAGCGACGATGCGCAGGCCGATCAAGCCGCCTCAGCCCTGGCACATCAACGTGACGTCGGCCAAACCGAATCGCCTCGATCGCCGCCGACGTCCAATCCACGTGCGCACGACAGGCGTAGTCGTCGCGGCTGATGGGCTTGTTGCTACGGCCGAACTCGACCAGGTCGATCGCCAACGCGCGCAGGCCCGCGTCGACCCGGACGGGGGTCATCCACCGGTATAGCTAGCCACGACGGCTCGCCGTGCAGCAACAGCACGACCTCTCCGTCCGACGGGCCCTCGTCAAGGTGGTGCCCCGTCGGTCAGCGAGGCGCCTTGGCGTGCTGGAGCAGTTCGTCGACGGACCACTGATCGCCGGCGTGCTTGCCGTACTTAGCGGCAACGACGGTGCCGTCGGAGTCGATCAGAATGTCGGCGGGCAGACCGAGATGGCCGCCATTGGCGCTGTGCAGTCCGGCCGACATCCGCAGCTTGCCCCTCATGGAGGGGTCCATCATGGCTCTGACGACCGGTACCCCCGCGCGTGGGTCGGCCAGCGATCGGACCGACGTCTCCACACCGAAGCGCCGAAAGAGCGTCCGGTCCGGGTCGGCGACGAGGTCGAGCGGCATGTCGTCCACGTAGGTGGCGAGTTCTTCAGGGGTTGAGTGGAACATCACCACCTCCCTGATGCCCGCTGCGGTGATCTCGTCGTGGCGCTTGATCACCGATTGCAGGTGTACGTTACAGATCGGACAGCCCGCAAACCGCCGAAACTGAAGGTGGACAAGCCTTTCTGGATCAGGCAAGGCGACCGTCGCGCCTTTGATGGTGTGTAGTTCGTCGGCGTAGACGGTGTCTCCGGGCTTGACCTGCATAGCGGCTCCTGTGGCGTCGTCGGCTCACCCGTTTGGTGCGTCGTCGGGCCAGCTTGACACGCGGGCGAGTGTACTGCCGAGTACAGTTAGTGGTCGATTGGCCGCGACCAACGCTGGGTGGGGATCTGCTCCTTCCACGACGGCGCCGACGTGATTGCGATCGCATCTAACTACGGCCGCCACCAGCATCCGGGTAGGTACCACAACCTCATCGCTCGCCCCGACTGCGAACTGGGCGGTGAAGCCTTCCACGCCACTCCGATCACCGACCCACAAGACTACGAGCGCCTTTACGCCTTGGTGGAGCGCGTCGATGCGGGATTCGTCGCCTACCGCCCCAAGGCCGAGCGCATGAGTCGGCGCATTCCGATCTTGCGGCTTACCCCGTTGTCGCCCAACGGCGATACCTACGCGATACCCACATCGCAGTCTCCCGGGTGACGGCGATTCGAGCGCCACAGCAGGATCTAATCGCCGCGCCCGTCATAGGGGCGTTCCCGTCACCCCGCTGACCAGGATAGGAGTGGATCCGGCCCGATGTCTCTAGTCGGGCGAGAGATCTGCGTCCGCGCTGATCGGCCGCGCGGCGTCAGTCAGTCAGCTTGACTGTGACGCTGACGTTGCCGGTGTCGTCGCGGTGTGCCACCGCGTGCCCGTCGCGGTCGACGCCGTCCAGCCGAAGGCTCAGCGGCGCGCCCTCGCCGAGAAAGTTGCGCCACCATGACTTTGCGTCGGGCATCGAAACACCGATAGTAATCTCGTCGCCGTTGCGGCGATACCCCACCGGGATGCTGTACGCGCGGCCCGAGCGCCGGCCGCTGTAACGCAGCACCGCGATGTTGGCGCTGACCAGACCACCGAAGCGGGGCGAATTCGCCACCGCGGCCACCGGTGCGTTGATCAACGGCGCCACGCGCAGCAGCAGCCTGCCGAGTTGTTCGAGAGCCACAATGCCGACTGTACGGGGAGAAAGGGGAACCGCCAATGACGTTCTGAGGGGTCGGGCGATAACCGGGTTTCCGATTCCTCTTGTTATCCTCCAATTCGGCGAGTAGGGCACCCTTCGCTCAGCTGGCTGTCGAAATCGACGGCTCTCAAGGAGGCGATCGTGTGATACCGGGCCGCCGAACACAAGCCGAGCGGTCTAGCCAGACTCAGGAACGCATCCTTGTATCGACTGTGCAGTGCCTCAATGAGTTGGGCTACAGCAAGACGACGACCAAAGCGATCGAGCAGCGCGCCGGCGTGACCCGAGGCGCAGTGATGCATCACTACCGCTCCAAGACCGACTTGCTCGTCGCCACAGTCGACTACATGGGCGCTCGCTGGCAGCAACAATTGATCACCTCGCTGAACGAAACGGGTCAAGACCTCGAGCCCGGTGACTTTGTCGACGCGCTGTGGCGTCAATTCACCGATCCGCTGATGTATGCGACCCTGGAAATGCAATACGCGGCTCGCACCGATCCCACGCTGCGCGACGTACTTGCCAAGAATCAGCAGGCGATTTGTGATCGAGTGGTCGACGCCATTGCCGATCGATTGGGCGTCGCGCAAGACGACGCCGATTTCGTCACCGCCGTGGAGCTCACCTGGCAATTCATGTCGGGTGCAGCAAGCTCGGCGGGCATTGCTCCCGCCCAGGCTGGCCAGGAACGCCTCGTCGCCGAGTGGCGCCGGATGATCACACCGATGCTCAAGCCCGCCCCGCGCGCGAGGAGCTGAAGCCAGTCAATTCGACTGCGCGCCGATCTCGCGCCGCCGTGCGCGTGGCGCCAATTAAGGGTCGCGCATGGCGGGCCGGCGCATCACTGGTGCTCAGGCCCAGCCTTCAAGCGCCTTAACTGAACCGTGCAACGATTGCGCCGACAGACCCCGCCTTGCCTGGCGCGGTTGGCACCTCGGCTCGCTGCAGGCGGCAACGTATTCGACGCCCAGATGCGCAGCGCTTCGCGACGGACGAGTTACTGAGCAGTGCAGGTGAGGTTAGCGCCTGTTCGACCGCGTGCCCTGCCTTACGTCTCGTCGAAGCCCGTCAACACTCGGGTCACCCAACGGGGGCAAGGTTGGTGTCCTACAACGCGGATCCCCGACGATCGAATTCGTCACGGATGCCGTCGAAATCAGTTCCGCCTGCCACTAAGCAGGTCAGCAGAACCCGCGCTTTACGGGCATCGAGCCATCCGGCCGGGATTGCGCCTCGGGCGATCAGGTCTGATTCCGAGCCGCTAAAGCTATAGCTATTGCGATGGGTGCTGCCAGCCCCAGTCCTGCTAGCGAACACGGTTGGCATGGATGCAACCGCCGCCTCGATCGCATTGGCGAAGTCGCCGGGAACGTGCCCCACCCCGAAGCCGGCCACGACAACGCCTTCAAATCCATTGCGCACCAGGGCTTTCAGTATCTCACCGTCGTCGCCGAGATATGTTTCAATCTGCGCCACCCGAGGCGTGGTGAATGGCTCGGGCGTCCGTAGCACGTGCCGGCCCGTCGTGAGGCAACCGTAGACTGGTCGCAGTTCGTCAAGGTACCCGAGCGGTCCAAACGACGGCGACTCGAAAGCGCTCGGCCCGCTAGCCCACATTTTGCGCACCCTGCGCGCGGCATGGATCTGATCGTTCAACACCACAAGCACCCCTCGATCCCGAGAGGTGTCGTCGACTGCAACCCGGGCAGCGGCGATCAGGTTCGCCGGCCCGTCGGCCCCCGGGGCTTGCGGCGAGCGCATCGCGCCGGTGACGACAAGTGGCTCGGGTGCTTCCCAGTACAAGTCAAGCAGGTAGGAACTTTCTTCGATGGTGTCAGTGCCCTGGACAATCACAGCTCCGGCCGCTCCGGCGACCACCTGTCCTCGCGCCCAATTCAGTGCTCGCAGTAGGTCTTTGAACGTCAGCGACGCCCCTGGCAAAGTCTCCAATGTCGTGGCCTGGACGTCGGCGAACTCAGCCAACGCCGGCACCGCCGCAATCAGCTGCTCGCCGCTTAACGCCGGTCGGACACCGTGCCCACTGGCTGATGTCATCGTGATGGTTCCACCCAACGATGCGACCGCAATCGTCGGATTGACCATGGCCGATTTACTCCTCACCGCTGTGGGCGTGACTGTGTCGCGAAAAATGCTGAGCCGCCCCGGGTCAGCGTCCGCCAGGCACGGTCGCTGCAGTCCGTGCGGATCATGCAGTCTATATGATGCATCATCAAGTGCGCCGCGATGGCTTGCCGACCACAGAGTGGCCGGCAAGCCACGGCAAGGATCAGCCCGGCAACGAGCCGGTTGAGGAGTAGGCATGCAAGAAGCAGACGTGCTCATCGCAGGTGGCACTGTCGTCACCCCCAGTGGCCGGCGCCGGGCCAACCTCGTGATACTGGACGGCCTCATCGCCGACATCACCAATCAGCGACCGCATGCCCGTGAGGTCATCGACGCGTCGGGGCTGCTTGTTATGGCCGGTGGCGTGGACACCCATGTCCATTTGATGGACCCGGGTTCCCCAGAGCGTGAAGATTTTCCGACGGGCACAAGCGCTGCCGCGGCCTCGGGCGTGACCACCATTATCGAGCATTCTCACGGCCGGCCGATCCGCACCGTGGCTGGCCTGAACGACAAAGTGGCGTACCTAACTGACCGCTCCAATGTGGACTTCGGCCTCGCCGCCCACGCCTGGCCCGGCGAGGCCGACGCAGTGCCCGATCTCTGGGCGGCCGGCGTCGCGTTCTTCAAGGTTTTCACTTGCACAACGCATGGGGTGCCGGGCCACGACTTCGCGGCGCTGAAAACACATTTGGAGCGCTCAGCGATTGCCGGCGCGGTGAGCCTGATGCATTGTGAAGACGAATCGTTGACGAGCGCGGCAGAGAAACTGTTGCATGAGCAGGGTCGCGATGACGCCGGCGTGCTTGTGGAATGGCGCAATCGTGACGCTGAGCTAATCGCGGCCGCGGCAGCGGCGCTGCTGGTCCGTCGCACAGGCGCCCGGGCCACCATCGCGCACGTGAGCAACGACGAGGTCGCCGATTATGTGGCCGCCGAGCGTGCCCGTGGCGCTACGCTGGCCGCCGAGGGCTGCCCGCAGTACTTTCTCCTGCGCGAAGACGAGGTTCTCACCCACGGTGCGCTGCGCAAATTCACCCCGCCGGCCAGGTCGCGCACCGATGACGACGAAGCGCGGCTATGGCGGCTGCTGCGCAACGGCGTACTCACCCACATGTCCAGCGATCACGCCCCCTCGACCCTGGAACAGAAAAACGCTGGGAATATCTGGGAGGTCCACTTCGGTCTACCTGGCCTCGACAGCACCATGTCCGTGCTGCTTGACGCCGCCGCGCGCGGGCATCTGTCGTATGAGGATGTCACCCGGGTGTACAGCGAGGCGCCGGCGCGACAATACGGGCTGTGGCCGCGAAAGGGCCGGCTGGCAACCGGATCCGACGCCGACGTCATTCTCGTCGACCCGGCGGCAACGCGAACCTTGCACAACGCCGACGTTCTATCCAAGGCGGGCTGGACACCTTTTGACGGGCGCACCATGATCGGTCGGGTCCTCAGCACGTATCTGCGGGGCGACCTCGTTGCTCACGAAGGACGCCCCCGCGACGAACGGCTCGGGCGGTTTATACCCGGCGCCGGACACCGCCCACGCGATTGATGCTGCGATGTTGCATTGCAGTCTCGATGACACACAAAACTTGGTGATCAACACTGGTACATCTTTGTCTGTCGGGTGGGCAAGATTTGGTGGTGAGGCAGCAAACGCAAGCAGCGACCCACGCCGCGTGCGTGGCTTTAACAGCGGCCGAGGTGATCAACCACTGAGCGTTCCCCCGTCGCGCTCTTTAGCCTCGTCGCCTGACCGATTGCTCGTAAGTTATCGGGGCTACTCATTGCCGAGGCTAATCAGCGGAGAATGGTTTCTGCGTTCGTTGCACATCGGAGCCGGGTTCAACTTGGAGCATCAGGAATATCCTTCCACCGGCCGTCGCGACGCGGCTGGAACTATTGCTTGTTGGCCACTCCCGACATTGGAAAACTGTGCTAGAGGCGACTCCTGAAAGCCCATGTGTTGCAACGACGTTAAGTTGCCGTTAGGTTTTCCCGGGCGATGCACCGCGGCGGCTTGCGTCAGAAAATGTCGCGTTCGCGCCGGTCGCTAGTCGTGGCGCGGAGGCGCACCGTTAGCTCTGCATGGACTGTCGGGTGCAGGCTAGAGGGTCTGGGCAGGGCCGCCTCGAGACGTTCCGGGAAGCTATTAGCTTTAGCACCCGGTTGTCGTCAGGTGCGGTTGTTACCGTCGAACCAAGCCGCGGTTCGGGCCGGACAAAACCAGGCGCCGACGGAGAATGGGGACCACGACATGACAACCACAGGCGAGAATGACCTCGGTATGAGACCCGACGTAATTGATGCTCACGATATCGACTGGATCGAGTTCACTCCTGGCAATTTCGTCAAGCCCGTTCGATTCAGCCAGAACGGCGAGTACGTGGCGTTGGGGAGGATGACTGAAGGTGCCTTCGAACCGCGCCATCGGCACATCGGCGATGTCATGGTGTACGTCATCTCTGGTGGTGGCGCAAATGTCAACGGCAACTTGATCGCCGAGGGATCTTGGTTCTACGAGCGCGATGGGGCCGTCCACGATGCGTTCATATGTACGGAAGACACCATCAGTTTGACCATCGGCAAAGGCAACCGTTTCGAGATCCTCGACGACAATGATGAAGTGATCGGAACCGTAGATCCGCTCGACTTATTCAGGGTACTTCCCGAGGAGATTCGTAGGCTCGTTGAACGAAACTGATCCGCGCGAGCAAGTAGGCGGATTGGAAGCGATCGTGCCGATATAGGTGATCACTAGCAGACACCAGGCCCGAAAGACCAGGAGTTACGCGGATACGGCCAGCGGGCACAGAGGTTACGCGGGGTGTGGCACCGGTCCGTCGGCTCGCTCTACCGCCTTTTATCTTTTGGTTCGGTCAACGTCGACGGCAGAAAGTCGGCGCTGATCTGGCATCGCTCGAGCGAACCTTTCAATAGCTAAGACGTGTCACAGCGAGCGAAGTTGCGGCCAAGAAGTTGCTTTTCCCAAGGAGTTGAAGGAGTGGGCTGTGACCACATCCCAGGAACATGCCATCGTTAGAAGCGGCGTCGATGGGGCTATCGGCTGGGTGACCGTCGACCGGCTGGAACCAAGTGATCTGCAGAGGTTCCGGCGCCAAATACTCGCGGTGGTCGCCGCCCATGTTCGTAATCCGGCTGTCCAAACGATCGCACTCACTGAATTTGATAGGCCGGTTTTCAATGCGGCTGCCGAGGAGCAGCTGCTCGGGTTGTGCCAGGAGGTCACTCAGTTGCTGTCAACGTCGGGGAAGCTGCTCGTCGTGCAGGTGCGCTGCGGCAGCCAGACCGGGACCGTCACTGCGCCCAACTTTCCCACCCCCGCCTACATCGAGCCGCTCACCGGGCGGGAGAGCCAAGTTTTGGCAATGGTTTGTGGTGGGCTGTCGGCTCGCGACATTGGGGCCCAGTTGTTCATCAGTGAGCGGACGGTGGAAACCCACATCAGCCATGGCTACCGCAAGCTTGGCATCAATTCCCGAATTGATCTGATCAGGAGAGCCGCGGAGTTCGGCTTCCAGACAGCGCCGGTCGTCGCTCGTCGAGAAATCGGCTTTTGGCCCATTTCTAAGACCGCTATCGGCAGTCGCGGACGGGGGCAGCCCGGCAAGTTCTGCGCGCATGGTTAGTCAGTCATTTGCAGTTGTTGGAACGAGGACGCCGGCCCAGGCCGTCGACTGCAAAGGATCGATACGCTCGTGGGGCAAGTTGCGTACCCTTCGAGCCTGTCTCGTCAGCCCATCGGAGCAGCTGATGGTGTTTGCACTGCGGTTCAACAAACCTGGTCGTATCCAGCTGTTGGCAAGGGGGCTGTCGCCGATTCAGCCGAGGCGCCCTCGACAGAGCAGACGGCAGGACCGAGCAGAACCTCGCGAATGCAATTCCCTGCGACCGCAAAAGCCAAAATCACAACCAGGTCCTCAACCTCGCGCTGAGTGAAGTTGTCGTACAGCCGCCGAAAGAGTTCATCATCCTGTTCGAGAGCAATATGGTCGTCCACGAATCGCGCGCCGAACTCGATGGCGAGTCGTTCGCGGTCGGTGTAGCCCGCCCACGTTTGGTAGTTCGGGATTTGGTCGTACCATTCCTCAGACATCACTTCGTCTGAGAAACCGGGTAGATCGCGGCCCGCGCGGAAGCTCGCGCACGCGTTGCAATCGACCCGATACGCGAGGTAGTAACGCATCGCCTCGCGTTCCTGGGGAGTGACGGTGGAGTCATTGGCGAACATTACCTGGTGCGTCGACTGCAGCAGGCCTCGTAACTTTGGCGATGCGATTTGGCTCCATATGTAAACCATCGGCTCTTGGTCGGCCGGGATATCGATGCGCATGTTTGCGTCCTCACAAGTACGGTCGATCCCAAGCAGCGGGCGCAGATGCCGAGATTTGAGTTCGGCGCACTCGCCGAGCCAAGCCCTGCTATCGCCCACGCCCTCGGGCGGATCGCAGTCGTTGGCTTGCCGTTGTTAGCCCTACCTGCGATCGTGGACGAGCCCGAGAACTCAAAAGCTAGCCGGTATGAATGCCATTGGACTCAGTACCTGTACGTATCTCCTATCGATCCTGCGTCGGCCGGTTGCGAGGGCAAACATGTCAGGGCGAATGCGCGGTGTAGCGCTCCGATCTCAGACAACGAAATCGTATCGATCGAGAGGATCCGCGCTTCACGTCTGTGCGCCATAGCTGTGGCGATCTCGGCGCTGAGGCGCATGTGTCACAAATGAATTCGTTGCGGTCTGCATATCGCGTGTAGTAGTGCCGCCACATTCTCGGCGGGCCCGATAGCGCGGGCACGTCCACTATTCATTCGAGTATTCGCGGGCGCTCGTCGTTGGCAAGCAGCGAGAACGACTCGTTGATGCAGGATCGGCGTTCGGCGAGCGTCCGGAAGCCCTGTCTCCCAAAGGAAATCATTGGTTCGTCCCGCACTAGTGGGAGGAGACCCAGACTGGTAGCGGAAATAACCAGTACCATTCGTACCCGGCTGGGCCGATGCCAAAAGGGTTGGGCGGGGCTGTAATGAGATGGCTGTAACGAGGACAGATCCGACCAGTCCTGAGTCCGGAGTGGTCGTCAGTAAATTTGGGTCGGCCGGCCACGCGACCGTGTGGTCAACTTGCCCGCGCCCATGTAACCCCAAGGAGGAAATAGATGGCGCGGGTCGATCTCTGGGTGGAGTGGGACGTTCAGGAAAACGCGGCGGAACAGTTCGACCAGCTGATAGAGGAGATCATCGACTGCGTTCGCGCCGAAGAGCCGAACGCATACTCTTTTTGGGGCTATCGCCACCCCGATGGCCTCATCTACCACCTCTTCGAGGGATTCGACAGCTTTGAGTCAGCGCGTTCGCACCTTCGTGGAGAGATCGGACCCGTCAAGAAATATGTTCCCTTGCAGAACAAGATCGCAAAGCTGACTAGCATCGCGATTCACGGTGACCTCACCGCCGAGCAGTCCGCAGAGCTGACAGGCCTGCTAGGGGGCACTTACTACGCCACGATCGCTGGCTTTCACCGATGAGCCCGACGCGAGAGACAGCGCGCTACCGAAATCGGTGGTAGATGATGCATCCCTGTAAGGCCAACGCTGCGCCATCCCCACACGCATCGCGGCAGCAACCGAATTGCCGTGAAGGTATGATTCTCGTTGGCGCACAAGGCGGGTCGCCTGTCGGTTTCTGTTGGGGACGCGCTGCCCAAGGTGCCGCAGTCTAAGGCGGCGCAGCGGCCCGTGCCTGACGACGCTGCGGCCGATGCCCGCGCCGGGCTCGCGTCGCGTCCGGTCGCCGAGGCGAGGTTACGGTGCGCCGAAGCCGGCCAGGCGCGTCTGCGCGATGTGTTCACCGGCGCAGAGCATTACGTCGCAGTCGACGATGACGAAATCCGTGCCGTAGCGGCCTGCACGCGATGGAGGGCCACAGAATGACAATCCAACGCATCCAATCGGCCCACAGGGCGGAGATTGATGAGCTTAACGACGCCATAATCGCCGATGACGACCGTGGCCGTAACGGGTGCGGCGACGTGATTTGGGTATCCGAGCAACGGCCTGTCGAAGCTGTGATGAGCTGGCTTAGCGACATCGCCTGAAAGCCCAGCAAAGTCAATGAGGTGCCGAGCCGATTCTGCTTGTGCACCGAGGCTTTTGATTTATCGGCGACCATGGGCCGGTCCCGATTGGAAAGCGAAGACGCACGCCCGCCCTGCCCCGACACCCACAGTTTAGGAAGCGGAGACTCTCTCCGCGCGAGCGTGGGGCGTTGTTAGCTGGTGTTCGACCATATGGCGACCGATTTTCCCTTTGTGCGCAATTACCCAAGATCTACCAATCATGGTGAGCACTCAGTGCCCTTGGGCGGCGGCCAACCGGCGCGCGAACTCCGGCGACAGGACCGAGGCGGCCTGCGGTCCCAGTTCGGTGTCGACCGCGATCCGGTGCTGATCGGTATCGACGACTCCGGGGTTGGCAGTTGCCCGCATGGAAGCCTTGGTTGCCAGCACAACATCACGAGGCGCGGCCGCAGGGCCGGCCGCCAACGTACGCGCGGCGGCGACGGGATCGTCGGCCACCGTGAGCGCAAGGCCGTAGCGCACCGCGGCTTCGGCGTCGAAGCGCATGCCGAACAGCAGTGATGCCCGCGCCACTTGCGGCCCGACCGCGCGCTGCAGCATCCACGTTGCGCCGCCACCGGGATGGACGCCCAGCTTCTGAAATCTCGGGTCGAACAGCGCAGCGGGGCCAGCGATCCGCACGTCGGCGGCCAACGCCAAGTTCAGTCCGGCGCCGACGGCCGCGCCGTTGACCGCTGCGATCGTGGGGAGCACCGAGTTGGCGACCGCAAGGAAACCGTCGTAGAACCCGCGCAATTCTTCCCCTGTCGATTCACCAAGGGCGGTGAGGTCGGCGCCGGCGCAGAACGCCTTACCGGCACCGGTGACGATGAGCGCGTGCACTTCAGCGTTGGCCTCGGCGGCGTCGACGGCACTGCGCAGGGCGACCGAGATCTCCTTGGTGACCGCGTTGCGATGGTCGGGGTCGTTGACGGTGATCAGCGCGACATGATCAACGACATCAATAAGAACGCGATCAGACACCGGCTTCGGCATGCTACGAACCTCCAGGGCACTCGATTTGAACAGCGTTAAGGCGCGTTTGGGCGCGATGCATGAGAGGTCACGCACCGCCTCGGGGATTACGTGTCAACGACGTAATTGCTTGCGGTAGTTGTCGATCTGCGGGAGGACATCAGCCCGGTACGTGGCGCACATGTCACTGTCGCTTCTCTCGGTGTGCGGCCGATTCCCGTCGGCGTATGGGTAATGGTCGTTGACCCCGTCCATCGGGGGCTCGAGATTAGGCGATCCGCCGCCGACCGTTGGCAGTTCTGCCAAGACGCCATGCATGGCATCAACGACGCGAACTGAGCTGACTCCGATTTGATACAACGCGCTCAACAGCGCCGACTGTCGGCGGTGAAGATATCCGCAAATGTAATCCCAGTTCAGATTGAATGTCTCCGAGCGGAAAGAGACGTAGATTTGCGGCTCACTGTCGAGTGGAGCACCAGCGATTTGACCGATATCAGCTACCGCGCGGAGCGTGATGGGTAGGCAGCCGTCGGTCTTTCCGGCCAGGAGGGCCGTAATCGTCACCAGGTGATCATCAAACCGGATCAGACGGGTCCGCTGCTCCGGGATGGGCATTGGAATGTCGAGACTCAGACGGGGTGCGCGGATGCTGTACAAGTCATCGATACCGATGGCCGGCAGGTGCTTTTCGACTGCGAATCGATGGAGTTCGGCACCGGCCATGCCGTCCACACCGGGTGGCTCCTGGACAATCGTCGCCAGGACGGCACCCGGCGCAAGCTCTGCTTGTGCGACGAGGTAGCAAGCGGCCTCAGCGAAACTGTAGCCGCGGGGTGGACGATCGAGGTCGGCATTAAGGGGAACAATGTGGCCGGGGCGTGCAAAGGATGTCGCGCACGCGGTTGGCTCGGACAACAGGCGGATGGTGGTGGCCCGGTCGGCAGCCGAAATCCCGGTGCTGATTCCGGCTGCCGCATCCACCGATACGCACTGTTCGGTGGCTCCGATGCCTGCGCCTTGTTGCCGGCCCAGCTCTAGTGCGTTGCACCGCTCTTGGGGTAGTGCAACCTGAAGGAAGCCCGACGAGTGGCGAATGATGAAGGCTGCAGCGCGAGTCGAGGTATACATCGCGGCCTGGACGATGTCGCCTCGGCTCGGACAAGCATAGGTGTCCATAAGAACCACCGGCTTACCCGTCCGGAGGCTCTCGACTGCGCAACGTACCCGATTGGCTGCGACAGGGTCACGGGTTGGCAAACCCAGTCGAGATGAAGCTGACGCGGAGGCCACTGACTCGATACTGACAGTCATCGGAACAACTTTCGGTTCCTGATGCTGTGACCGGTTAACTGCTGGTCGGCCCACGACCTGTCGCTGCCCGGGCAATCACACGGCCTTGGAAGCTTAAGCGGGCTTTCACAGCTTCTATTAGATGTCGCTGCCCACGTAATGCTCGCCGGTGCCGCAGCCCACAGGCTCGGGCGAGGCGACTTGCCGCGGCCACCGTCGATACGCGACATGGTGGCCTTGTGCGATGCCGAGCGGGCCATGGGGGAGCACCAACATTGCCTCGTGGGTGACGCGGCCGCGGCGAAACAACCTGATCTCCTAGGGCGTACGGGCACAGTCACTGAAACCCATGGTTGTCGTTGATTCGCCATCGTCACGCCATATTTACCCAGACGGCCTTGGTATTGAGGTATTCGTCAAGCGACTGGACACCAAGCTCGTTGCCCCATCCGCTCATCTTGTAACCGCCGAAGGGCACGGCCGGGTCGAACTGTAGGTAGGTGTTGACCCACACCACACCTGTTCGAATAGCGTGAGCGACCCTGTGGGCTCGGCCGAGATCCCTCGTCCAGACACCCCCGGCCAGCCCAAATTCGCTCCGGTTGGCGCGGGCGATCACCTCGTCGGTGTCGTCGAACGGCAGCACTGAGGCGACCGGACCAAATATCTCCTCACGTGCGACTTGCATGTCGTCGCGGACGTCGGCCAGCACGGTCGGGCGAATGAAGTACCCATTGGCTAAGTCGCCCTCGGTCACGCGCTCGCCACCGGCAATTGCCCGGGCGCCGTCGCGGTGTCCGCTGTCCACGTAATGCATTACGCGCGAAAGCTGTTGCGCGGAGACAACCGGGCCGATCTTGGTCGAAGGATCAAGGCTGTCGCCGACAGTCAAGGCATTGGCGATGCTGCCAAGCCCCTCGATCACTTCCTCGTAAATGGAGCGCTCGACAAACACTCGTGTTCCCGCGCAACACGATTGACCGGTGTTGTGGAACACCGCAGCGGCCGCCATGGGAATGGCGGTGGCTAGATTGCCGTCGGCAAAGATGATGTTGGCCGACTTCCCCCCGAGCTCTAGACTCAGCCGCTTGAGGTTTCCCGCCGCTGCACGCACAATCGACTGGCCGGTCGTGGTAGATCCGGTGAACGCAATCTTGTCCACGCCGGGATGCGCGCAAAGGGCGACGCCGGCGTCCGGCCCCGCCCCGGTCAGCAGGTTGAACACTCCGTCGGGCAGTCCAATTTCTTGTACCAGCTCGGCAAGTCGGATCACCGAAAGCGATCCGGGTTCTGCCGGCTTCAAAATCATGGTGCAACCTGTCGCCAACACCGGCGCGAGCTTCCAGACCGCGGCGTGAACCGGTCCATTCCATGGGATGATCGAGCCAACGACTCCGACCGGCTCGCGCAATGTGTAGCTGAACATGTTGCCCGCGGCCGAGTTTGGGATCGTTGTGCCCTCGAGCTTCGTGGCCGAACCAGCGTAGTAACGCAGGAACTCCGCAGCCAGTCCCAGCCCCGCTCCTGGAGTCGAGGTAATGGGACTGCCCATGTCCACTGATTCCAGGTAGTGCAGTTCCTCCGCGTGCGCGGCCACAAGGTCGGCCAGTTTTAACAGTGCATTCTGGCGCTGGTTGGGCCGAAAGGAGCTCCATGGCCCCTCGTAAGCCCGTCGGGCGGCCTCGACGGCGCGGTCGACATCGACCAGACCGCCGTCGGCCACCTGGGCTATCGACTTGCCGGTGGAGGGATCTATGCTCTCAAACGTCGCCTCATTGGCTGCGTTCGTCCATTTGCCATCAATGAACAGTCGCTTGGGGCCCTCGTCGAGAAATTTCTGGGTCGCAACAGGTGTACGAGTCCGGTGTGTTTGGGCGGTCATCTTTGACGCGTCCCCTTTCTCCTAGCTCGGAGGTTCCAGGTTGGGCATTAGTCCACAAGGACTGCAGGGCCGCACCTATCTGGTCGCGGCAACGGGCACAATTAGGGAAGCTCCTGGGCGGCAGGGACCACCTCGCGCGCGAATAACCCAAGACTGCTTCGCGCTTCCTCGTAGGGCATAGAGCCATACCTGGCGACGACGATGATCTCGGCTGGCGCAACGGCCAACGCCGACTCAATCTTCTGGATACGTTCGATGCATTGGTCGGGTGTGCCCCAGATGTGGTTTTGGAAGAACATATCCGCGAAATGCGCTGCGCCGACGTTCGAGTCGGCCATCGCAGAAGCATGTGCCGCGTAGTGCTCGTAGCCTTTTAGCGTCGCGAAGTGATTTGCACCGAGCTCATATTGGCGCAGGGTGCTGTCGGCGTACTCCAGGTAGTACTTGCGGGCACCGGCTTCGGCCGCCTCGGCCGTCGGTGCGCAATACATGTAGACCATGATTCTGGGTCGAGCCGGAGGCAGATCGAGACCCTGGCGGGCTTCGTCGAAGATCTCCATCTCGGGGCTGTACTCGGCCCACTCCTTTTGGGGAATGATGATCGGTTTGAGCCCCAGGTTTGCTGCAATCGGCACCGACTGCGGGCTCCCCCAGGCGCAGTGCATGTTTTCGACAATACGAGTGTCGGAAGGGTAGGGCCTCAGTGACGTTTCTGGCACCTTGTTGAACTCGCCGTCGTAGGAGAATGACGGTTGTGTCGTTGCCAACTTGATGATCTCGACAGCCTCTTGGAAGCGGCCTCGAGTCTCGTTCATGTCGACACCAAAGCCTCCGAACTCGCGGCGTCCGAGCCCTCGGCCCACACCCAGCATCAGGTTTCGTTCAGTGCCAAGCAGATGCTGCAGCATCACCGCGTCCTCGGCCACCCGAATGGGGTTGTGCCACGGCAGCACGACCACACATGTACCGAGGTCGATGCGCTCGGTGCGGCCGGCGAAGTAAGCCAGGATCTGAAGCGGATTGGTGATCATCGTGTAAGGCGCGAAGTGGTGCTCCACGGACCACAGCGAGTCGAATCCAAGAGCCTCGACTTCGTCAGCGAGGCGAAAGTCGTCATCGAGCACGCTGCCATCTGGCACCACGGGTAGCGGCTCCGCAGACTCATGGCGTTCGGCCGCCTCGAAGCGAGGCCAGTCACCGTAATTCTGAGGAAAAAGGCTGACACCAACGCGCATTCTGCTCGCACTCCTTGACTGCCACGGCTAGGGCCCGAGTGGCTCTTGCTCATGTGATCGGGCTCACGCCCTTCCGTATCACCATAGCCAGCGCGGAAGCCAAATTCAACACTCTGTCTAACTTTGGTCGGTCGGCGACAAGTTCATTCTGGCGATCGTGGTGTGGTGGTCGGCGACCTCAATCCCCAAGCGGTCCGCCCCGAACAGGACCTCCATCGATAGCGCAACGTTGGACATTAGGGACCGAGTAGCTCTCCAGCTTTCTTTGTCACCGCGACGATGGCCGGTCCAACCATGATCCCCAATCTGCATCGCTATGAACAGGCACAACGCTGTCGTTGCGGTCACATTGGCGCTGCTGACCGGGAAGAATGCCGTTCGGGTGTTAAGCGCAGCCGAACGCCTGCGCACCCTCTGCGCGCTCCTCCATGGACGGACTGGTGCGTGACTACCCTGAGTGTGGGCCGGTGATCGTGAACCGCGTTCGTAGGGCGAACACCCGCGGTTGCTCACGTAGGTCTCGGAGGGGAATGAAAGACACTATGTCTAATTTACAACTTTTCTGACATCTCCATGCGCGAGCACACGCGCGCCCAACGATGATCGCGGAACGGTCCGCCCTATAGCTAGGACCTGGGGCGCAGCTGTGTCCACCAGCAATCGGCCAGGACGTCCAAGGCCATCCGACGCTCAGCGGCGGTCAATAGTGGCTGGTGGAAGAATTGAAGCTGTCCGACGAACAGACCGAGCCGAGTGAACGACTCATACTTGCGCCCCGGGGTCCACTGACGCACAAACCAGGGCATGACGTCAAGACACTTAGAGATGGTGTCACGCCAGACTCCCGTTGACATGATCGGATTGACCGCCTCCGCGTCGCGCCATAAGTTCTGCGCGCCGTGGTGAGTTTCCGCCCAATCGGCGTGATCGTCGAGCCAGGTTCGAAAACGATCACGCGAGCCTCGCGCCAGCACCTCGTCAAGCTCGTGGAAGCGATGCGTTACCTCTGCGACGACGTCCTCGGCAACCGCAACGTAAAGATCCTGCTTGCTGCTGAAGTACAGATAGAACGTCGCACGGCTGACGCCAGCTGCGTTGACGATGTCGGCCGTGGTCGCCGCTTCATAACCCAGATCGCGGAACACGTCGCGAGCGGCGGTTAACAGCTTCGCCCGGGTGGAACTCCTGCGGGCGCCCAGTTGCTCGGCCCGGGCATCCTCGATTCGCCTCATTGCTAAGGAATCTATCCGGAAAGGCCCGATGTCGATGGGGTCGGGGTTTACCGCCACGGCGAACACCTCATCGCCGCGTCGGCGTCGCGCGGGCCCATTGCCCGAACGTCGAGTAGGCCTGCGGATCTCGTCCGGCCAGACGAGCGTTCGCAAAGGAGTCAACTAACCGTTGAGCCAGGTCTGTGTCGCAGTCACCAAGAACCGCATCATGCCGTGATTACAGTAGATGCTGTTGTCTGGCATCGTTGCGCACATTGATTCGTTGTAGTTCACGTAACTGTGCGGCGGCAGGACTTGCGTCGCTCGTCCGGAAGGGAACTGGACAGCTGCCGGCCAGCCGTAATGCACCACCCGATCTCCGTTGTACCAGGCGATATTTCGGGTCCCCGGGGGTGCGCCTGGAATGTCGCCACTGCAGCCGAAGCCTCCCTTATAGAAAATGCCGCAGTTCAGTCCGGTGGGCGTCAGGAACCACACGCCGGGCTGGTCGGCAACAAAGAATCGATCAGGTGGGACGCTGTCGTACGTACTCAGAACGTACTGGTTGTCCGGGTACGGGGTGGGCGCAGGCGTGTACGTCGGTTCTGCACGCCCCACCGGGGCGCCGACCAACGCCGAGCCGATGAGTAACGTTGCGGTCGCCCGCAACCATCGGCGGATCGCGGTACTCAGATGCATATGGGTCGTCGCCTCCATTGATTCGTGCGTGTCATTCGTGCGTCCGCGCTCCAAGCGCGGGCGCACGGTCGTGGTGCCACCGCGGGGGCTGACAATCCTGAATTTGTGCGCGCCACAGTGTTCAATTCCACAGCGGAAAGTTGGGGGGCGCTCCCGCGGTGAACGGCGTATTCCCATAACAGGTCGCGTCGCCGATATCGAGCGTGCTCTCGCACAGGACTTTCCCACGAACAGAGATGCGCAGCGTGACCCATTTAAATTCCCCGGCATAGGGTCGCCAGTCGGCGCGCAATTCGGCCCCGTCTCGCGACGGAAGAACTGCTTTGACCACGGTGACATCGGTTCGCCATGGCAGCGGCACGCCCTGGAATGCTTTTCTCGTAGAATGGTCGAAGTACTCGATGTTTACTACCGGGATGGATTCGGAAACGATCTCGTAGGTCACGCTATCGTCAGCGTTCGCCACTGGGGCCAACATAGTCGCGGCAACGGCGATGATCAGCGAAACTGTCATGATGTGGATTCGATTCATGAGTCCGTCCAGGTTGCCGAGCAGGGGAGCGCCCAGCGGCCGACAATGTCGGGCCGAGCCGGGCTGGGCCGTGAATTGGCCCGGCCGGTGGGTAAATTGTGTGTCACAGCACTCCGATCGCGTCGACCGTATTTAGGGTCCGGCCAATACGGCGACGGTCAACATGTATTCACTCGTGGCGTTGCGCAAAAAGCTCACCCCGTAATCGGTGTAGGAGCAGTCGGGAAGCGCATCATAGCCTTCCAACAACGCCCCCTTAATTGCCTCGGCCTCCGTGTGGCCCGCACCTTGCAGTATCACGGCCTTACGGCCGCCGTAGCCGAGATCCTTGAGTACCGGTAATGGGTCGAGCACTGGCAACGCGCGTGCGTTGTGATCGAGGTATGTATCGGTCGAGCGATTGACGATCGTGGCCGTTTGCTCCGCAGCTGGGTTTGACCGTAATGGCCCACACGACCCCGAGCGGGCCGATAACACCGCGTTCCTTAAGTTGTCTGCCGAATCTGCGGCCGCCGAGGGTGGCAGCCAGACGCTGGCGCCGACAACCGTCACGGCCATCACCGCCGATGCCCCGCGTTGTCGGCGGCGGCGCAATGGTGGTCGCTCTGTTTTGCGGCCGACCAGATCGCCGGTTGACCGTCTGAGCAGCGCCGCCTCAGTGTGCATTCGTCGCATCCCCTCTAGTCGCACACATGCGAATGCTGGATGTCACTGCCCCACCGCTTTGCCGTTTGCACCGATGGTCCGGTGAACCAGTCCGGCTGATGGGCCCCGACGCCGTTACGCACATTGGATAGCTGCTCCCAGAGCTTGTAAAAGGCGTCGGCTTTATAGAGCGGGAAGTAGCTATCGCCCACATAGTCTTGACTGCGCGACAGCGACTGGACGCGCGGAGCGAGGAAGGCGAGCGACTGATCGATATTTGCCAGGACGATATCCGCTTGCTGTTGAACACCGTTGATGCTGTAGTCCCAATCAACTCCGTTGTCACCATTAACGCTGTTGGTGCCAACATCACCAATGCGGTTGAATTGCAACCTGTCGATCTGCCGATACAGCGTATTGTATTGAGCCGTGTACCACTGGCACATTTCGCGTTCGGCGTTGATGTCCGCATCGGTGACATTGCCTCTGGTGGAGTCGTAAGGAAAAGGAAATTTTGGAACCCAGGTCGAGGGCGTCGGGGTGAACACCGGTAAAGGCCGAATGAGGTCGCTATCAGAAGCGGGTTCAGCGAACGCCGTCGGCCCACTCAGGACCCCCGCCGCCATGCCGACCGTGGTGAGCGCAACCATCAGCGCGGCGGTAGCAGTGCCGCCGGGGCGGAGCTTCTTGCGACGACCCAAGATCTTGAGAATCACGGCCCCTTCGTTTCTTTGAGCATTAGCCGATCTATTTATGCTCGACGACCGCGCCAATCCCGCCAACGTCGGTGATCTGCCAATTCTTATTACTGTCGATGGTGACGCTGTATGTTGCCGTGGATTGCAGCGGTTCAGGGGCTTGCACGGTTTTTGTCTGAACGCTGACAAAGCAGTCGACGGTGAAAACTCCGCCCGTAGTCGAATGAACTTTTGCGACGAGCGGTTGCGTCGTCGAAGTCCATTGCAGAGGGGTGAGGATCTGTTCCAGGGATTTCGCCGCGTCGGTCAGCTTCGCGTTGAGTTCCGGGCTGGTCCCCGCCACCAGCTTGGCCTTCCAGGCATTGAGATCCTGAAAATTCATCGCCGCCGCGGCCACCGCGTAGTCAAGCGCGATCTTCTCGGCGTGAGTCCTATTATCCGATTCGCGAGCCTGAGCATCGAGCTTGTGCTGCGCCCCGATATATAGCCAGGCCAACGTGGCGACCGCCCCGACTAGAATGGCTATCAATGTAGCGAGGCTCAAGCTGCGAAATCCGATGGAGATCGACAGCCGCCGCCCAGTGACTGCCGTGTCGGCTGTCGAATCTTTCACCGGCGCTTCGGGTTTAACCCGAACCGTGTCCGAATCGCCGTCCTGCGGCCCGGACGGATCCGTTTCGGCGGAAGCTGGTTCCAAGGTGTCAGTAGTCGTGTCAGTCATTGTTGTACCTTTCTCGTTCGCGTGTCCCGAGGCAACCGAATACCTAGTTCCCGGCGGTGGCGACATGGAGCGTGATGGTGCCGTCGGGCGGCACCGTGGCGAGCAGGTTTTCTAAGAGTTGACCGGTGTCTAGGTTCATCAGCGCCCCGGTGATGCCTGTCATACCCGGTCGAAACGCCTCGAACAACACCTTGAGGTCACCGCCCCGTACGTCAAGAAACTTCTGTATTCGTTCGATAAGATGGCGAAGGTTAATAAGTGTTCGCGGTGCACCGCGAGCAATGATCTCCGAATAGGCGCCAAACACCCCTTGAAAATCTTTGCCACCCCGGTAGATATAGGGTGCAAGGCCGGCGAGTATCGGACCAACCCATTCGCTGTGGTGCAGCAGCGTTTGAAAGTTATCAAGCAGTTGACGTGCGCGTCCATTCATGCTCATTGCGGTGTTTCTCAGCAGTGTGCTGGCGTGCGACAGGTTCGGTAGGACGGCGACGGGGCTTGGCAATGCAACATCACCCTCATCGACGATGCGGTCCAGCGCGCCGGGGTCCAGTTGATTGAGAACGCGCACGACACTCGTCGCCAACTCGGAGATCGACGCGGGCTGAAATATCGCGTCGGTCGCGATGTGCTGGCCGTTATGGAATACCGGTCCGCCCTCACTGCGCGGTACCAGGCCGACGTAGGTTTCACCGAGCGCCGACAAATTCTCCAGTCGCACCTCGCTGTCGACTGGAACGCGATAGCGGTCATCGATGTAAAAGCCGATAGATGCGCCCCCGACCGACGTTGCGATATTGCTGATCTTGCCGACCGGCACCCCCCGCAGCAGGACGTTCGCTCCCACCACGAGACCATTGACATCAGGTACTTCCATTGACAGATTCGTGCGCTGATCAGGTGGCTTTACCCGGACGCCGAGCGATCCAAGGTAACCAAGCCCGAGCACAATCATCGCCGCAAAGGCGAGAAATGACGCGACGTCACGTACTTTCACGGGGTGGCTCCCAGAATCCGTAACACATCTTGGACATTGCCCGACAATTCTCGCCCGTCCGGTCCGATGATGGAGGTGATATTGATCGCCGGATGCTTGTCTTGCGGGAGGAAGTACTCGCGTAATAGGCGCGGCAATTCTCGTATCTCATCATCGACAGCCCACTTCGACCGTTGGAGCGCGCTCGCGGCGTCTGCTGCCGACATCAGAAACGGAACAAGCCAGAATCCGTTTGTGTAGGTGGTGCCGATTGACGGAACCGTTTTACCTGTGTCACGCGAGGCCAAAGTCGTGCGCTCAAACCCGAGCATGCCTTCCGGTGAAAAATAGTGCTGAAACGACGGAATTCTGCTGTACAAGACATCACCGGTCTGGGACGCGCCGTTAAGCAAGTGGTCGACCACATCGATATTATTGGATAAATCCGAGAGATCGGCAGAAACCAGGGAGGCGATTTTGCGTACCTTATCACCGGGTGGCGTCACTCGATTGAGGCCGACAATCGTATTCTGTATACGCTGAATGGACCCACTGGAGATGAAATTGGCCGCGTAAGCGATGGTGTCTTCCAGCTGTGGGGGAGAGGTGGTTTGGGCCAGGGCTATCCGAGCGCCCGGACCCAACGGGTGGGCCACGACATCAGTGGTCTGCGGGCGGTCGAGAGCGACGTAGATGTCACCTAGTACCGTCGCTTGCTGCAGAACGGCGTGGACGTTGGACGGCACCACCACATCGCGGTCGATACGCGCCGTGACATCGACGTGGTTGCTCCGAAGCGTCACCGCAGTGACACTTCCGACCGTCCGTTGATCCAGCATCACGTTGGCGCGATCGGGCAGGTTGAGCACACTAGCGAATTCCATGACGATGTCGTATCCGCCGCTATGGGAATTGCCGGGCAGCGGCAGCGCATTGACATTGAGCGACGCGCACGACGAGAGCGCGAGCGCGGTGGCGGCGGCCAGGTACCCCACCCGGCGCGTCATCGCTTCGCCGCCTGCGTCAGTACGTACTGCAGGAGCGCAGCATCAACCGCGTACGGCGTACCGGCGACGTCTGCGCAGCTGCCGGGCAACGACGCGTTCATCATGTTGCACAGGGCCAGGTTGTTAGGCGTGCGGATGCGATAGAGGGGCGGTCGCCATCTGAGTGTGGCGAATTGATGCCGATTGACATAGTTGACGATCGGGTTGATCCACCACGGATAGATACCCCAATAAAGAAACGACGCTAGCCACGGAGCGTGTGCGCTCGCCTTCCGCAATGCGATCGACACTTCGTCGAGCGTTTGCTGGACCTCGCTACCCAGGTTGCTCTCCACATCCGAAGCCAAGTTGATCAGCGGGAGGATGCCGTTAAATATCAGGACGGCACCGTCTAGCGCATCGATCACATCCGGTATCGTCTGGGGAAGGTCGTGCAGCAAATCCTTGAGCGGCCCCCTGATCTTTGCGATCGTCGAGGTCAACAGCTCAAGGTTGGTGATGATCGAGCCGATGTCGCCGATCGCTTGGTCGGGCGCGTCAAGCAGCGCCGATGTCGTGGTCAGAAGGTGATTGACGCGCGATCCGGTGTTGCGGGTGGCCAAGTCAAGCCCCCGTACGACATCGCCGAGATTGCTCGACCCGTTCGGATTGATCGAGTTCACGAAATTGGTTGCCGACCCGATGATCTCGGACAAGCTCTTCGACGTCGACGATCTGCTCAGCGGAATGCACCCGCCGACGGGCAGCCGGGAACCGGAATGAAAATTCCCGACAAGTTCGAGCGAACGGTCGGCGAGGATCGACCCCGACCTGGTGACGGCTTTAACATTGTCGGGCAGCGACCGCGGCTCGGTCACGGTGAAATCCACTCGGACGTCGCGCATCGCGGGGGTGATCGCGGAGACTTTGCCGATCGGATAGCCCATCTGGGTGACCGAGTTGCCAACATAGAGACCGACAGAGTCGGGCATGATCGCGCAGTAGCTGGCGTGCTGCACCCGGCTGATCGGCGCGCACGAGCCGCATAGGACGACCGCAGTCGCCGCGCTGACTGAAACTGCGGTCGCCCGGAAGAATGCGCGGTATCGGCGTGATGCGGCCATCAGCATGGGCTCCCCGGCACGGGAATGCACAGGTCGGTGGCCAACAGTTCTGGCCTGGCATTCTGTTCGTCCAGCATTCGGCTCGTCTTGTCCTGCAGTCGGTGCAGGAGGCGAAGAGTGACACCATTGCGGTCTATCCACAACCGCGCCTCTTGTTGCCATCGGCGGACCGTTTCGAGGAAACGATCACGATGGTTGATATAAAAGTCGCCGACCGGTTTGACCGCGTCGAGCACTTTACCAATCCCTAACAATGAGGCGCCGAAGCCCTTGCTGTATAGGACGAGAGTCTGCTGCACGACTGCCGCCTTGCGGACAAATCTGACGAGGTCATCCCGATAGTTGGCCAGACCGTTGAGATATTCGTCGGAAAGATTCAGGATCGCGGAGAGTTGTCCCCGCTGCTTGTCTACTGTCGACATGAGGGTATTGCCCGCGTCAATCACCGCGGAGAGCGACTCCACATTTTTACCTGTCAGCCCCTCTTGTATTTGGTTGAGTGATTCGTTGATCGACGTTGTGGCGACATCGTCGGTGATTTTCGTCGAATCAGCCAGCGCGCGGACCAGGCTGTAGGGCATGGTCACCCGCGCCACCGGAATAGGCGTAGCGCCAAGCGGCTTGGTCCCGAGGGAAACGAGATTCACGTAGTAACCGCCGACCACGGTGAGCATGCGGACTTGTACCTGCGACTGATCGCCGACAAAGGCTGTGCCCTCGACGTGTGCCTGCACCCGCACCCGATCCGATTCCAAGGCCAGGTCTTTTACCGCGCCAACCGAGATACCCGCAATCCGCACCTCATCGCCGGGACGGATGGACGCCGAGTCGTCGGTATAGAAAGTGACTAATTTCTGCCCCGGGGGAGACACATAGAAATACGCGGCCACTAACGCGAGTACGGTAACTAATGCAAGCGCCCCGGTACCCCAGAGAATCGGGTTTCGCCGCAGCTTCAATTGTTGCATAGCATCACCCGTTGCCCATTCAAAAACACATCCAATGTCGTCGGCAGCTGGGCACGACCATGAGAGCACGGCGCGGGCGTTCCATCCGGAGCCGGTGATGGAATATTCTCCCACATGACCGGTATCAGTTTGAATGCGTCTATTGCATTGTCGAGGTTGGTGAACGCACGATCTAGGGCCGTATCAGGATTAATTCCAGGCTTGATCCCCAAACTATCTATAAGTCGCAACGTCGGTTGGAGGAAGCCGGGACCGTAGAGTTGGGACTTCCTGAATTCATCAAGCGCCTCGAGTGCACCATCAAGCGGTCTTTCCGCCCACTTTAGTAACTGGATAAACTTTGGCGAATCGCCGCTTATAGCGTCGGCGAGTGCTGCAAGATTGCGCATCAGAGTTGCCACGACTTGCTGGCGGTCCGACACGAACTCGGTGAGCTTGCGCAGGCTGTCCAGCATCGTTCCCAGGCCGGCCCCGTCGCCGGACAAAAATGATGCCGCATTCGCGGTAAAGGTGTTGATCTCGTCGGGATTCAGTGTCGCGATCACGGGCTGCAGGCCGTTGAACAGCGCGGTGATGTCAAAGGACGACTGTGTCATGGCGGTTGGCACCTTCGTGACGAGATCGGCTGCCGAATATTTCTCCGCTGGGTTCACCACCTCCAGGTAGCGCACACCCGTCAGAGCCTGGTACTTGATGGCAAGGCGCGAGGCTGACACGATGCCCTGTCCAGTATCAAGAGTGAATCCGACCACGGCTACGCTTTGCCCACTCTGTCGCGACAAATCGATAGATGTCACCTTCCCAACACGAACACCACGGACACGCACATCAGCGTCCATATGCAGTCCGGATGCATCCGTAAACGCCGCGGTGTAAGAACGCATATTCGTGGTTACCGGCTGGGTAATGACGTTGGAGACCAGGACAATCAGAAAGATCGTCACGATGACGCTGATCCCAAGGCGCCATAACGCTGCTATCGGCTTCATTGTCGGGCCGCCATGATGCCAAGCGGCGCAGCAACGCCAGGAAGGCTGTCCAAGACGACTCGAACCCGCAGCGCACGTTGCTCGGGAGTTCCTTCGAAACCCCTCTCGAACCGGGTGCGTAGTTCCACCAGTGTGTAGGCGAGGTCATCTGGCCTGAGCAAATTGGGCACGACATCGACGAGCATCTTGGTCACCTCGATCGCGGGCAGCTCATCATCGATGTGGCTTCCCTCCAACCTGCCGGCAGTACCGAACAGGCCATTATTCGACTCATCGAAGAAGGCAAGGTACCTCTCGTACATGGCTTGAGAGAGGCCGCCGAAAGAAGGGTTTGAGGAAATCAAGCGGTCGGCGGCGTCCAGCGCCGAATCAGTCAGTGCCGGAAATGCGACGCTAATCCCTGCCGAATTGCGCAAGAGTTTCTCTGTCGAGATTGATTGCACGTCGGCGACCGTGTTGCTAGCGACCAGTAGCGTCTCGATCAGCGGAGTCAGTCCGTCGGTGTATCGGGTGGCGCGATCGATCACCTCGACCACCTTGGGCGACACGATGCTCGAGGACACCTCGCCAAGACGAGACAGCAGCGTCTGCAAAGAGAAGTTGCCACCGGGCACCGTACTGATTTGAGTCCCGTCGCGCAGCGCCTGGCCACCCGGACGACCGATGATGTTGACACCGGTCACGCCGAAATAATTGACAGGCCGGAAATCGATCTTCATGGTGTCGGTGAGGCCCGTCACTGGCCCCTTCTGCAGGTCGGTAACCAGCCGAACACCACCACCGCGCAAACTAGATATGTCGGTGACCTCGCCCACCGGAACGCCGTGCAGCACCACTGGCGTTCCCGCTTTGACGCCTTGGGCGGCGTACGGAGTGTCGATCGTTACCGAAATCTGGTCATGTGGTTTGCCGTGAAATGGCTGGAACACAACAGCGAGAGCGGCAAGGACGATGCAGAACACCACGCCAATGCCGATGATCGTGAGCGTCCGCTCCTCAGATTCCGCTGATCGTTGCAATAACATAAACGGCCGTTCTAGCCGCGACAGCCGAAAGCGGGCTGCACGCGCCTCAGCATCCGTGTGTTGTGGCCGGAACCATCGCCCAGCGACACGTCACCAGATTCTTCTGTCAATTCAGCCTCACCTGTCACTTAACCCCTCGCGGATCACTCCGGTTACTTCGGCTGGCACGTCGGTATGGGCCGGCACTGTTATGGCTTGGCGGCAATTATTCGCCGCTGTGCGGGCACCACGGCAACCCAAATAAGTTCAGATGGTGAGAAAGTGGGCGGAATGCCTGGCCCGCGTGTCGTAAATCCATCACTTACGACCGTTGCGGCTGAGCGCCCGGGTACGGACACCAAACACGCGAATTTTGCGCTGGCCGTGGGGTTTACCCCTCGACCGGTGACTTTCGACGTCGGACGTGAGAGCGTCGACCAAGTCGAAATGGACAGCGCATCGCGGCGTCGACCGCTGAGCACCCGCCCGACTCAACATGATTCGGCGTCGCAGCCCTCTTAGGCCTGCAACACGACGCCGTCGCCATCACCCACGCCTCGATCATCGGACGTCCCAATCCCCAGCGTGTAACCAGATCGGCGACATGCTCACCGCCAAGCGGGCACCACCTTCGGGCGGCAGCCGTTGAATGCTGCCGCGCCTCCCGATCTCGCCACCAACCGCACCGCCCCAAAACCTGGTTATAAACCAGCAGCGCCCTGGAACGGGTTCGCCCGTGGCGTGGCCGAAGGATGCATGCGCTGGCGACGACGTTTTGACGCACGCCTGACCGCAGGTGGCACAACTACTGCCACTCAACGGCGTGGATTGACCGCTCCGACGCGGGCTAGCCTCCGATGTAGCTCACCGTCAACTCCCCGGAGGGAGAACCGCATGTACAGCGCTTGGGGGACAAAGCAGTCCACCGAAACCCTCGCCGAATTGAATTTCAGCGACACCGGTGCGTGGCCAGTCCGTATGGGAGATATGGCCAACACGTCGGTCAAGCTCGGTCACGACACCTGCGGGCCCATCATCGGTCCGGTGGCGTGCCTGCCAGGCACGATCCCGCCGCCGGCGATGGCGCACGGCCACGCCAGCGACAACTTCCGGATCATCTTGCGCGGCACGTTCAAGATGGGTCCCGAGACATACGATCCCGGCGAGTTCCGATTCCAACAGGGTTGGAAGCCCTATCCGGGCGAGGACGTCCTCGGCGACGACGGTCTATGGATGGCTGTCTTCGTAGCCGACCGGCGTGGGATGCGGGCCAGGTACGTCAAAGAGCCCCCGCCGGACAGCCCAGAGGCGCAGCTGGAGGTCGAAACACACCGCTACTTCGCGAGGCTCTACGAGCTCAAGGGCGGCGACATATGGTTTCCGGACGACCCCCAAGACACGGCAGGACCGTCGGCGCTCGCATGCAGCCTGGGGTCGACAAGAAGCGGAAAGCTGAACGGGTCGTTCGCCGACGCCGACTCGTGGACACCGTTGCACGCCGGCACGCGGGCAGTGGTGTCAGTCCTTGGGCACCCAGTGTGCGGTCCGGTCCTCATCCTCTCGGCGACCGAGCCGAACGGCGTGGTCACCCCTCGGTGCCGCTTCGAGACCGAGGTGTTCCGTTTGATCGTGGCCGGTACCTGTGAGATCGGCGGGCGGCCATACGAGAAGGGTGACATGCGTGTTGACCGTGCCGGCGAATGGCTGGGTCCCGTCGTCGCCGGCCCAGATGGAATGCAGCAGGTCTTCGTCATCGGTGATCGCCGCCACGCCACGCCAACGATGGAGTCGACTGCCGACGAGTTCACCCCCGGTGGGCTCATCGAGGACCTGCTCGATGAGCTGAACACCCGACCCACGGCCAAACCGGCGGCGGTGTAGGCATAAGCCGACGGCCTTTGGTCGATGGCTGGTCATCGACCCCTGGAATCCCGTGACTGACATGGAGAGCGGGCGCGTTCGCCCCCGATTTTGCAGTAGATCGGTCATGAGAGGGTCATGACCGACGCAGCCCTCGTGCTGGTCATGTTAGGGCGTCATTAGAGTGTTGAGTGCAACCGAAGAGGCGGACATCTGGGCCGAGGTCCTGGCCGGTATCGACGCCGTCCAGACCGATGTGTTCGTGCATGGGACTGCCAGAGGACGTCGGCCGCCCCGCTTGGTGCCCTTAGTGAGCCGGTGGCGCCGCGCAAGGCCAAAGGGAACCGGTGGCAGCCGCAATCGGCCGCGCACGTCGTCCTTACTCCCAGCTAGCAACCATGGCGAGCAAGATGTGGCCTTGCGCCCAAGACTTGCCGCCGACACCGAACCGGACCACGGGCCTGCCCGCTCCAGCCCTTGGCTGGCCCAACGTCGATCACCACCCCGATGACAGCGGCCCGACCAATATTTGGCGACAGGACCAGCGTAGGCATTCGGTATGCGGCCGGCATCGCATCTGCGCAGTTAGTCGGCGCGATCGACGTCATCATTGTCGTCATCTCGCTCCGCGGTCGGACCGTGGCCCAGGTGGCCCCTTTGTTCACGGAGCGCAACCTGATCACGATGGCCGTCCTCGTCGCCCTTGGGACTGCCGCGGCCTCAGTCGTAGGCGTGGTCAACCTCGCGCCGTCGCTTCGCTGGTTCAGCACAGGTGAAAAGCCCGATCCCGAACAATGGCGCCTGGCTATGACGACGACGATCCGCCAGTCCGCGATCCTCTTGGCGACATGGCTGTTCGGCGGCGCCGTCTTCACCCTGCTCAACCTTGACCTGGGAATACAAGGGGCGGTTTTGATCAGCTTCGCGGGGATCTTTGGCGGCGGAGCATCGGCGTGCGCCGGCCTCTTGCTCACTCAGCGCACCCTTCGGCCGCTCGCCGCCGCCGCTCAGTCCGACGACCACCGTGCCCGCAAAATATCTCCCGGCCTGAATACCCGACTGCTGATCATGTGGATGCTATGCGGCGCACTTCCCTGTGCGGGAATCATGGCGCTGATGCTCACTCGATCGAACGGCTGGATCCTTGACAGTGCCGCATCGGCGGAAATCCCAATGCTGGCTTTCTCCCTAGCAGCGCTCCCCATTGGACTGCGCGCGGTCGTTCTCGTGTCACGGTCGATACGCGACCCGGTACAAGACGTTATCAAGGCGATGTCGCAGTTGGAACACGGACAAATCGACGCCACGGTCGAGGTGTACGACCGGGCCGAAATCGGGCAACTTCAAAGCGGATTTAACAGAATGGCGAACGGACTCAGGGAACGCGACCATCTGCGCGACCTGTTCGGCCGCTACGTCGGCAAGGACGTCGCGCGCCGGGCCGTAACCGAACAGGAATGGCCGTCAGGCGACGTCCGGGAGGTGGCCATCCTGTTCATCGACTTGATCGGCTCGACCGAGCTGGCTGCGAAGCGGCCACCCCAAGAGGTTGCAGAGGTGCTCAATGCCTTCTTCCGGATCGTTGTCGCCGCCGTCGATCAACGCCAAGGACTGATCAACAAATTCCAGGGCGACGCCGCGTTAGCGGTGTTCGGTGCGCCCCTGCAAACACCCGGATCAGCGTCGGCCGCACTGTCGACAGCGCGTGCTCTCGGCGTCGCGTTGCGTCAGCTACCTGAGGTCGACTTCGGCATCGGTGTATCAGCCGGCCCGGTGTTCGCAGGCAACGTGGGAGCCGAAAGTCGCTATGAGTACACCGTGATTGGCGATGCGGTAAACGAAGCCTCCCGGCTGGCAGATCATGCCAAGACAGCTAAAGGGAGGGTTCTCTGCTCCCGGGCGGTCTTCACCTGCGCCGAGTCAGTAGAACGTCAGCACTGGGTGTCGTGCGGTTCCACGCTACTGCGCGGCCGTTTCGCGGCTACCGCGATTCTGGCCCCCGCCGATGATACGGGATCGCTCTAACCCGTTCCCCTAGAGCGGGTTTCATCTACTAGCAGGGGCGCCGGCTCCGCGATGAGCCGCCCTTTGCCGCCCTCCTTCGAATGAGCCTGGGCCATTCGGCCCTAAACGGCACCATAGCCGGCGGGCATCGCCGAGACACGCCTTCAGCCTCTCGACCGCGGCCATCGATGCCACGGACTGAAACACGGTCTTCATTCCTGAAACTGAATCCCGCTGTGGCACTGGACGATAGGAAGACCGGAGACCTCGACGGTGCCCCTTTTCTGTTCGCCCGATTAAATCTGGCGCCCCACATTCTCCCAGTACGGCGCGCGAAGCTTTCTCTTAAAGATCTTGCCCGAGTCCTCGCGCGGCAGGTCACGCTCGAACCTGATCAGCTTTGGGACCTTGTAGGCAGCGATGCGCTCGCGCAGCCAGGCGCGCATGGCCTCGGCGGTCAGTTCGACACCCTCCTGCGGCTCGACATAGGCCGCCACGGACTCGCCGAACTCCTCGTCGGGAATGCCGAACACGGCGCAATCCTGCACGCCCGGCATACCGATCAGCACCGACTCGATCTCGGCCGGATAGATGTTTACGCCGCCGGAGATCACCATATCGCGGGCACGGTCGCACAGAAACAGGTAGCCGTCCGTATCGAGGTAACCTATTTCGCCGCAGGAGATCAGGCCGTCGCGATCGATTTCGCGGCGTTTGTCGTCCATGCCGTGGTACGTGAAGTTGGGGTAGCCGTTGATCTTGATGCACACCTCGCCGATCTCGCCTGGCGCCAACCCATTGCCCGCCGCATCGCAGATCTTCACCACGGCACCCTCGATCGGCCGCCCGACCGTGCCCGGTTTGCGCAGCGCCTCCGCCGACGTATGGAACACCGCGGCGCCACTTTCCGTGCAGCCGTAGTACTCGTTGATCACTGGGCCCCACCACTCGATCATCTGCTGCTTCACCGTCAGCGCACAGGGTGCGGCAGCGTGCGTCACGAATCTCAGCGAGGACAGATCGTACTTGGTGCGCACCGCTGCCGGCAGCTTCAACAACCGCACGAACATGGTGGGGACCACGTGCAGATGCGTGATGCGGTGCAACTGGATCAGCCGCAAGAGATCCTCGGCATCGAATCGCGGCTGCAGCACCACGAGCCCGCCGCTGCGTGCCGCCGAAAGCGCATAAGTGTTGGGCGCCGAGTGATACATCGGGCCGGTGATGACTGTGCGGATAGCCTCGCCAGGTTCTATGCCGTAAACGTGCGACACCACCTCGGCCATCCGCGCCTGCAGGGCCGGCGTCGGCGGCTCGCGCCGCACCCCCTTGGGCCGGCCTGTGGTACCCGAGGTATAGATCATGGTGGACCGTGCCAGCGGCGGCCCGGTCCAGGGTTCCTGCTGGGCCACCCAGGAGCGCCACTGGACCGCCTCCATCGACGGAACGCTGGACTTAGCCGTGATGCCATACGCGTCACGGATCTCCGGAGGCGTAGGTACTACGAAGACGCTGACACCGGCCGGGATGCCGTCTTCCACCTGGGGCAGCAGGTCGGCGTGCACCAACACGGCCCGCGCACCGCAGTCCCGGATGATATAGCCGGCCTCATCCGCGGTGAAGTGCCAGTTCACCGGTACGGTGTAGGCGCCTATCATCCCGGCCCCCATAGCGGCTTCAAAGAAGGCAAAGTCGTTGCGCAGGATCAGGGCAACCGCGCCGTTCGCACCGATGCCGAGCGAAGCGAACCCGGACGCTGCTCGTGCCGCGCGCTTAAACAGTACGGACTGCGCCATTGCCCGCGCGCCGCTGAGCATCAGCCCGTCCATCAGCGCTCCTCTGCTCCTCTGGCGTTCTCCCGCCAAATCGGACCACCCGCCTGATGAAGGGCACAAGAGTAGAAGTACTACCACCAGCCGATAAGGCTCGTAAGGGTGTACCCGTGGTATCTAAGGAAGGCGTTCAGTTGGCCGCTCATAGTCGTTCGTCGGGGCCGCGTTGAGGGCGCCTCACCTTCGCCTCGCACCTCCGCCACCGCCGACGACGATGCCAACGCCGCAGATCGATCTCGGAGTGTCCCTACACGATTAAGGAATGGCCAACGATGGCTTTGGATCGTCACCTGACTGACCCCGACGCATCGGTCACCGGGAGGGTCGCGCGATTCAGCGAGCTGCTGCCGCTGCCGCATATCGCGAAGTCAGGCCTTCCCCCAGCTGCCCTGGATCTCCTCTACGCGCGCACCATTCTTCCTGTCATCACCGACGGGAACGAAACGGTCGTCACCGCAGGAGCGCCGATCACCGGTGGCGGGGGCATGACCATGGTTTTCGCCAAATGCCCTCCCGGACAGGGCCCTGGCTTGCATCGGCATGCGGCGACTTACGAGACCTTCGTCGTCCTCGACGGCGCCTTCGAATACTTGTGGGGCCGAGACGGCGCCCACCGTGTGGTGCTGGGCAAGTACGACGTGGTGTCCTTCCCGCCCGGTGTGTACAGGGCATTCCGTGCGGTGGGGGAGACCGAGGGCACCATGCTGGTGATCATCACCGGCCGCGACCAGGATGACATCGTCAGTGCCGCGACCGTCGGGCAGCAACTAGACCGGCTGGGCTGCCGAGCGGGGGCGGAGGCCATCGGCTTCCGCTTCGATGAGTAGCCCGATGGCTCCTAATACCACCGCGCAAGACCACCTCGATGGAAGGTGTCCAGCTGGTCGCGCAACTACGCCGGTCGAGCTCGTGGGACTCGCCGAGCCGAGGCTCACGCACGTGATCGCCCGACCCGCTGACACAAACCCGCATTCACGTCAGTGCGACGGGGCGCCGAACAGCCGCGGTTTACGACGTCCTGGTATCGATCGTAACTGGTTGTGGCCACCGACCTCGGGCAGGATTTTTCCCGGTGCCGGACCGGCGGTTTTTAGCCTGCTGACACCGGCGTCACCGCCTGCAGAGGCCAATGCAGCACGAGCAGAACGGTCGCCGGCAGCCGTCTGACGACCAAAAGAGGTGAGTTCTATTGTTTGACAACGGGTCCCGGCATTCCGCGAGCGGTGAACCAGGGCATGAAGATCTCGAAAACGAGGTCGCCATCCGGCCGCGACTTCGAAGCATCCATCACGTGTCTTTCGCAGTCTCGGATTTTGAGCGCTCGCTCGATTTTTATGTCCGCGTGCTCGGTTGCCATCAACTGCCGCGGCCGGAAATGGGTTTCCGTGGCGCATGGCTGCAGATCGGTGAACAGCAGATCCATCTCATGGAGTGCCCGACAGATGCGCGCGCCAACACCAGCCTCCGCGCGACCAAGGATCCCGATCCACGAAACAACCATGTCGCAATTGTGGTAGACGACCTCACTGCTGCGAGGGAGTTTCTGTCGGAGCAGGGACTTACCGTCGCAGGTGGTCGTCTAGAACAGCTTAGTCAAGTGTTTCTCTGCGACCCTGACGGAAACACCCTGGAACTGACCGTGCTTACCGCAGGCCATGCCGACTCCGAGTAGTCAACCCGGACGCGGAAGCGGCAACGCCACAGTGTGGCGCCGCTTGTGTGTCTCGATCGACGACAATCCGCCTTGTAGATTTCCCTGCGTAGTGCCTTTGCCAGCTCGTGTGCCACTGATCCATCGTTCCATTGAGCTTCCTACGCTGATCGCCGCCGCGGCTAGAGTTCACCACCCTGGAAGACGAGGTATTGCGGTCGCCGATGCCCCCAGCGCGCCGAGGCGTCGACGGCAAAACGGAAAGCCAGTGGTTCAGACAGATCATCTCGTTAGTCGGAGCCCGCGGCACCCACGCTGCTGGCGCAAGTTGCGCGACGGTTCCGCGAACCTGCTCGGTGCGGTCCTAGCGGCCGGCTACAAAGGGCAGGACATGTTTGCGGTAGCCGATTCGCAATGCCAACAGCCCATAAATACGTCTGATGGCTTGATCCGACGCTGCACTGGACGGCACATCAGCTCAGGCCGGACGTTCTCTCTTTACCAGCAATGACGAAGGCACAACGGCAGATCGTTTTCGGACAAAAGGAGCACACAGATGGCCGACTCGCTGGACCGGGGCGTGCTGATATCGGCTGCGAGTAGCGGCCAGGTGGGCGCACTTAAGCAGGCGCACAAGGGTTGCTACGGGATGCAGCGTGCGCCGGTGACGGGCTTCGTCGGTGCGGTGCCCAGGGGTGGGCGCCACTGGTGGTGGCGGTTGCTGCAGGGGGCAGCGACAGTGGTGCTACTAACGGCGTGGTGCCCACCAGTGACGTCGGTGGCCGATCCCGCCGGCGAAGAGGGCTCGCCCTCAGATCCCTGGGCACCGAGCCAACCGCAGAACGAGCCCGCTCACGCCAGATTGAGGCTGGCGCTCGGATATCACGTCACCGGAGACATCACGCGCGCCCAATCGTGCGGCATCACCGACGCGTTCACTATGCCGACATTCGGTTCCGGCGCGACATCCGGCGGTACCGAGACTCAGATAACAGACATCTGGGCGGCCCCCAATGGGAGTACTCAATGCAGATCCGAACCGGCGAGCATCTTCCAAAAATGGGTAGTGAACATCAACGCCGAGAACCGGACGGGCTTTCAGTACAGCGGCGCCGTCGAGATCTCGTGGCATAGCGGGGGCTGGGATCCGGGTCCGGGCTGGTGGTGTAAACCTGTGGCGGGACCCATCGACATCAGATGCAAGGTCGATGCTGCCATCGGGAATAAACCGTCTATCGTTACAGTCTGGGGACCATAGCCCGATTCACCCCTGTTCACTGCGTGCGTCGCGCCAATGCAGCATCAGCGGCGTCGATCCCATTGGCCGGTTGGCCCCGGGGATCGACCGCACCCCGGGCTCGCACAGATCCCGGCGCTACACGACCCTCCCAGAAATGCGCCCAAACTTCGATCGCAGGCCCCACAGCCACGCGCATCCGCCACGTCCGCACAACAGCCACGCCTTGCCGCCATACCAGCGAACACCTGCCCAATACGGTCAATCCCCGAGCAGCTCCGCCAACTTCGCACGTGACGAATCGTCGACCGGCTGATGCACCAGCAACGTGTAGGAAGGCCAGCCGTACGGCCGCAACAGAATGTGTTGGGTAGCAAGGCCGCCGAGCTTAGGGTGACGATAGTGGTAGGGCTCGGATCCGAGCTGCTCGACGTGGTGCTCGGGCCAAACCTTGGCGAACAGTTCGCTTCGCTCGAGAAGGAGCTCGACGAGCTCCTCGTTGCGGGGGTCGCCGAGTCGCTTGCCGACCTCGGCACGAAACCAGGCAATCCCGCGACGACAATGCAACTCCCAGTCCTCCATCGTGGCGCGCATCATCTCGTTGGTCAGGAACATCAACAGACCGTTACGGAGCTTGGGCTCGACCGTAGCCGGGTCGACCCACATCCGCGCCATGGCTTCGTTCCAAGCGATCATGTCGCTGTTGCTCCGAAGGAGCAGCGCGGGACAGGGACCCTGCTGCTCGACGAGCACACGCAGCACCTCGGGGATGTCGTCGGAGGGTTCCTCCGTCATCTCCGATGTCTCCAGTGGGTGGCCACCCAGCCGGCGGAGATAGGCCCAGCCGCTTTCGTCGAGCTTGAGCGCGTGAGCCAACGAGTCGAGAATCTGCGAGGTGGTGCCGATGTCTCGCCCCTGCTCGAGCCACGTGTACCAGGTGACACTAATCCATGCGAGCTCCGCGACTTCCTCGCGGCGCAGGCCGACAACACGGCGCTGGGGTGAGCGGGGCAGGCCGACGTCCTCGGGCTGTAGTGCTCGGCGCCGGGCACGCAGAAACGCGGCCAGCTCCGCCCGGCGCGCAGCGTCGACCTTCGGTGCGGAACGCAGATAATCAGACTCAAGAGCTGCTGTACTACGAACCGCGACTAGCCGAGTTTCTACAGACATCGAATTTCCCCGCTCAGATGGACCAACCGATCTTCGATCATATCGATTCCTCGCTCGTCACGGTGGAGAATCGGATCGCCTGCAAACATAAGCGGTCTAGTGGGTTGGTAATTGACGCGGGCGCAGACAAGTTGCTCCAAACGACTCTTCTTGGCCCAGCGCGCCTGGATAGTCGCCGCCACGCCGTGTTCGTAGGGCCGCACTGGCCTTCCTTTTTGGTCGATTAGTACTCGTAGTCCGCTTCCTCCATCGGGGCCGCCTTGGTCACGGGCTTGCCGATCGGTACCATCCATTCACCTCTGCCCATGCGTCGGGCGTTTATATTTCCGAGGAACTTGAAATTCTTGCCGGTGCCCTCTCCCTCGAGCTTGTAGATGTCGCCACGCCAGACGGACACTTTTATACCCCCGTAACTGCCTTTACCCGCCGATTCCACCACCAGCATGAGGTCGCCATGAGCCTCGGTCGTCCTAAATATCAAGTCGCCTTCGACTATCGACTCACTTGGCACGCTCTTCTGTGCCCGGGGCGCATGATTACCCACAACGACGACGTTACGACGGCATATGGACCGGAGTGTGGCACACCTACTGCCAGCAAGCGATGCAGAAAGTGAGTCCCGCGGAGCCCCGTTTTCGCCGAGATTTGAGAATGATCATTTCTCCTCCTGCGTGACGATGTTTTCGGGCTGGAGTTTCAGCACGCGGATTTCCCCAGTGCTGCCGTCGACCTCTATCAGGGCTCCCGGTGGGAGACGCCGAGTGGCGTTCTGGGTGTCGACGACGCATGGGAATCCGAATTCGCGGGCCACAATAGCGGCGTGGGACATCGGGCCGCCCAGATCGGTCACCACGGCAGCTGCGTAGGAGAAGACGGCCGTGTAGCCCACGTCGGTGACTTCGGTGACGAGGATTTCGCCAGGCTGTAGATCGTCTAGGCTCTCGGGTCCGACGATCCGAGCCCGGCTCCGGACGCGGTTCCCGCTGACGCCGAGACCATAAATGGTCTCTCCGGCCGTCAGGGCGGCCGCCAATGTGGCAGTCGGTTGCCAGCTGCCGCTAAAGACCTGGGGCGGCACGATGGCGGCCAGCTTGAGTTGTTCGGCACGGCGCTGCGCTACAAGGCCTACAACGTCTGGTGGTAGTGCATCCAGTTCATCGACCAGCAGATAGAACACGTCGTCCATGGCGTCGAAATCGCCGGATTCGGCCAGCCGACGCCCGTGCTCGCGCAACAGGCGGCGTAGGACCCAGTTGGCACGCACTATTTTGTCGCGACGGGCTTCGCGTTCTCGAATATGGTGTGCGGCTAGCAACGCAATAGGTAAGGCCCGCAACGGGATCGGTGATCGGCGGAGTGCTGGCGTTGTGTGCGGCTCCAGCGACTTGGCCACCAGCTGGACCAGGAGCTCGGGATTGTCGGAATAGCTGTTAGACCGCATCTCTAGTTCTGCTGGGCCGCGATGACCGATCAGTGCCAGCTCGGCGAGGACTGCGGCGTAAAAGTCCGGCGTGTCCGCCGATAGCGCATCAAGCGGAATGTCCTGCCCGCCTAGCAGACGGGCCACCTCTGGGTTGCTGCGCGCCGCCGACGCCAGCCTGTGCACAGCGGCCAATGGCCGCGCGCTGACCAACCCCGGCCCAGCTGAGGGCGTCACATCGTCGCCACAGACTGCCCGCAAGATCACGTTGCAGGCAGTACCGACCATGAACGACCCCGCCCCCGCCAATATCCACCCATACGTCACTTGGTCGCGCGCCATCATGATCAGGCTCAATAACCGACCGGCCTCCAGTTGGGTGACATCGTCACCTACCAGTCGTTCCAACCGGTCCACATCGCCCACGAAGTCCCGAGTGTCCCAACGCGAACCACCGCTAAGAGCCACCAGATTGACACCGAACACCCCGACGTTGCGGATAGTGCGCACGAGCCGAGTCACGCGGCTGTGCCCAGACGGCAGACGTTGCTCACCAAAGACCGGTAACTCGGCCACCCTGCGACCGAACGGCTGGCTGATGATCGTTGCGGGTTTGACGAACGGCAAACCGGCTTCCGCTATAAAGTGCGCCGCCGTGATGCCGCCATACAAACGGTGTGCGAACACAGCGACGGTACGTTTGCGATCTCGTGTTGGATCACGCCACCAGGCCGGAGCCGGTCGGCGATCGCGACGCCGCCAGCGCGCAGACCCCGCACCGTTACCGACGCTGAGGACGGAGAGAACGGCCCCGGCAGGGCCTCCGACAGATTGGTGGCCAGAAACGTCGGGAAGCGCGGGTCAATCGGGGTGTCGAACTCGCCGTTACCATCCGGTGGCCCAGCCAGTACTGGCAGTGTTTCATCCAGAGCCGCTGCGTCGACTGTTGGAATGTTCTGAACGTAGGGGATCCCTATTCGGCAGGTTCGAGGATGACAAGCGGAATGGGGCGCTCGGTCCTGGACTGGTATTTGTCCAGCGATGCTCCGTTTGCGACGGAGCGCTTCCATAGTTCGGCCTTCTCCTCGCCGAGCGCGTCGCGGGCGATCATGGAGCGCTTCTCGCCTTTGACAAGGATCTCGACGGCCGGGTTGGCCAAGAGGTTGTAATACCATTGCGGATTGCGGTTACCGGCCGCATACGAGGCCAGAACCAGGACCATTTCGTCGCTAATTATGGGCGCGCCGACAACCGTCGTTCGCGGCTGTTTGGTCTTGCGTCCGATCGTCGTCAACATGATCAGATCGACGCCCTGCATTCTGCTCCAGCATCGACCTTTACTCTTGCGATACACGGCTTGGTGCACCTTGTTGAACCGCTTGGCGATGGGATCAAGCTTGCGCGTGTCCATGCTGTCGTCCTCGTCGTGTCGTCGTGGAATTTCCTTGAGTTTGGCCAGGACGAGCCATGTCCGCCTTTGCTACTCAGAGCTTGCTGAGCGCCTTGCTGTCGTCAAGATGGTTGACCTTGATCGTGTTGTAAACCTGTGCCGCGTCGTCCCACACCCACACCGTGGTGGTGAAATCGGCGGGCGACGACACCTCGATCAGGATCAAGTCATCGGAGAATTCGACCACGCGGTGTCGATTCATCGACGGCTGCACCAGCGAGCTGCCCGCCTCCAGCCGTACGGGGGGCTGGCCCTCGAGTTCCACTACGGCCCAGCCGCTGACGACGTAGCGATACTGCACGTCATGCTCACCCATACGCCAGTTGCTACGGGCGTATGAGGTGCCAGGCAGACGGCGGACCATCACTCCACCCCACTTGCCGCCGGTGTACTTCTCGACGTGGGTCAGGCGGCGCACCTCGAACCCCTCGTACCCTGGCACCTGTGTGAAACTGCCCGGCTCCTCTTGCGAGAACATGTCGGCCTCGGCCATCAGCATGCTGGGGTCGGGGGGCGGCAGGGGAACCTCGAGGGGGGTCTCGAGTACGTCCGCGTCATCGGAAGGCGTCGCGTCACTACCGTGGGGTAGTCGCGCAATCAAAGGCTCAAGCTTTGGGCCGATCTTCGGCGCCATCGACATCGGTGAGACCTTGAGCTTGCCGCGCAGCAGCGCCGTGTTCGGGTTGATCCTCCCGGTGAGGAGCCCCTCGATCACGTCGATCGATGCCTTGAACGTCAGGTCTGCCGGCCGATCCTCATTGGACACCGAGTTGCGGTCGATGAAAATGAAACCCTCGCCACGCAAATCGTATTTGACCGTGTAGTCACCAAGACCGGAGTCGTTGCCCACCGCAATGCGCCAGTCTGCGGTCATCTTGTCCAGAGTCGTCGCCATTCAATGCCTCCAGGGGACGGAAATGCTCGCCAAAGTATTCGGGTACAGAGAAGTATTCGGGTACAGAATCGTGCCGAGAGCGACGTGCAGCCGTGCGATCGCGACGCGATCAGCTGGGCGCGTCCGCGTACTGGATCTCGTTGAGGTGCTCCGTACCTTCGAGGTCATCCGTGTCGAAGGTCATGTCTTGGTAGGCGCCGGAGTCTTCGTCATAAATGAACGCCGTCGTCTTGAACCGCGCGGGGTTGTTGAGGAGAAGCAGCTCAAAGTCTTCAGAGACACCCAGCTCCTGATGGCGGTTCACCGGCGGCTGATACATCACGGTTCCTGCCTTCAGACGTATCACACCGACCCCTTCGAAATTGAAGTCGGCCTCGCCGGCGATGATGAAAGCAAGTTGGAAATCGAGCAGATGCAAGTGCCAGGGACTGCCCACCCACTGGACGCCCGGCACGCCCCGCAGCACGACGGCCGAGACCTCGCCGCCTGTGTGCTTTTTGACGTGGTCGAGATCGCGCATCACCAGCGCCGGAAATCCTGGGATCGCATCGAAGCTGTCTGACTTGAGGTGGTCGAAGACGTCCGCGGGGGCCAATACCATTTCCGGCGTGGGAGGTGGCAGAGGGTGGTCTACCTGTCCAGTGCCGCGCTGCTGTCCGTCTGGCATGGTTCCTCCTGAAAGTCGTTACTTACCGTGTGGACACCGCGCATGATGGTGTGCCGCCCCAGCTCTGAAATGGTAGGCGGCATTCCGAACCGAGTCATGGTGGTTCTGCTACTACCCTCCTGCAACGGCAACGAAATCGGCGGCGGTTCAATTCGGATCCACTGCCGCGACGTCGAGGAGCGGGTGTTCGCGGTGATTGGGGCTGGACAAGCCGAGGCCGAGGAGAAGTTCGAATTTCTGTTGGAGGCGTTCACCTTTGGCGTATCTTTGCACGGCCACATCGCGTTCGGCTGGCACCGCATCAACGCGTTGCTCTGTGGGGTGGACTCGATCTGACAGGTGATCGCCTTGCCGAAGACCGTCGTCGGCGTCGACCCGCTGACCGGCGCGCCGGCGTCGATCACCTCGCAGCAGCGCGAGGAGTCCCGAATAGATGTCGACACGAAAAGTGTTGGCGAAGCACGGTCGCGCCAGTGACCTCGGCGATGCCGAAGAGGCCAAAGGTACGTTCGTCATCCAGATTGACCTGTTCGTCGACATTGCTTGGATGGTCGAGGCAGATCTGGCCATGCCCGATGCGTCAACGCTAACACTGGACAAGGCGACACGATGGTGCGTCTGAGCAAGCTGTGAACGGGCCCGCACGTCATCGTGGCCATCATGTAAGTGAACTTGTTCATGGATCCGCTTCGTTCGGTTCTGGGGCCTAGATCCGCGGTTGAAGACATCATGGTATCGATCGCAACTGGTTGCGGTCGATGGCCTGGGGCACCGTTGAACAAGGCTGCCCGGAAGGACTGTGGGCGGCTTTGCTGCAAAGGTGTAGGCGTGGGACGATCTAGGCGGCATTCTGGCCACGATTGGAGTGAGTCCTATTGTCTTGCAGCCCGTCCCGTTGTCTCGCAGCCTGTCCCGGCAGACCACGGCTGACGATCCGCCGCATGACGATGTCGAAGACAACGTCTCTGAGTTGCCACAACTGATGAGCGTCGTTTACGTGTCACTCACAGCCTCGGATGTTGAGCGTCCCCTCGGTCGCTATGTCCGTGTACTTGGTCGTAAACAAGTGCATCGGCTGGAGTCGGGGTTTCGGGGTCCATTGCTGCAGATCGGTCAACAACAGATGCATCTCACGGAGTGTCCGTTGGACCAGTGCGCAACGACCGACGGCAGCCCAAGCCAGGAGTCCGATTCGCGAAACGGTCACGTTTCGATCGTCGTTGACGACCTCACTGCTGGAAGCGGTTATCTATCGTGGCAGGGAATCGCGGTCGCAGGTGGCCTAGACCCGCTCAGCCACGTGTACCTCTGCGACCCCGAGGGAAACACGCCCGAAATCGCCACGCTTGCCATAAATCGTGCTGACTTTGGTAGCCTATTCCGACGCGGAACCTGCAGTGCCGCAGTAGAACTCCCGTGCTGAGCTCGATCGTTCGCAACCTGCTCGGCGGTGCCGAGTCTCTCCGAGGCGCGTTCGACTCGAAGGAGAGGTTCGGCACGATCGACGTCGCGATGCTGGCGGAGCCAGCCACGCCCATCGCGACCTCACGGACGTGTCAGCAAGGCCGGCATCGGCGCGCGCCAAGCGCTACGGCCGTATCGGACGTGCGTATGACGGGCGGCGATGACCCGTTTCGTGTGCCACGTGGGCAAAACAGTCAATGCGAATGCAAGGAGACGCCATGAGGATTCTCATCTCGGGCGCGAGTATCGCCGGACCCGTGCTTGCCTACTGGCTAACGCGGCACGGGTTCGATGTAACGGTCGTTGAACGGGCGCCTGTGCTGCGCAAATCGGGTGGGCACGCGGTCGACCTGTTTCGGCCTGCCTTGGAGATATCGGAGCGCATGGGCGTTCTGCCGCAGCTCGAATCCTACGCGACCGGTACGACCCGACTCATGATGCACCGTGCAGGGGCACGACGTCCGGCCGAGATCGAATATCGCAAAGTGTTGGCGGCTATCTCCGACCGGCACATCGAAATCATGCGTGACGATCTCAGCCAGATCTACTACGACGCAACGCGCAACGACGTCCAGTACCTGTTCGGCGACGAGATCACTACGATCTCCGACGAGGGCGACGTAACCTTCGAACGCGCTGCGCCATGCCGATACGACGTCGTAGTCGGGGCCGACGGGTTGCACTCGGGCGTACGTCGGCTGGTGTTCGGTTCCGATGCGGAACAGAGCAGATGGCTCGGCGGCTATCTAGCGGTTCTATCGGTGCCGAAAGCCCTTGCCCGCGAAGGCGAAGCGTTGGACATACTCGATGCGAGACGAGTGGCAATGCTCTACACCGCCGACCATCTCGACGATGCGCGCGCCCTATTCGTCTTCCGCCCCCCCGCCCCCCTGCAGTACCACCATCGCGACCAGAATCAGCAGCGAACCCTGCTGCGGGCCGCGTACACCGGCCTAGCTCCGGTCGTCGATCGCTGGCTCGAGTCACTGGACGGCTCCGGCGCGTTCTACTTCGATTCCATCGATCAACTCGAGCTGACCAGCTGGTCACGTGGGCGCGTAACGCTCGTCGGCGATGCCGGCTACTGCCCAGGGCCGGCGATAGGTGGCAGCACGAGTCTGGCGGTGCTCGGCGCCTATGTGCTTGCCGGCGAACTCGCTCGGGCAGGCGGAGACCACATCGCTGCCTTCCCCGCCTACCAGCAGGTGATGACCGATCCGGTGGTGAACAGCCGCGCAATCGCCCGAACCGCAGCCAAGACCATTATCCCCGGCTCGACGCTCGGGGTGCGGATGCTCATCGGCGTAGCCCGTACCATCTCGATCGTGCCGACCGGATTGACGCGGATGGTCATGACGCTCACTGACAAAAGCATCCGGTTTTACGACTCGATAGAGGTGCCTGACTACGGGCTACCGGCGTCGTCGTGAGCGACAGCCGACGTGAAGTGGACTTCAGGCAATTGGGCGGCCAAGTGCTCTGGATGCTTCTCAAACCGCTCTGGCCCGGCGGATGCGCGACAACGGGAAAGTGGCATCCGCCATTGCGACCGCACTTGGGGTCACTCGAGCGACAATCTACCGCGCCATTGCCGAAAGCCGCGGATGACTCCGCCGTGCGGCGTTCCCGTTCACCGGGCACGGCGGGCACGTGACGAACTTCGTGCCCAGGCGTCAGGCTTTCAGAGTCAGCGTCCCAGCGCGCCGATATTTTCGTGCAAGCGATGTTGTCGCCGATCACAGGCCGCCGACTGCATCGGCATCGCGATATCGATTTCAAAGTCTTTGCGGTTCAGCATTACTGAAGCCTCAAAGCCATGGGAGGGCCCTTGCACGTGCCGAGTTTGTTTGCAGAAATGACGCCCAACCGAGGAGATCACTCATGTCGACTGCCAAAACGTTCGTGATCGTGCAAATTCTGATCCACGATCGGGATAGCTACCAGCAGTACGCGACGGCCGACCATAGGGAGATTTTGGACCGCTTCAGTGGGAAGCTGGTCACCTTGGACGAAAATGTGGAAATCGTCGAGGGTAGCTGGCCCTTCACGCGGACAGTACTCATCGAGTTTCCCAGTAAGGAACTGGCGCACGCGTGGTATGAGTGCGATGAGTATCAGGCAATCGTTGGGATACGCCAAAGCTCTGCTGCATCGAACCTGGTAATCACGACCGGCCTACCATGAATCACAATGTTCTGGAAGGACTTTCGGCTCGCGGTGACTGGCGAATACCGGGGGATTCGGGAAAGGGCTCACTCCGCGAGTGCGACGACGAAGGCGATAGGCAGCGATGAAGAAAGTGATACTGCTCCTTGTGGCGGCCGGTACCTACACTCTTGGTGGCGCGTGGGCGGTGGGTATCGCACATGCCGATGACGACTGCGGCTGGGAACAAGTGTATCTCTGCGACGAAACCGACTACCTGCGGCTGGTCTCGCGCGACGGCATTAAGGGCGACCCCGCAGCGTTGCTCAAGGCCGGTTACGCGGCCTGCATGGTTGCCAGACCCGCCGACGGAATTGGAAAGGTCGACCCCGAAGCGCGCAGAGCCGCCGTGCTGGCGACCGGCATAGTGACGTCGTCCGAGGACGCCGACAAGATCGTGTCCGAGGCCACTGTCAACCTGTGCCGATATTAATACTTCAACGGCGGCTTCGTGAGCACCCGTGTGGGCTCCTACGGGCATTCTCGGGTGGTCAGCGGTGCGGTGGTCATCACTGGGCACAACACCCCCACAGCGGTATTGCTGTTGTACGCCGAATTCCGGGCTTGACCGCGTCGGCTTCCACTTCTTCGATGTCGCCGGGAAACCTTGATTGGATCATGCCTCCCGCACCGGCAACACGCGAGCAAGTACCTCGAAGGAGTAGCCGCCGGGGAGTCGATCGAGATCACTGACCGCGGTCATCCCGTCGCGCTACTGACGTCCGGGTGACCGATCACGATATGGGCATCGCCGCAGAAGGTTTGAATACCATCGCGGCCGGTCTGCCGGAATCCACAGCAATGGTTGAGTTCTCCGTGCACAGCTTCCTCAACCCAGTCATTACCGTAGAAGCCGACAGCGCAACCGCGACGATCGGGGCCGGGTGACCGTCACAGTCAAGCTAGACGACCGGTAGGAGCGATTCCCGAGATCCATCGCCTTCATCCAGATCGGTAAGGGCCCAGCCCGGGCAACGGTCAACCCTAATGACACCCAACAGTCGGCTGATCGCCATGGCTGGTGTCTCGGCCGTGAGCGAACAGGCTCCGTTTGGCTAGCTGGCAGCTCGCGCGATGGCCATCAGTCCAATGACCATCTGTATGGGCGCGTCCCCGGGTCGTCTTGGAACACGTGACGGGAAGCATCCAACCCTTAGCTGAAGGCGGCCACGCCTGATATCAGAATGCCGCGCCAGTCCGCCGTCAGTCCGCAGCAGAACTTGCTGGAGCTTGATTCAACTCGCGCCGCCAACATCGCTAGCTGCAGTTTTATCGCGATAACAACAGGACTCCTCACAACAAACGCCGAGTAGCGATCGTCGCATCGAGTAGGTCATTCACTGCCCAGCGCTAGTTGTACTGACCACGGACGTTGGTGACGGCGTGGCGTGGTGACATGACGAAGACCTCCGAGTGAAGTGCGAGCTGCTGAAGAACGCACTGCTCACCTCGGAGGTCTTCGTGTCCCACCGTAATGCTCCTTTGTCCGAAACAGGTCGGCTGCGGCTGGCCCGCTGTGTCGTTGACGACGGCTGGCCGCTGCGGCGGGCCGCTGAACGGTTCCAGGTGTCGTCGACCACGGCGGCGCGTTGGGCGGGTCGGTATCGCGTCCTGGGCGCGGCCGGGATGGCCGATCGCTCGTCACGGCCGCATCGCAGCCCCAACCGCACACCGACGCGAATCGAGCGGCGCATCATCAAGGTCCGGGTGTTGCGGCGGTGGGGAACCAGCACGCATCGGATATCTGTTGGGTGTTCATCCCTCAACTGCCCACCGGGTACTGACCCATTATGGGTTGGCCAAACTGCGCTGGCTGGATCGCCCCACCGGGCGGGTAGTGCGTCGCATGGAAACGGCCCGATGCGGGGACCTGGTGCATGTTGACGTCAAAAAACTCGGCAAGATCCCAGCCGGCGGCGGCTGGCGCATGCTGGGCCGCACCGTGGGCAACCGCAACGCGAAAGCGGACAGAGCATCTGGGCTTTTCAACGCCTACCGCAACCCCAGACGCGGCTATCACTTTTTGCACACCGCCCTCGACGGACACTCTCGGCTGGCCTACACCGAACTGCTTGCCGATGAACGCAAAGACACCGCCGCGGCATTTTGGCTCCGGGCCAATGCCTGGTTCAGCGATTGAAGGATAACCGTGCGGAATGTCTTGACTGACAACGGGTCCTGCTACCGATCCGCGGCATTCGCCGAGGTCCTGGGCGAAGTGAACCATCGCCGCACCCGACCCTACCGACCCCAGACCAACGGCAAAGTGGAGAGATTTCACCGCACCCTGGCCGACGAATGGGCCTACGCCCGCCTCTACACCAGCGACACCGAACGCTGCGAGGAATTCACACAGTGGCTGCACACCTACAATCACCACCGCGGCCACACCGCACTCGGCGGCCAACCACCCGCCACCCGCGTACCTAACCTCTCAGGTCAGTACAGCTAGTTCAGCGGCAGGCTTGAGTGGGAGACTTCGCGCCAGCCATTTCTGCGAACCCAGCTGCTCTTGACGCCGTCAAGACCTGAAAACAAAACCGCAGGTAACGAGCGGCACTAAATCGGAACGAGATGGAGCGAACCTGCAGGTGAAGCGGCATTTCCGCAGGTAGAGGCTGGGGTTCGATTCCCCTTAGCTCCACAACGTTTGGGCAGGTCACACCGCGGTGTCGATGTCGAAGGCGTTGATCCGAA
>NZ_JBVAXR010000010.1:0-147032 GCF_055419445.1 Mycobacterium sp. IDUB_19 | reverse complement strand
CTGGGACGCCGCATCGCCCTGATGTTCGCCACCCGCGGCGGAACCGTGCGAATTTACGCGCGGCGCGCCGAACAGCGTGACGAAGCAACGCAGTTCGTGACCCAGGCGCTACCAAAGCTGTTGGCCGACCGAGGATTTGGCGAAGTCGGCCTCGTGACCGCCACCGGGTCACTCGACGAGGCGTTGGACGGCGCATGGCTGGCCGTGGAGTCGGTACCGGAAAAGCTCGAGGTCAAGATTCCACTGTGGGGCGAGATCGACCGGGCGGCGCCGGCGGGCACCATCTTCGGGACCAACTCGTCGTCCCTGCCGTCGCGGCTGATGGGCGAAAACATCAGGGACAAAACACGTTTGTGCAACACGCACTTCTACATGCCGCCGGAAATCAGCGCCGTCGACCTGATGTCGAACGGTCAGACCGACCGCGGCCTGCTCGACACGCTGTTGACCGTCCTGCCCGAATTCGGCGTCCATCCCTTCGAAGCGCGCAAGGAAAGCACCGGCTTCATCTTCAATCGCATCTGGGCGGCCATCAAACGCGAGTCGCTGGCGGTGGTCGCCGAGGGCGTGGCCCGCCCGGAGGATGTGGACGGGATGTTCAAGGTCAACTGGCGCGTGCCGGCAGGGCCGTTTCAGATGATGGACATGGTCGGCCTCGACGTCGTGCTCGATATCGAAAACCACTACGCCGCAGAGTTTCCGCACCTGCCGAAGAACGTCCGCGACTTGCTGCAGTCCTATATCGACGCAGGCAAGCTCGGTATCAAGACCGGCGAGGGCTTCTACACGTACTAGTTGCTCAGAACCAGCTTCCAGTTGCCGTTGACGTTACGGTCCGGGACGCACCAGAAGTTGTTCCAGCCACCCGGCGTCGAAGCCTTCACGCCCGGGCCGGCGTCCTGACAGGCCTGCCGAGTCGGGTAGTTGCCCTCGGTCTGAATCGTGTCGGCGTTGCTGACACCCAGTCCGGCCGTCATCAACCCCGCGAAGGCCAGCACACCAGCGGCGATAAATCGCTTCATTTCCATCCCATCCTCGTGTGGTGCTCCAGCATGGATACCAACCGAGGACAACGTTAGGCCTCGTCAGACGACCGCATGGGTGTTTTCGCCGCGAAACTACGCGCGCTGCAGCGACACCGCGGTGGCCACGGCCTCGAGCAGTCGGGTGAGTTGCTCCGCGTTGCTGATCGTGCGGTCTCCGCCGGCAAGCCGGGTGAACACACCGGCGATGAACGTGGTGACGGCCGTGGTCTGCGCGTCGAGCAGCGCGGCATCGTCGGTGCCGGGTTGCAGGTGAGCGATCGCCTCGTGGGCCATCGCGTTGATCCGCGCGACGAACGCTTGTGACGTCTCGGCGAGACCGGGATCGCGCACCGCCCCCAGCAGCAATTCATGCCGCGCCCGATTCAGCATCAGTCCGGGCCCGTCGGCCTGCGTCATGGTCAGCTCCGCCAGGTGGGCGAATGGCGAGAGCGGGTCGAGCGGCGCGTCGATCACCGATTGCAGGTTGGCGACATCGATTTCGGCCATCCGCCAGCCGACGCCCCGCAACAGCGCCGCTCGGGTGCGGTAGTAGTACGACGTGGTGCCATCCGGCACGCCCGCGCAGCGATCGACCTGCCCGTGCGTCAGCCCGCGAGATCCCTGCTCCGCGAGCACCTGGATTGCGGCGTCACACAGTTCGCGCCGGCGTTCGTCACCGTTGCGCTTGCGGGATCGTGAGTTGGCTGCCATGAGTCACCGAAGGACGGTGCCGCCGTCGATGTTGACGACCTGACCGTTGATCCATTCGCCTTCCTCGGACAGCAGGAAGGCGACCAGCGCGGCGATGTCTGCGGGATCGCCGACCCGTGTTCCGCGAATGCGCTTGAGCGCGCCGGCCTGAAGTTCCGGCCATTGTGGAACCGACCGGATCGCCTCGGTCGCGGTGAACCCCGGCGCGACCGCGTTGCAGCGGATGCCCTCCTTGCCCCACCGGGAGGCGACATGGCGGGTCAGGGCGCCGATTCCGGCTTTCGCGGTGGCATAGGCCGGTCGCGCGGGCTCGCCCTGGAAGGCCGCCGCCGAGGACATGTTGACGATCGCTCCGCCACCGCGTTTGAGCATTTCCGGGATGGCGTATTTCATCGCGGCGACGTAGCCGCGCAGGTTGACGGTCATCACGCGGTCCCACACGTCGAAGTCGATATCGACCACATCGGTGTCGGCGCGGATCGTGCTCATGTCCGCACCGACGTTGAACAGCAGGTCGACCCCGCCGTAAGTCGTTGCGGCGGAGTCGATCAGACCGGAGACCGACGCGGGATCCGCGAGGTCGAAGGCGACGTGGGATGCCGTGCCGCCGGACCCGACGATTCCCGCGGCGGTCTGCTCCGCGGCATCCGCCGCGACGTCGCCGACGACGACCCGGCAGCCTTCCGCCCCGAGCCGGGCGGCCGTCGCGGCACCGATGCCGGTGGCGCCGCCGACCACAACCGCAACTCGTTCGGCCAGGCCGCGTAGTCCCATGAATCACCTCTCGCGTCGAGGATATTGACTTTACCTCTAGAACTGTAGAGGATCGCCAGTCATGGCTGGAATTCACCGGGAGCGTCCCGGGGCCGCCGATCTGGCGGTGGCAACCGACACTCCTGCGACGCCGCTTGGCAACGACATCTGGATGTCGCCCGGCGTCTCCAATTCCTACGCCGTCGCCACCGACGAGGGGCGGGTGATCGTCAACGCCGGACTGGTGTTCGAGGGCCCGTTACACCGCAAGGCTTTTGCCGACGTCCCGGGCCCGGCCCGGGCCATCGTGATCACCCAGGGGCACGCCGACCATTGGGGCGGGGTGCACACGCTGCGCGACGACGGCACCGACGTACTGATGCACCGCAACTACCGGTACTGGCGCGACGACAACAATCTGTTGATGGGCTACCGCGTGCCCAAGACATCGTTCGCCTTCCAGAAGTTCTCCGACGCGGTCCTCGAGCACTTCAAGACTATCGATCCTGCGACGATCGACTTCTCCTTTCCCGAGCCGACCACGACGTTCGACCGCCACCACAAAATGGCCGTCGGTGGCCGGATCTTCGAGCTGGCCTGGACGCCGGGCGGTGAGACCACCGACGCGCTGGTGGTGTGGCTGCCCGAGGATCGAATTCTGTTCAGCGGCAATCTGTTCGGGCCGCTGTTCGGCCACGTGCCGAATCTGATGACGATCCGCGGCGACCGGTACCGCGACCCCATCCTGTACATCGAGTCGCTGAACACCGTGCTGGACTTTTGCCCGCAGCGACTCATCACCGGTCACTTCGCGCCGATCGAGGGTGCCGATCGCATCGCCGAGGAAGTCACCGCGATGCGCGACGCCATGCAGGCCGTACACGATCGCACCGCGGAGCTGATGAACTCCGGCACCGACATCCACACGGCGATGCGCGACGTCAAGGTGCCCGAGCAGCTCGACGTCGGCGAGGGCTACGGCAAGACGGCGTGGAACGTGCGCGCCATCTGGGAGATGTACACCGGATGGTTCCGGCATCGTTCCACCACCGAGCTCTACGGCGTGGCACCGGATTCCGTTGCGGCCGACGTGGTCAATGCCGCCGGCGCCGACGCGCTGGTCGAGGCGGCGCGCGGCCATGTCGACAATGGGCGGCCGCTACAGGCGATACACCTGACCGACCTTGTCCGCACCGCCCACCCCGCGCATCCCGGGGCGCGTGCCGTTGCCGCCGACGCGCACGAGGCGCTGCTCGCCGACACCGAAAACTTCTGGGAAAAGGCCTGGCTCACCAAATCCATCAACGAATTGAGGACCGAGGTATGAACACCATCAGGTTCGACTTCACCGGCGCCAATGTGCTGGTGACGGGCGGCACCAGCGGCATCGGCAATGCGATTGCCGCCGAATTCACCAAGGCGGGCGCCGCCGTCACGGTGACCGGCACCCGCGGATCGACCGCCGACTATCCCGAGACGGACCTGAGCGCATTCACCTACCGCCAATGCCAGATCCAGGATCCCGACGCCGTCGACGCGTTGGCGGGCTCGCTGGGTGAACTCGACGTCTTGGTCAACAACGCCGGTGGTCCTTACCCCGCCGGCGACGAATACGACCCGGACGGCTACGTCGCGTCGGTGACGCAGAACATGTTGGGCCCCATGCGGTTGACGATGCGCTGCCACGACCGTCTGAAGGCGAGCAATGCGCCCGGCGGCGCGAGCGTCGTCAGCGTTGTCTCGATGTCCGCGTTCCGCTCGGCGGTCTTCGTCCCGGGCTATGCCTCCTCGAAGATGGGCCTGATCGCGTTGACGATGAACCTCTCGCGTCGATGGGCCGACGACGGAATCCGGGTCAACGCCATCGCGCCCGGGCTGATCGACACCCGAATGACGCATCTTGCCATGGGAATTCCCGAGGTCATGGACGTCGAGATCGGTTTCCACACACCGTTGGGCCGACCCGGAACACCCCAGGACTGCGCCGGTGCAGCGCTGTTCTTGTGTACCGATGCCGCCTCGTACATCACCGGCACCACCATCGCCGTCGACGGCGGATACCTGACGGTCTGAAACATGAGCGACTACGACAACATCGCGACCGCCGACGACGTCCTCAAGCTGGCGTCGCAACGCACCGGGCTCACCGAAATCGATTCCGACTCTTGGCGTGCCGGACTGCGGCTCATCCTCGACGACCTCAACAACTCGCCGGCGTTCACGCAGTTCGGCCGGGAACGCATCCTCGACGACGCCACCAACGCGCTGGGCCGGCGGCTGCAGGTGCATGGCTACATCCAGGAACATCCCGACGTGCTCGACGCGCCCGTCGAGCGGCCACTGATCGTGCTCGGCATGCCGCGCACCGGCACCACCGTGATCAGCTACCTCCTCGATCAAGACCCGGCCCGCCGCTCGCTGCTGCACTGGCAGTGCGTGGACCCGATCCCGCCGGCGCCCACCGAGTCGCTGCGCACCGACCCGCGCTGCCTGGCCCTGCTGGACGAGCAACGCAAGATCCTGGAGATGGTCACGCAGGCGAAAGTGCCACTGCCACATTGGGAAGACGCCGACGGGCCCACCGAGGACATGTTCATTCACAACCAGGACTTCAAGGGACTGTCCTGGGACTCGTTCCTGTCGAGCGCGCGCTACTCCGAATGGCTGTTCGACGAGACCGATATGGCGAGCACCTACGAGTACCAGAAGCGCTACCTGCAGGTGCTGCAGTCCACCGCGCCGGGCGCCTGGAGCCTGAAGATGCCCTCGCATTCGGTGCACATCGAGGCGTTGCTGAAGGTCTTCCCCGACGCCCGGCTGGTGTGGGCGCATCGCGACCCCTACAAGGCAACCGGGTCGCTGGCCAACCTGTGGAAGCTGCCGAAGGGGATGACACACAACCCCGAGGCCATCGACTCCGAAGCCATGGGACGCAACGCGATGTGGCAGATGCGCTACCACGTGGACCGGCCACTGCGGACCCGCGAGCGCATCGGCGACGACCGCTTCTTCCACATGTACTACCACGAGATGATGCGCGACCCGATGGACGTGATGCGCCGCATTTACGAGTGGGCCGGCGATCCGCTGACCCCCGAAGCCGAAGCGCGCATGCGCAATTGGCTCGCAGCGCATCCGCAGGACCGGTTCGCACTCAATTCGTACAGCCTCGACCAATACGGCCTGAGCGTCCAACAACTCGAGCCGGTCTTCGCCGAATACCTTGACACCTTCGACATCGAACTCGAGGCTGCGCCATGAAAATGTCCATTGTCACCGGACCGGGTAAGGCAGAGGTCATCGACGCCGAGCGCCCACAAGCCGGTCGCAACGACGTCCTCATCCGGATGCGTGCCTGCGGCATCTGCGGTTCCGACGCGTTCTACATCACGATCGGCGGCATCCCGCCGCGCCAGGGACACACGCCGCTGGGGCACGAGCCTGCCGGCGAAGTCGTCGAGGTCGGCGATCTGGTGTCCGGCATCGCGGTCGGGGATCACGTCGTGATCAATCCGATGGCCGCGCCCGGCGGCATCATCGGCAACGGGGGAGCGGCCGGAGCGCTCGCGGATTACCTGCTGATCGAAAACGCCGTGCGCGGAACCAGTCTCGAAGTCATTCCCAGCCACATCCCGTGGGAAGTCGCCGCGCTCAACGAGCCGATGGCCGTCGCCCGCCACGGAGCCAACCAGTGCAGACCCAAGCCGACGGACAAGGTCGTCGTGTTCGGTGCCGGGCCGGTCGGGCTGGGCGCCGTACTGGCCTTCAAATCCCTTGGCGTAAGCCATGTCGTGGTCGTGGACCTGATCCCCGCCCGGCTGGAGAAGGCGCTACAGATCGGCGCCGACGCCGTGATCAACGCCGCCGACGAGAGAGTCGTGCGGCGCCTCATCGAACTGCACGGTGAGGGTGAGACTGTAGTTCCTCGGTCCCCGGGCGCGGCCGGCACCGATATCTACCTGGACGCCGCTGGGGCGTCCGCGGTCGTCGACACCGCGCTGGCCGCCGCCAAGAAGGGCGCCACCCTGGGAATCGTTGGCGTGCACAAAGAGCCGGTGCCCGTCGAGTTCGTCAACATCATGAGCAACGAGATCACCATCGTCGGATCGATGGGATATCCCGACGAGATCTTCGAGGTGACCAAGGACATCGTCGCGAACTGGGAGAAGTATGCGCTGATCATCAGCCACACCATCCCGTTCGACAGTATCGGCGAGGCGCTCGAACTCGCCAGCACGCCCGGCGCCGCCGACAAGGTGGTGGTGACTTTCTGAGCTCGCGCTACTTGGTGCCCAGGTGGTCGAGGGCGAGTTGGGCGGCGTTGGCGCCGCACATGCCGTGCGCGCCGGGTCCGGGCGGGGTTGCCGCCGAGCAGATGTACATGCCCGGCACACCAATGGTGTAGGGCGAAAACGTGATTCGCGGGCCGAATGTGAGCTGGCGAATATCCTTGGCGCCGGTCATGATGTCGCCACCGGCGTAGTTGGCGTTGAAGGTGGCCATCTGCGTCGTCGTGCGAACGGTGTGGCCGACGATGCGCTCGGTGAATCCGGGCGCGAATCGCTCGATCTGGGCGATGATCACCTTTGTCGCATCGCCGGTGTACCCGTTGGGGACGTGTGCGTAGCTCCACACCGGGTGGGTATTGCCCACCGACCGTTGCGGATCGGCCAGGTACTGCTGACCGATCAGCACGAACGGCCGCTCGGGCATCCGACCGGCGTGCACGTCCCGCTCCGTCGCCGCGAGCTCCGCGTAGCTGCCGACCAGATGCACGGTGCCGGCCCGACGCGCGTCCGGGTTAGTCCAGGGCACGCCGCCCTCGACGGCGAAGTCGACTTTGAACGCGCCGGGGCCACGCCGAAACCTGGTGAAGGCGGCCGAAATGCGGCGGGGCAGCCGATCCCCGAGGATGCCCGCGACCGCGCTCGGTGCCAGATCGAACATCGTGACGTCTGCAAGCGGCAGCTGCGACGAATTCTGCACCCGGACACCGGTTTCGATCTTGCCGCCCAAGTCGGTCAGCAGCGTGGCCATCGCGTTGGCGATCGACTGCGATCCGCCCTCGGCCACCGCCCAGCCGTGCCGGTGCCCGGCCGCGAGCAGACCCATCCCGATGGCCGAGGTCATCGGGTAGTGCAGCGGCCGAAAGGCGTGGGCCGCAACACCTCCGAACAACGCCCGCCCTTCATCGGTGCGGAACACCCGCGCGAACGTCGACCCGGGAAGCAGGGTGGGTGCGCCGAACCGGGCCAGCATCAGCGGATGATGCGGGACCCGTAGTAGCGGCCCCATGATGTCGTCGCTCAGCGAGTCGAAATGGGCGGCCGGGTACCCGAACGCGAGGCGCCACAGCGCCCCGTCGCGACCCAGGCCGGCCGCCGTCTGCTCCACCGAGCGGTGCAGCACACCGGCGCTGCCGCCGTCGAGCGGGTGCACGCAATCAATCTCCGGCCAGCGCCACGACAACCCGTACCGCTGCAGATTGAAGCTGCTCAGGAATGGCGAGCCGACGGCCATCGGGTGAATCGCCGAACACTGGTCGTGCAGCAGGCCGGGAATGATCGCCTCGGTGCTGCGCATGCCACCGCCGATTTCGTCGGCGGCCTCGAGCACCGTGACCTGCACGCCCTTGGCGGCCAGGCAGATGGCGGCCGCGAGCCCGTTGGGGCCACTACCCACCACCACTGCGGTACTCATGTTCACTGTGCACGTTACCGCGAGCGTTATGAATACCCGTGCGCGATACTGAATTGTGTCGCCACGGACATATCCTTTTCACCAATTGTGGCTAATGATATTGGGATGACTATTCGCGACGACACCGTTTTCGAAGGTCCTCTTCGGCAGCTTGCCCGCAGTGCATGGCAAGTGCTCCTCCTCACCGGCATCCTGGCGGTCGCGCTGGGTGTCATCGTCCTGGCCTGGCCGGGCCGGACACTGTTCGTGGCAGGTGTCCTGTTCGGCATCTACCTGGTAGTTTCCGGAATCGGCTACGTGTTCGCCTCTTTCGGCTCGCACGCCGGAGCCGCGATGCGAGTGTTGACCTTTATCACCGGCATCGTGTCTCTGGTTCTTGGATTCTTCTGCTTTCGTGAAGAATTCGAGGCGGTCACGCTTTTGGCGATCTGGATCGGCATCAGCTGGCTGTTCCGCGGGATGACGCTGCTCGCCGCGGCGTTGTCTTTGGACCACATGCCCGGCCGCGGCTGGCAGATACTGTCCGGGTTGGTCATTGTGATCGGCGGCGCAGTACTGATCGTCTCGCCGCTTCGCTCCATCGCCGTCCTGGCCCTGGTCGCCGGCTGCTGGCTGATCGCCATCGGCGTCGTCGACGTGATCAGTGCCCTTCAGGTTCGCAGCCGGACCAAGGCTGCTTGACCTGGCAACGAAATCTTTTGGAACACAACGTCGGTCGCCACGCGGCCGACGTTGTGTGTTGACGGCTCACCCCGCGGTGCAGTTGCCGTGCAGACCATCCAGCAGGCCGTAGACGTCGTTCTTCTTCTGGTTCGCGTAATCGATGCTGTCCCAGGTGCTTTGGGTCGGCATGGCCACGGATCCACCAGTTCCACCCGCGGACCAGCCAAAAGAGGTCAGGACTGCTTCCTTTGCATCGCCGGCGGCGACCGCTAAGCGATCGAGCAGAGGCGCCAGCCCGGGCACGGGTGTGCCGGTGTTGATGTCTTGGATGACGTGAACACCATGGTTGACCATGTTGAGCCTGTCTGCGGCGTCCCGCTGTTGGAGCCGCCCGATGCCGTATGGGGAGCTGATAACGGTCCGCACGCCATCGAGGCCGGCGGAGACGTCGTTGTCGAGGCTGCCCCGAATTTGGTCGAGCACGCCGCAGGGGACCGTCGGTTGCGCCGCGGCATGCGGTGCCGATACCGCGCAGGTCGCCAGCAGCGCGACCGCCGCCCAGCCGACGCGTGCCGTGCGCAAAGCAGACCTGGTCCTCGTCACGTGCTGTCCTTCGCTATCTTCTCGTTTGCTGGACGTAGCGGCCGGTGGCCCGGCCTTCGGTGGTGTCCGGCCTGATCGTAGCGATGACCGAGTCCCCCTGGGGTGGTTATCGACGCGGTCGCTCCCGTTCGCTGAGCATGGGCTGGGCTAGGCGCTCCGACGGGCTATATAGACTGGCACACGCAGAAAGTCGACCGAGTTCGATCGCATGCCGCAAAGTCCAGTTAAGCCCCGATATCAAAGGTTGTGCCTTGTCCTCAAAGCAAAGCGAAACTCCTGGCCTGAAGCCGCATTTCGAGGATGTGCAGGCACACTATGACCTCTCCGACGACTTCTTCGCGCTTTTCCTGGACCCGACGCGCACCTACAGCTGCGCCTATTTCGAGCGCGAGGACATGTCGCTCGAAGAGGCGCAGTTCGCCAAGGTCGACCTCTCGCTGGGCAAGCTCGGGCTGCAACCGGGCATGACGTTGCTCGACATCGGCTGTGGCTGGGGCACCACGATCGTCCGGGCGCTCGAACGTTACGACGTCAACGTCGTCGGCCTGACGCTGAGCCGCAATCAGCAGGCACACGTCCAGCGGCGTCTTGACGACCATCCCTCCGCGCGAACCAAGCGGGTGCTGCTGCAGGGCTGGGAGCAGTTCGACGAGAAGGTCGACCGCATCGTGTCAATCGGCGCCTTTGAGCACTTCGGACGCGACCGGTACGACGACTTCTTCAAAGCTGCTTACGAGGCGCTCCCCGCCGACGGCGTGATGATGTTGCACACCATCATCAAGCCCAGCGACGAGGAATTCGCCGAGCGCGGCCTGCCCATCACCATGACCAAGCTTCGGTTCATGAAATTCATCATGGACGAGATCTTCCCGGGCGGAGACCTGCCCAACGCCAAGTCCGTCGAAGAGCACGCCAAGCGCGCCGGTTTCACCGTCAAGCTGGTCCAGCCGCTGCGCCTGCACTACGCCCGCACCCTCGACACCTGGTCGGCCGCGCTCGAGGCGCAGCGTGAGCAGGCCATCGCAATTCAGTCGCAAGAGGTCTACGACCGGTACATGAAGTACCTGACCGGTTGCGCGGACCTGTTCCGCGAGGGTTACACCGACGTCGCGCAGTTCACCCTCACCAAAGGCTGATCGCTAGGCACCCTGGCCAGGGCCTACGGTTGGACGTAGCCCGGCGGGTTGACGCCCTCGACCCAGAAGTCTTCGCCCAGCTGCGAACCGGGGATGCAGTCGTACACCGACAAGTCGGTGACACCCGATTCCAGCAGCACGTCCTCGCACAGCAGCGAATTGCCGGTGTACTCCTTGGACGGCTTGTTGAGGATGACGTAGGCCGCGTCGGAGTAGATCTCGGGTTTGCGGGCCCGGCCCATCGCCTCGTCGCCGCCGAGCAGGTTCTGCACCGCTGCGGTGGCGACCAGTGTGCGCGGCCACAGCGTGTTGGACGCGATGCCTTCGTCGCGCATCTCCTCGGCGATTCCCAGCGCGCACAGCGTCATGCCGAACTTGGCCATCATGTATGCCGTCGGCTTCAGCCATTTGCTCTCCAGCAGCACCGGCGGGGACAGCGTCAGGACGTGTGGGTTCTCCCGGCCCTTCATGTGGGGGAGACACGCCTGGGAGACGGCATACGTGCCGCGCACCTGGATGCCGTTCATCAGGTCGAATCGCTTCATCGGCACCTCGGCGATGGAGCCCAGGTTGATGGCCGACGCGTTGTTGACGCAGATATCGATGCCGCCGAACTGCTCGACGGTCTTGGCCACCGCGGATTCGACGGAATCCGGGTCGCGAACGTCCCCAACGATCGGCAGCGCCTGGCCGCCGGCCTCTTCGAGTTCCTTGGCGGCGGTGTACACCGTTCCCGGCAGCTTCGGGTGCGGCTCGGCGGTTTTGGCGATCAGGGCGATGTTGGCGCCGTCCTGTGCGGCGCGTTTGGCGATTGCCAGGCCGATACCGCGACTCGCGCCGGAGATGAACATGGTCTTGCCATTCAGGGACATGGCGTCACAGTAACGCCACCCGCGATCCGGCCGGATTGCGGGACCGCGCCGGAAATAGCCCGTCGGCTAGCGCTGTTGATTCAAGCGGTCTCTGATGCAGGTGTGGGCGACCCGGCAAACCAATGTCGGCCCCAGCCTCTAGATTGGGAGGAGGGAGTCGGGTGTCAACGGCGACGATTTTGTTGGGCGAAGAGCGGCTGGATCGCTTCTTTGTTGATTCGCTGTCGTTAGCGGTGCTGTCCGGCGCCACCGCAACAGAAGGGACCGTGTTAATCGAGATGGACGACTCAGAACATGGCCCAGCCGAAGCGACCGGTTCAGAAAAGGCTGACCTCGACGGCCAAGTCGAGCTGCCCCGCGAAACCGATGCGGAGCTGACGGCACGCTTCGAGCGCGACGCGATTCCGCTGCTGGATCAGCTCTACGGCGGCGCGCTGCGCATGACGCGCAACCCCGCGGACGCCGAGGACCTGCTGCAGGAAACCATGGTCAAGGCCTACGCGGGATTTCGGTCGTTCCGGGCCGGCACCAACCTCAAGGCATGGCTGTACCGGATTCTGACCAACACCTACATCAATAGCTATCGCAAGAAGCAGCGCCAGCCGGCGGAGTATCCGACCGAGGAGATCACCGACTGGCAGTTGGCGGCCAACGCCGAGCATTCCTCAACCGGGCTGCGTTCGGCGGAGGTCGAGGCCTTGGAGGCCTTGCCGGACACCGAGATCAAAGCCGCCTTGCAGGCGCTGCCGGAGGAATTTCGGATGGCGGTGTACTACGCCGATGTCGAGGGTTTCCCCTACAAGGAGATCGCCGAAATCATGGACACTCCCATCGGAACGGTAATGTCTCGGCTGCATCGGGGTCGACGCCAGCTGCGCACCCTGCTGGCCGACGTGGCCAAGGAGCGCGGTTTCACCCGGGGGCAGCAGACGCACGAGGAGGTGTCGTCATGAGCGAGTTTTCGCCCGATGTCCCCTCGGCAGGTGCGGATCCCCGGACGAAGGCCGAGTGCGCCGAATTGATCGCCGAGGTATGGACGCTGCTCGACGGTGAATGCACACCCGAAACTCGGCAAAAGCTGAAGCAGCACCTCGACGAATGCCCGCCGTGTCTGCAGCTCTTCGGGATCGAGGAACAATTCAAGGCGCTGATCGCGACCAAGTGCAGCGGTGACAAGGCTCCAGAGGGCTTGCGGGAGCGCCTGCGGCTCGAGATCCGCCGCACCACGATCATCCGCGACGTATAGGAACACCCCCGCGAGCGCGGTTACCAGGCGTTACGCGTTGGGACGCTTGCCGTGATTGGCCTTGTTGTGCTTGCGGTCACGCTTCTTGCGGCCACGCTTGGCCATGGGGAGAACCTCCGTCGTTCGTTCATGATCTCCGGCGCTGGGCGCCGTCAGGTTGCCATCCAGTCTCTCACGGCGGGCGCCCCTGCTATTTCACCCCTCCGGCGCGAGCCCGCGCGCCGCTGTGCTCGATGATGTTGTGGTTCGATATACATGAGCTTGATAGAAGCCCGGACCAGCAGCCAGCATGCGGAATGGCCAAAACGAGTGGGGTGAAGATGGCCGAGGATGTTCGAGCCGAGATCGTGGCCAGCGTGCTCGAGGTTGTTGTCAACGAGGGCGACCAGATCGGCAAGGGCGACATCGTGGTGCTGCTGGAGTCGATGAAGATGGAGATTCCGGTCTTGGCCGAAATCGACGGCACGGTCAGCAAGGTGAGTGTGTCGGTCGGCGACGTCATACAGGCGGGCGACCTCATCGCCGTGATCAGCTAGCCGTTCGGCGCTTCGTACCTACCGCCGTGGCACGACACGGGAGTATTTGATGTCCACGCTCGGTGATCTTCTTGCCGAACACACAATGTTGCCCGGCAACGCGGTAGACCATCTGCATGCGGTGGTCGGGGAGTGGCAGCTGCTGGCCGACCTGTCGTTCGCCGACTACCTGATGTGGGTTCGCCGCGACGACGGGGTGCTGGTCTGTGTGGCGCAATGCCGGCCGAACACCGCGCCGACGGTTCTGCAGAGCGATTCGGTGGGGAGCGTGGTGGCCGCCGAGCGGCTACCGCTGGTCGCCGAGACCTTCGCGTCGGGCACCGCCCAGCTGGAAACCGGTGCAAGACAACATGATTCGTGGCAACTGCCCGGGCCGCACGTCGCGGCCTCCCCGGTGCGCTATGCCGATCAGGTGGTGGCGGTGCTCACCCAGCACCAAACCTCGCTGACGGACCACCAGAACCCCGGGCAGCTGGAGACCGCCTACCGCGAATGCGCCGCCGATCTCGTTCACATGCTGTCGGAGGGCACCTTTCCCGACGTGCGCGACGTCGCCATGTCGCGCTCCACGCCACGAGTCGGCGACGGATTCATCCGCCTCGACGTCGACGGCGCGGTCGCCTACGCCAGCCCCAACGCCCTGTCCGCGTATCACCGCATGGGGCTGACGAGCGAGTTGGAGCGCCACAACCTCATTCGGATCACGCGGCCGCTGATCTCCGACTCGTTTGAAGCGCAGGAGATGGCCGAGCATGTGCAGGACCTGCTGGCCGGCGGCAAGAGCATGCGGATGGAAGTCGACGCCGGCGGCGCGACGGTGCTGCTGCGGACCTTGCCGCTGGTCGTGCACGGCGCCAGCACCGGTGCCGCGGTGCTGATTCGCGACGTGACCGAGGTCAAACGCCGCGACCGGGCCCTGATATCCAAGGACGCCACGATCCGCGAGATCCACCACCGGGTGAAGAACAACCTGCAAACGGTGGCGGCCCTGCTGCGCCTGCAGGCCCGCCGGACGGCCAACGCCGAAGGTCGCGAGGCCCTTATCGAATCGGTGCGGCGGGTGTCGTCGATCGCCCTGGTCCACGACGCGTTGTCGATGTCGGTCGACGAGCAGGTGAATCTCGATGAAGTCATCGACCGGATCCTGCCGATCATGAACGACGTGGCCTCGGTGGACCGGCCGATTCGAATCAACCGGGTCGGCGATCTGGGCGTGCTGGACTCCGACCGCGCAACGGCACTGATCATGGTGATCACCGAGCTGGTGCAGAACGCGATCGAGCATGCGTTTGACCCCGCTGCTCCGGAAGGGTCGGTGACGATCCGCGCCGAGCGCTCGGCCCGCTGGCTGGATGTGGTGGTGCACGACGACGGGCGGGGACTGCCCGCCGGGTTCAGCTTGGAGAAATCCGACAGCCTGGGCCTGCAGATCGTGCGCACCCTGGTGGCGGCGGAGCTGGACGGCACGCTGGGAATGCGTCAAGCGCCCCGCGGCGGCACCGATGTGGTGCTGCGGGTGCCGATCGGCCGTCGGTCCAGAATGCCGCTGTAATTGCCCACGCAACAGCGCGGCCCCGACAAATTGTCGGGGCCGCGCTGTCTAGAGAGACTGGATCAGACTCCGCTGCGGGCCTTCGTCCGGGCGTTGCGGCGCTTGAGTGCGCGCCGCTCGTCTTCGCTCATACCGCCCCACACCCCGGAATCCTGACCTGTGTTCAGGGCCCACCCGAGGCAGTCTGTAGTCACAGAACACCGATTGCAGACCAGTTTCGCGTCAGCGATCTGCGCGAGCGCCGGGCCGCTGTTCCCTACCGGGAAAAACAGCTCCGGGTCCTCGTCACGACAGACCGCCTTGTGGCGCCAATCCATAAGTAGTTACTCCTCACTATGTGCGCAGCATCGCGCACTGGCGTTATTTCTTCGGCTCTTAACGCTTGCATCAGTAGGGGTCCGCTCGGTACCCCCACAAATCGCTGCATGCAACCTTTCGATCGTTTCACAGGCACAACAGATGTCAATAGCGTGAGTTAGTGCGTGGTCTATCTCACTTTGATTAAGGCTTCGCCGAGCCCTTACTCCGTTGTACTACACTCGCCGGTTACTCTAGCGAGAATTTCGGGCCGATCCGGCGTATTTTCGCAGCTCAGTGCGCTTTGTTTTGGGGCGGCGCGGCCACCGGAAGCGCATCGCGCACCGCTCGGAACGTCATGGAATCGCGCAGCCCGAGGTACTCGCCGTCGTACTGACTGGCGACGGGCTCGCCGCTGCAAGTGATTCGCAGGCAAGCCGTGTCGTCGTCGCGGACAAGTTGTTTCGCTTCCGGGTTCGGCCGCTTCGAGAGAATCTGGCGCAGTAATCGAAGCGTGGGAATCACCTTCATGCTGGTGACCGCGAACACGCCAAGGCCCGACTCGAAGCTGCAACCCGGGTTGGTCACCATCGGCCGGCTGTTGCTGTAGGTCCACGGAGTCGTGTTGGACACCCAGGCGAATTGCACGCCCGAAACGGGATCGCGGCCAGGCAGCTCCAGCGTCATGTCGGGTGCGTGGCGGCTATAGCGCACCGTGGTCGGCACCGCCACCCGCCAATAGCGCAACGGCGTGACCTTGACGCCCTTGTTGCGTTGGGCTTCCACCGCGGCGACCACCTCGGCATCGACGCCCATTCCGGCGTTGATCACCGCCCACTGCTCGACGCAGTCGATCAGGCTGATGCGCCGCCAGGTCTGGTGGTGTCGGTAATCGTCGATCAGCTGGATGAGCTGGTTGGTGGCGGCGACCGGATCCCGGGCGATTCCCAGCGACCTCGCCAGCACATTCGCCGAACCGCCGGGCACCACCGCGACAGCGGGGACGTGCCCCGACCGCGTCGCACCGGGACGGCCCAGCAGGCCGTTGACGACCCCGCTCACCGTGCCGTCGCCGCCGTGTACGACAACGAGGTCCACCCCGTCCTCGGCGGCCGCGTGGCCGAGTTCGGTGCCGTGACCGTGGTGGTTGGTGTGCTCGACGGTGAGCTCGAGGCGGCTCTTGAGTGCATGCGCCAGCAGATCGCGGCCGGCCGGTGTAGTGGAAGTTGCTGCGGGGTTCACGATCAGCACGGCTCGCATGACGCACGAGCTTATGCGGGACGGTTAAGGCTCCGCTGTGGGGGAACTGCCGCTCCGAGGGTGACGAGGCGGGCGTGGCTACGCTGACGCTGTGAACCGCGGCCCCCGTCACCAGGAGATACCACCGCCCCCGTCCGCCGTTCGTCGCGCGGGATTCATTGTCGCGGCGCAGGGTCTGGCCGCGCTGGTGATGGCCGCGGTCCTGGTGGTGCGCGCGATCGCCGGAGCCGACCAGCGGGTGGTCAACGGGATGGGTACCGCGCTCTGGTTCCTGCTGCTCGGCGGCGCGGTGCTGGCTGCCGGACGCGCGCTGGTGATCGGCAAGCGCTGGGGGCGCGGACTGGCGGTGTTCACCCAGCTGCTGCTGTTGCCGGTGGCCTGGTACCTGGCGGTGGGCTCGCATCGGCCGGCCTTCGGCGTCCCGGTGGCCGCGTTGGCGCTCGCCGCGCTGATCCTGCTTTTCAGCCCCTCAGCGCTGCGCTGGGTCGCCGGTGACGATCACCGCGGGCCGGCCAACTCGCCCAGCGCCGGCCCGGACAGCCGATAGGTGGTCCACTCTGTCTGCGGTTGCCCGCCGACCTCGTCGTAGAGCGCGATCGCGTCGGTGTTCCAGTTCAGCACCGCCCAGGACAACCGCGTGTAGCCGTTGTCGACACACTCGGCCGCCAGAGCGGCCAGCAGTCTGCGGGCCAGGCCGCGGCGACGAAACCTGTTGCGTACGAACAGGTCTTCGAGGTATATGCCCGAGACGCCGTCCCATGTGGAGAAGTTGACGAACCACAGCGCCATCGCGGCGATTTCGCCGTCGACTTCGGCGACGTGTGCGTACGCCGTCGCGGGATGGCCGAAAAGCGCTGCAGAGATTTGCTTTTCGGTGACCGTGCATTGATCGGCGGAGTGTTCGAATTCGGCCAGCGCGTGGATCATGTCGGTGATGTCGGCGGCGTCATCGGGTGTGGCGCGGCGGATTTCTTCGCTCACTGCTCAACTCCCAGCGCGTTGAGTATCGTGGCGAATTTTGTTGTGGTTTCTTCAACTTCGTCGTCGGGATCAGACTCGGCGACAATGCCGCCGCCGGCGCGGGCCAGGGCGCTGCGCCGATCGGCCGACAGCTGCGCGCAGCGGATGGAGACCACCCAATAGCCGTCGCCGTTGGCGTCGCACCAGCCCACCGCCCCGGCATAGAAACCGCGGTCGCCTTCGAGCTCGGCGATGAGTTCGGATGCGGCCTTGGCCGGCACCCCTCCGACCGCCGGGGTGGGATGCAGCGCCAACGCCAGATCGATTGCGGTAGTTGACTTATCACGCAGCTTGCCGCTGATCGGCGTGCACAGATGCCATACCGCCGCGGTGCGGCTCAACTGCGGCTCGGGCGCTATCGTCAGCTCGTCGCACAGCGGCTCCAGGGCGGCTCGCATCGTGTCGATCACCAGCTGATGCTCGTGCCGGTCCTTGGCCGAGGCGGCCAGTGCGGCGCCGTTAGCGGCGTCCCGGTCCGGATCGGCGGCGCGTGGCGCCGAACCGGCGAACGGCTGGCAGGTAACCCGGTCGCCGGAGCGCGCGACCAGAAGTTCCGGGCTGGCACCCACCAGTGCCGCACCCGCGTACTCGGCGCCGGCAGCCGTCAAGTCGACCAGATAGCAGTAGGCCGCCGGGTCCTTGGCGATCAGCCTGCTGAGGATGACGCGGGCGTCCAGGGCGCCATCGGCCGCGAGCTGCAACGCCCGGGCCAGCACCACCTTGCTCAGCGCGGTGTGCGGCGCGGTCAGCTCATCACGGGCTCGGCTGATGCGGGCGCGGTAGTCGGCCGGTGGCGGTACGGCGGCCGTGATCCGCACGCCGGGCACTGGGCCCGTCGGCCAGTCGGGCGGCGAATCACTGCGCTGCACCGTGTCCGGTACCAGTAGCGCGGCGGGTCGTTGCACGTCGAAAGGCAACGCGCCCAAGATGATTGGGGCCGAACCCGACGTCAGCGCGGCTTGCGCGACGCTCACGTCGCAGTAGCGCGTTCGAACCCCTTCGCCGATCAGGGTGCCCCGCGGCCCGCACAGCGCGAATGGCGGCTCGGCGGCGCTCACCCGGGCGCGATCGCCTGCAGCTGGCCGGTCAATCCGAGCGCAGCGAGCTGGCGCACGCCATGCTCGAATCCGCACGCGGCGATCGAGCCGGGGAGCATCCAGAAGCGGCTGCCCTCGACGAGCGGCAGCTCTACCCAGCGGGTGATGACCGAACGGGAGAAGTGGCTGTGGCCCACGAACACCACGTCGCGCGTGCTCATGTTCTCTAACGCCAGTGCGACGGCCCGATCGGCGCGGTCGCTGACCTGCGCCACACTCTCACCGCCGGGGCATCCGTGCGTCCAGACCAGCCAATCGGGATCCGATTCCCGGATCTGCGCGGTCGTCAGCCCCTCGTAGGAACCGTAGTCCCACTCGGCGAGCAGCTCGGATACCTCGTCGACGGCGAGGCCGGCCAACTTGGCCGTGGTCAGGGCACGTATCCGCGGGCTGCTGATCACCAGCGGGTCGGCGAGGTCCAGCTCACGGAACACACGCCCGGCAAGCTCGGCCTGGACCCGGCCGCTATCGGTCAGTTCGATGTCGGTACGTCCGGTGTGCTGGCCGGATTTGGACCACGCGGTTTCGCCGTGGCGGAGTAGGACCAATCGATGGTCGTGTAAGCCCATGTCGACTGATTCTGCCCGACGACATGCCGTCCCCGAAGAGAGGAAGCCGTTAGCGCCCGGCCCCGAACGTGCCAGGATGGCAGGGTGAGTGAGATGCGGGTTTTGGCGGTGGCCAACCAGAAGGGCGGAGTCGCCAAGACGACAACAGTTGCCTCGCTGGGCGCGGCGATGGTGGAAAAGGGCCGCCGAGTGCTGCTTGTCGATCTGGATCCGCAGGGTTGTCTGACGTTCTCCCTCGGGCAGGATCCCGACAAGTTGCCAATGTCCGTGCACGAGGTGTTGCTCGGCGAGATCGAGCCGAGCGCCGCGCTGGTCACCACGATGGAGGGAATGACGCTGCTGCCGGCCAACATTGACTTGGCGGGCGCCGAGGCGATGCTGCTGATGCGGGCCGGCCGGGAGTACGCGCTCAAGCGCGCGCTGGCCAAAGTCTCCGACCAATTCGACGTCGTCATCATCGATTGCCCGCCGTCGCTGGGGGTGCTGACCCTCAACGGGTTGACGGCCGCCGACGAGGTGATCGTGCCGCTGCAGTGCGAGACGCTGGCACACCGCGGCGTCGGCCAATTCCTGCGCACCGTCGCCGATGTCCAGCAGATCACCAACCCGAATCTGCGGCTGCTGGGCGCGCTGCCGACGTTGTACGACTCGCGTACCACCCACACCCGCGACGTGCTGCTCGACGTCGCGGACCGCTACGAGTTGCCGGTGCTCGCACCGCCGATCCCGCGCACCGTGCGTTTCGCCGAAGCCAGCGCGTCGGGCTCGTCGGTCATGGCCGGGCGCAAGAACAAGGGCGCGGTGGCCTACGCCACCCTCGCGCAGGCGTTGCTCAAACACTGGAAGTCCGGCAAACCGCTGCCGACGTTCGCCGTCGACGCGTAGGCGCCGTTCGGTGTGCGGTGACGGCGCCGCTGGTCGGCGTGTCGCCGCCCTGAGCGCACACCGGACCACCATGGGTGCACAGTTGGCCGAGATCTAGCCGAGGGCCACCACGGTGTTGTCCCGCTGCTCGAACACCCTGGAGCCGGACACGGCGGGGACGATCGCGTGGTTGCTCGGCGCTCGGTCCACCGGGATGTAGCGCTCGTTGGCTCCCGTCACGGGGTCGTAGACACCGATCGCGCCGGTGACCGGAATGAGCAGCTTGCCCGCCATCATGGTGCCGGGGCCCAACGGGACCGTCCGCTCGCCCGCGGCGATGGTGTAGCGCAGGGTCAGGCTGCTCGCGTCGAAGACCAGCACGGAATCGCCGGTCCACCAGGTCAGCAGGTTGCCGGCCTGCGACACCGCCGAGTTCGACGGCGCCTTGGGCAGCAGGGTGCTCGCCACCGTGGTGCCCATGTCATCGATCACGTCGACCCTGGGCTGCGCGCCGGATATTCCGGGCAGGTAAACCGCCGTGTTGGTCTCCCAGACGGTCAGCACGCGAGCGCCCGAGTTCGTACCGATCCCGGGCTCGGCGACGAAGTGCTGCTGCGGTTCGTCTTCTTCCTTGCCCGGGCGCAACAACGCGAGTCGCAGGTCGGCCTGGTTCGCGCAGCTCTCCAGCACCGAAACCGCCAAGGAGCTGGCCGCTCCCGATGCCAGCTTGCATCCGGCGTGCAGTCCGCGCGAGGACGGCTTCACCCGGGCGTCGGTCTCGCCGTAGGCGAGCATCCGGACCATGTCCGAGCGCCACAGCTCCAGGCGGGTATCGCCGACCGACAACACCGTCGTGCCGTCGGAGGACAGGCGCACTTGCGGGTCGGCGTAGCTACTGCGGGCGGCCCCGCGGCGACCGGTGGACCCGTCGATGGTGCTGACCTGGCCGCAACCGCGGTCGTCGCGGTAGACCGCGACCGCGTAGTGGTAGACCCAGGACAGGCCGCACAGGTCGGTGTCGCGGGAGTAGCTCCAGCGCGTCTGGCCGGTGCCGGCGTCGCGCCCGTCGACCTCGCGGCCGTCGCCGGTGGTGACCGTTCCGCCGACGATCACGGGTGCCGTGGTGGCCGAACTTGCGGCGGTCCACAGTTGCTTCAAGCTGGCCGGCACCTCGTGGGCCAAACTCGGGTTGGGCGCCGGTGTCGCGGCGGGGCGGCTGATCGTGGCCCGGGCGTCACTGGTCCACCAGATCAGCGACGCGATTGCGGCGACGACGACCGCGATCGCCGCGGCGGCCAACAGATCGCCTTTGGTGCGGCGTTCGGGTTTGACCATGCCTGGGCTGTCGCTTTAGGTGGCTCAGTTGGCGTTGGTGGTGGCTTCCGCCGGCTTGCGGCGACGACGGCGACGACGATTGTTCGTGCCGTTACTGCCATTGCTGGACGCCGAACCCGTCTCCGCCGCGGCTTCGCCGTCGGTGCCGTTGCCGGACGGGTGGCCGCTCACCGGCTCGCCGCCGCGGGTTCGCCGCCGGGGGTTACCCGAGCGGGCCCGCGCCGGCTTCTCCGACGTGGTGCTGCGTTCGGTGTCGCGGCGCTTGACCGGCGACTTGCGCGGCGAACCGATCATGCCGCTGGCCTCGCCCGGAATCCCCATCTCGGTGTACAGGTGCGGCGAGTTGGAGTAGGTCTCGGCCGGATCGGGGGAGCCCAGGTTCAGCGCCTTGTCGATCGCCGTCCAGCGGGGCAGTTCGTCCCAGTCCACCAGGGTGACGGCGATACCGGTCTTACCGGCGCGACCGGTACGGCCGATCCGGTGTACGTAGGCCTGTTCGTCCTCGGGGATCTGGTAATTGATGACGTGGGTGATGTCATCGATGTCGATACCGCGGGCGGCCACGTCGGTGGCTACCAGCACGTCGACGTCGCCGGCCCGAAAAGCCTTGAGTGCCTTCTCGCGGGCGATCTGCCCGAGGTCGCCGTGCACGGCGCCGACCTTGAAGCCGCGCTCGGCCAATTCGTCGGCGACCTTCTGCGCGGTGCGCTTGGTGCGGGTGAAGATCATCGTCGCGCCGCGGCCGTCGGCCTGCAGTATCCGGCTGACCATCTCCACCTTGTCCAGCGCGTGGGCGCGGTAGACGAACTGCTCGGTGGTGTCGTGGGTGGCCGCCGAATGCGGCGCCTCGGCCCGGATGTGGGTGGGCTGAACCATGAACGTGCGGGCCAGCGTGATGATCGGGTCCGGCATGGTCGCCGAGAACAGCATCGATTGCCGGTCGGCCGGTATCTGGCGCAAGATGCGCTCGATGTCCGGCAAGAAGCCCAGGTCGAGCATCTCGTCGGCTTCGTCGAGGACCAGCACCGACAACCCGCCGAGCTGCAGGTGGCCCTGCTGGGCCAGGTCGAGCAGCCGGCCCGGTGTGCCCACCACGACGTCGGCGCCGGTGCGCAGCGCGTCGATCTGTGGCTCGTAGGCCCGTCCGCCGTAGATGGAGACCACCGACAGCCGGCGGCCCTCTTCGGCGATCAGATGTTTGGCAGCGCCGGCCAGGTCCTCGGTGACCTGGAGGCAGAGCTCGCGGGTGGGCACCACGACTAGGGCGCGCGGCGTGCCATTGAGCGGCCGCACCCCGACGCCATTGGTGATGCGCTGCAGCAGCGGGACGCCGAAGGCGAGCGTTTTACCCATGCCGGTGCGGGCCTGGCCGATGACGTCGTCACCGGCGAGGGCCATCGGCAGGGTGAGTTCCTGGATGGCGAAGGCGTGCTCGATGCCCTTTTCGGTTAGCGCCCGGACGATCTCGTCGCGGACGCCGAGCTCGGCAAAGGTCGGTTCAGTTTTGCTGGTCAATGCAGTCATGCGTGGGTGCTGTACCTTTCGGTGACTATTCGGTTGGGGTCGGTATTTCTCTCGCGGTCACGCGCGCACGAGTTCCGACTCCAAGTCGCCGAGTCGCCAGGCCCTGCTGAGATTGGGTGGGCCAGCGGTGCACGCACATTTCGCCGATAGCAGCATTCGAAGAAATACAGCCGCTATCTATCTGCATGATAGCCGGTCGACGGCGCAGACCCATCTTCTTCCAAGTCCGCCTACTAGAGTGATGTGCATGACTTCGGCCTCCTCTGCCGACCAAGTGGACGATTCGCCATCCCCAGCACCGAGCGCGGACCATCCGGGTGTCAACGAACTGTTCGCCGTGCTCGCCTACGGCGAGGTGGCCGCGTTCTACCGGCTGACCGACGAGGCCCGTATGGCGCCTGACCTGCGGGGACGGATCTCAATGGCGAGCATGGCGGCCGCCGAGATGCAGCACTACGAGCTGCTGCACGAGGCCCTGGAAAAGCGCGGCGTCGACGTCGTTTCGGCCATGTCGAGGTACGTCTCCGCGATCGAGAACTACCACCGGTTGACGATGCCCAGCACCTGGCTGGAAGCACTGGTGAAGACCTATGTCGGCGACGCGCTGGCCGCCGATCTCTACCTCGAGCTCGCCGACGGGCTGCCCGACGAGGTCGCCGACGTGGTGCGCGAGGCCCTGTCCGAAACCGGGCACTCGCAGTTCGTCGTCGCCGAAGTTCGCGCCGCGGTGACCGCGAGTGGCAAACAGCGCAGCCGGTTGGCGCTGTGGGCTCGCCGGTTGTACGGCGAAGCATTCACCCAGGCCCAATACCTGCTGGCCGACCATGACGAGCTGGTCGATCTGGTGGTGTCCGGCACCGGAGGCCTGGGGCAGCTCGGCGCGTTCTTCGAGCGTCTGCAGCAGACGCACGACCGGCGAATACGCGAGCTCGGCCTGAGCTGACCTCTATTTCGTGCAGGTCGCCAGGTTCGAGTTGTTGGCCGACGCCACCTCGACCTGACCCTGCGCATTGACGATCGCGCAGTTGAGCCGGCCCACGATGCTGGTCGCGACCACGGATTGGGTCGTCACGCCCGGGTTCAGCACGACCACCTTCGTCCAGGGCAGCGCCACGTTGAACTCGGTCTGCGGGTAGCCACGTGCATCGGTGTAGACGACGTTCACCAGGTCCAGGAGCTGCTTCGTCCCGGTCACGCTGTAGTAGACGGTGCCCGGATTCACTGTGGCCGTTGGTGGTACGAGCGCGGGAGCCGGTGCGGCCAGCGGCGGTCCCGTCGGCGCCGCGCTCGGCGGGGTCAGCGTGGTGACGGTCTCGGGCGGTAGCTGGGGCGCCCGCGAGGTGCTCGGTGTGCTTGTCGAGGGGCGCTGCGACGCGCCCGGCGGGCTGGTGGTTCGCGGTGCGGACGTCACGGAGGTGGGAGCCGGTGCCCCCACCGTGGCCTTCGTCGAAGCGCTGTCGCCGCTGTTGATGATCACGGCAGTCGCGATCGCGCCGATCGCCACCACCGCGCCGAGCACCGCGACCGCCGGGCGCCATCCGCCGAAGGGCCACAGGAGTTCCTTGTACTCGTCGTACTCGTCGTCGGCGTACTCGTCGTAGCCGTCGTAGCCGTCGTAGCCGTCGTAGTCGGCTCCGTCGTACGTCGCATCATCGGGGTGGTCGTGGACGAGGCCGTCGACCAGGCCGGCGCGATCATCGAGCGTGTTTCTGATGATACCGATGTTACGGACGTGAAAGTGCCCGAGCCGGCGACGGGCGCCACCTTGATCTAGCTGGGAGCCAATCGTTATCTGCCGTTAGAAACGGTTTCGCTCACCGCGAACTCGCGTCGGTCACCCTGCACTCGGAGCGAACCGGCCGCGTCCACTAGCCTGCTGCTGACACGCTTGCGACGGAATATCAACGGAAGGGGCCATCGTGGAGGTCAAGGTCGGTATCACGGACAGCCCGCGCGAGCTGGTCTTCTCCAGCGCGCAGACGCCTGCGGAGGTCGAAGAGGCCGTGAGCGCCGCACTGCGTGACGGCTCGGGTCTGCTGAGCCTGAGCGACGAGAAGGGCCGCCGCTTCCTGATCCACACAACCAGCATCGCCTACGTCGAGATCGGTGTCGCCGACTCCCGTCGGGTCGGCTTCGGAATCGGGGCCGATGCCGGTGCGAAGTCCGGCGGAAAGGCCGCTAAGAGCGAGTAAGCGGCACGTGTGACAGCCCGCCCCACGCGAACGCAACGGTGCCGTCGACGGCGTCCGCCTTGGAGATCGGACGGTCGGAGTCCAGCCAGTACCTGGCGCAGTCGACGCTGATGCCGACCAGTCCCACCGCGATCATCCGGGCGCGGTGCGGGTCCAGGCCGGAATCGGCACTGATCAGCGCGAAAACCGCGTCAATGCACGATTCGGTGGCCGCCCGCACCTGCGCGGCGACCTCGGGCTCGGTGACGTAGTCGTTTTCGAAAATCAGCCGGTAGCCCTGGCTGTCGTGCTCGATGAAGTCGAAGAATGCCTGGACCGCCGAATGCAGCCGCTGCCGGTTGTCGGTGGTGGTGCTCAGCGCGTTCTGCACGCCCGAGACCAGGTTCTCGACGTGCCGATCAAGCACCGCCAGATACAGCTCCAGCTTGCTGGAAAAGTGTTGATACAGAACGGGTTTGCTGACTCCCGCCCGGTCGGCGATCTCATCCATGCCGGCCGCGTGGTAGCCGTGGTCGACGAAGACGTCGCTGGCCACGATCAGCAATTGGCCACGACGCTCGTCCCGCGGTAGCCGATTGCCCCGCCGGTTGGAGGTCGCTATGCCGTCACTGGGCCGACCGCGGTCAGTCGATCTGACGGCACGCCGTGCCGCTGCCTTGGCGAGATCGCTCACTTGGTCCTCATTTGAATTGTGGCGGCTGACCATCGGAATATCGACGGGCCAGCCGCGCGCCGCTCGTCGCACAGACACTACTACCCATGGTGTACCTGCGACCGGCATCGGCGCCGTCGGCGCAGGCTGAACCGGCGTCGTGGGGTGTGCTCGGGCGCGCCAGGGACGCCCTCGGTCCCCGCTGTGCCATCCTGGGGCGATGACGTCCGAGCCGCCAGTGCCCGGCACCGGTCGAGTGCCCGTGCTGCGTGACGAGTGGCGAGAACCGCTTCGGGCGCTGCGTGATCCGATCGGGCGAGGCGCCGGACGGCCCCGGGCCGACCGCGAACGTCCCCGCCGGTGGCGAAAGCAATCATGGCTGGGCCGGTTTATCTCCACCTACGGCTGGCGCGCGTATGCGCTGCCAGTGCTGGTGGCGCTGACCGCCGTCGTCATCTACCAGACGGTGACCGGCGTCGGAGCGCCGCAACCGACGGCGAGCAAGCCGTCCATCCAAAGCCCGCCGGCGATCGGGGCGGTGGGCACGGCCATCCTCGACGCACCGCCGCGCGGCCTGGCCACCTTCGACGCCAACCTGCCGGCCGGGACGCTGCCGGACGGCGGGCCGTTCACCGAGGCCGGCGATAAGACCTGGCGTGTCGTGCCCGGCGTCACGCCGCAGATCGGTCAGGGCACCGCCAAGGTATTCAAGTACAGCGTCGAGGTCGAGAACGGTCTGGACCCCGCGATGTTCGGCGGTGACGACGCATTCGCGACGATGGTCGATCAGACGCTGGCCAATCCCAAAGGCTGGACGCACAACCCGCAATTCGCCTTCGTCAGGATCGACAACGGGAAACCCGACTTCCGGATTTCGCTGGTGTCTCCGGTGACGGTGCGCGAGGGGTGCGGCTACGAATTCCGGCTGGAGACCTCCTGCTACAACCCGGTGTTCGGACCGGACCGGGAGGCCCGGGTGTTCATCAACGAGGCGCGCTGGGTGCGCGGGGCGGTGCCCTTCGAGGGAGACATCGGCTCGTACCGGCAGTACGTCATCAACCACGAGGTGGGCCACGCCATCGGCTATGTGCGCCACGAGCCCTGCGACAAGCAGGGCGGTTTGGCGCCGGTGATGATGCAGCAGACGTTCTCCACCGCCAACGACGACGCCGCGAAGTTCGACCCCGAGTACGTCAAGGCCGACGGTAAGACCTGCCGCTTCAACCCCTGGCCGTATCCGATCGCCTAGCTCTGCGGCGGTATGCACCGGGAAGCAATGCCGGCGATCGAAGCGTTGACTGTAGTTGAGTCGCGAAGCTGACCGAGGAGATATCCGGTGTCCCCATCGTTGCCGCCACTGGTTGAGCCAGCCGGCGAGCTGAGTCGCGACGAAGTGGCGCGCTACAGCCGCCATCTGATCATTCCCGACCTGGGTGTCGACGGGCAGAAGCGGCTGAAGAACGCGCGGGTGCTGGTGATCGGTGCCGGCGGACTCGGAGCACCGGCGTTGCTGTATCTGGCCGCGGCCGGCGTCGGGACGATCGGCATCGTCGACTTCGACGTCGTCGACGAGTCGAACCTGCAGCGCCAGATCATCCACGGCGTGGCCGATGTCGGACGTTCCAAGGCGCAGTCGGCGCGCGACTCCATTCGCGCGATCAATCCGCTGGTGCAGGTGCGACTCCATGAATTCCGGCTGGAGGCGAGCAACGCCGTTGAGCTGTTCAGGCAGTACGACGTGATCGTCGACGGCACCGACAACTTCGCCACCCGGTACTTGGTCAACGATGCCGCGGTGCTGGCCGGTAAGCCCTACGTCTGGGGATCGATCTACCGCTTCGAAGGTCAGGTCTCGGTGTTCTGGGAGGACGCCCCCGACGGCCTGGGCCTGAACTACCGCGACCTGTACCCGGAACCGCCGCCGCCCGGCATGGTGCCGTCCTGCGCCGAAGGAGGCGTGCTTGGCATCGTCTGTGCTTCCATCGCGTCCGTGATGGGCACCGAGACGGTCAAGCTGATCACCGGCATCGGCGAACCGCTGCTGGGCCGGCTGATGATCTACGACGCGCTGGAGATGAGCTACCGCACGATCAGGATCCGCAAGGACCCGTCGACTCCGAAGATCGCCGAACTGATCGACTACGAGGAATTCTGCGGTGTGGTGTCGCAGGATGCGGTCGAGGCCGTCAACGGCTCGACGATCACGCCGCAAGAGCTGCGCGCGTTGCTGGACTCGGGCACCAAGCTGGCCCTGATCGACGTCCGCGAGCCGGTCGAGTGGGACATCAATCACATCGACGGCGCGGAGCTGATTCCGACGTCGTTGATCAGCTCAGGTGAGGGTCTGGCAAAGCTGCCGCACGACCGCAGGGCGGTGCTGTACTGCAAGACGGGCGTGCGCTCGGCCGAGGCGCTGGCCGCGGTGAAGAAGGCCGGTTTCTCCGATGCCGTCCACTTGCAGGGCGGAATCGTGGCGTGGGCGCAGCAGATGCAACCCGACATGGTGATGTACTAAACCGCCCATCAGCGCGTCGTAACGACGCGCATCGCCGCCCGGCTAGGCTAACCCCCGTGACTGTCGAACCACCGCCGGAGCACGTGCTTTCGGCGTTTGGTTTGGCCGGTGTCAAGCCCATCGCGCTGGGCGCCAGCTGGGAGGGTGGCTGGCGATGCGGCGAAGTCGTTCTCTCGATCGTGGCCGACCACGCGCGCGCGGCCTGGTCTGCGCGGGTGCGCGAAACGCTGTTCGTGGACGGGGTGCGGCTGGCCCGGCCGGTCCGCTCGACCGACGGGCGCTACGTGGTCTCGGGATGGCGAGCGGACACGTTTGTCGCCGGCACGCCTGAGCCCAGACACGACGAAGTCGTCTCGGCGGCGGTGCGGCTGCACGAGGCCACCGGCAAACTGGAGCGCCCCCGCTTCCTGACCCAGGGACCGACCACGCCGTGGTCAGATGTCGACGTGTTCATCGCCGCCGACCGCTCCGCGTGGGAAGAACGGCCGCTGCAGTCGATTCCGCCCGGCGCCCGCACGGCCCCGCCGAACGCCGACGCCGAGCGGTCGGTCGAGCTGATCAGTCAGCTCGCCACGCTACGCAAGCCGACCAAAAGCCCCAACCAGCTGGTGCACGGGGATCTCTACGGCACGGTGCTTTTCATCGGCACCGCCGCCCCGGGCATCACCGACATCACGCCGTACTGGCGGCCCGCGTCGTGGGCGGCCGGCGTGGTCGTCGTCGATGCGCTGTCCTGGGGTGAGGCCGACGACGGGCTGATCGAACGCTGGAACGCCTTGCCGGAATGGCCACAGATGTTGTTGCGCGCGTTGATGTTTCGTCTGGCGGTACATGCGCTGCATCCGCGGTCGACGGCGGAGGCTTTCCCGGGTCTGGCCCGCACGGCGGCCCTGATTCGGCTGGTGCTTTAGTCCCCAAACGCGTAGCGCACGTCGCCGAGCGCGATCTTGCCTTCGACGGAAAGCACTCCTTCGGCGCGCAGTAGTTCCAGCTGCCGGGTGGTCAAATGCCGTGCCGGGCGTCCCGATGCGGTGATCACCCGGTGCCAGGGCAGGTCGGAGGAGTCGGTGCGCATGATCCATCCGACGATCCGCGGGCTGGAAAGCCCTGCGACAGCGGCGATATCGCCGTAGGTGCAGACTCGGCCGGAAGGGATCGCGGCCACCAGCGCGCGCACCCGCTCGACTTGCTCGTCGGTCACCGGCGCCACGGTCAGCGGGCCTGCAACTGCTTGCGGATCAGCGCGGCGACCTCCGTCGGCTTGGCGCCGGGCACCATGTGGTTGCACTCGAAATCGAGCAGCTCGAAATCTGGTCCCAGGCGTTCCTGCAGTCCGGCGATGAGCTGATCGGTGACATACGGCGGCGTCGTCCACTTCGCCCGCACCAGCGTCGTTGCCGTTCCCGCCGGCGGTAGCACGGTGGGACGGGCCAGCTCGCTCCAGTAGGACATCATCGCCGGCACGCTGACCCGCCAGCCGTAGCGTCCGCTGGGCAGCCGGACCAGATGTTCGTCGAGTTCGGCATCGAGCACGCCCGCATCAACGTCCGCCCAAGAGCCGGTGGCCTTTTCCATGCGAGCTTGGCCGGGATCCGGGTAGTCGGGCGACGAAATCATCGCCTCGGCGATCTCGCGCATCCACCCGCCGTCCAAACCGACGGCGGGGTCGAGCAGGAGCAGCGCCGCCACCAAGTCCGGTCGGACCGCGGCCAAATGCATTGCCAGACCACCGCCGAACGAGTGCCCGACAACCAGCACCGGGGCCTCGGCCACCTCATCGAGCAGCGCGCCCAGCGCAGCGACATTCGCGTCGATGGTCCACGGCGCGGCCCACGACGACCTGCCATGGCCCAGCAGATCAGGGGCGGCGATGGAGATTTCGGGCACATAATCGCCCAACTGTTGCCAGCGCTGGCCGTGTCCGGTCAGTCCGTGCAGGGCGAGCATTTGCACCGGGCCAGACGGACCGAAGCGGTGCACGTGAAGGTCGGTGGTCACGCGTCGATGATGCCAGGCCCCGCGGACACCGCCGGTCGTAGCCGGACCGACTTGTCAGACCCTCGTGATGTCATGCCGGTATGTCATTGACCTGGGGCGCCGAGGCGGGTGCCGTGCTGGCGCCGGGTGCCCGCGGGCTGATCCGTATCCTGGGCGGCCCGGGCACCGGGAAGAGCAGCCTGCTGGTCGATGCCGCGGTCGCCGCGGTCGACGCCGGGGTCGACCCGGAATCGGTTCTGCTGCTTACCGGTTCGGGCCGAATGGGGGTTCGGCAGCGCAGCGCGTTGACGATGGCACTGCTGCGGTCGCGCGGCGGCGACTCGTGCCGGACGGCGATCCGTGAGCCGTTGGTCCGCAGCGTGCACAGCTACGCCTACGCCGTCCTCCGGCGGGCCGCCGAGCGGGCCGGGGACGCGCCGCCGCGGCTGGTCACCAGCGCCGAAACCGACGCCATCATCCGGGAGCTGCTGGCCGGGGACCTCGAAGACGCCGGAACCAGCGCGTGGCCGGCGCATCTGCGGCCCGCCCTGAGCACCGCGGGCTTTGCCACTGAGCTGCGAAACCTGTTGGCGCGCTGTGCAGAACGCGGTGTCGATCCGCAGGAACTGCAGCGTATTGGGCGTCGGTGCCGGCGACCGGAGTGGACTGCGGCGGGCCGGTTCGCCCAACAGTACGAGCAGGTGATGTTGCTGCGCGCGGCGGTCGGGACCGCGGCGCCGCAGGCGACGACGCCGGCGCTGGGCGCCGCCGAACTCGTGGGTGCGGCCTTGGAGGCTTTCGCGGTCGACGGCGAGCTGCTGGCCGCCGAGCGCGCCCGGCTCCGGGTCTTGTTGATCGACGACGCCCAGCAGCTCGATCCGCAGGCGGCCCGCCTGGTCCGGGTGCTGGCGGCCGGCAGCGAACTGGCGCTGATCGCCGGGGATCCCAACCAGGCGGTGTTCGGCTTCCGGGGCGGCGAGCCGGCCGGGCTGTTGGACGGCCAAACGCCCTCGGTGACGCTGATGGAGTCGCATCGGTGCGCGCCGGCCGTGGCGCGCGCCGTCAGCGGCATCGCGCGACGGCTGCCGGGCACCAGCGACGGCAGGCAGATCGACGGCACCGGCGCCGAGGAGGGATCGGTCCACGTGCGGCTCGCGGCCTCGGCGCACGCCGAGGCCGCGATGATCGCCGACGCGCTGCGGCGTGCCCACCTCGTCGACAACGTGCCGTGGTCGCGGATGGCGGTGATCGTGCGGTCGGTGCCACGAGCCGGGGCCCGGTTGCCCCGGGCGCTGGCGGCCGCCGGAGTACCGGTGGCCGCACCCGCGGTCGGCGAGGCGCTGGCCGAGGAGCCCGCGGTGCGCGCGCTGCTCACGGTGCTGGCGGCGACCGCCGAGGGTCTGGACGGCGATCAGGCGCTGGCGCTGCTGACCGGGCCTATCGGTCGCGTCGACCCGGTCTCACTGCGCCAGCTGCGCAGGACGCTGCTGCGCGGCAAAACCGCCGACGTGGCAGGCAGTTTCGGCGACCTGGTGGTGGCCGCGCTGGGCGGGGCGCCGACCTCCGGGTCTCGCCCGCTGCAGCGGGTGCGTGCGGTCCTGGACGCGGCCGAGCGCTGCCATCGCGGCGGCCAAGATCCGCGCTACACGCTGTGGGCGGCGTGGAGTCGGTCCGGCCTGCAGCGCCGCTGGCTGACGGCCAGCGAGCGCGGCGGCACCGCCGGCGCGCAGGCCACCAGGGACCTGGAGGCAGTGACCGCGTTGTTCGACGTCGCCGACCAGTACGTGTCTCGCACGCCCGGCGCGTCGTTGCGCGGTCTCATCGAGCACGTCGCGGCGCTGCAGCTGCCGAGCGTCAAGACCGAACCGCCCTCGCCGGCCGAACAGGTCCAGGTGCTCAGCGCACACGCCGCCCTGGGACATGAATGGGATGTGGTCGTCATCGCCGGCCTGCAGGATGGGCTGTGGCCCAACACCGTTCCGCGCGGTGGAGTGTTGGCCACGCAGCGACTCCTCGACGTCATGGACGGCGTCTTTGGGGACGCCTCGGTGCGTGCGCCGCTGCTCGCCGAGGAACGACGGCTGCTGGTGGCCGCGATGGGCCGGGCCCGGCGCCGACTGCTGGTGACCGCCGTCGACAGCGACACCGGCGGGGCGGACCAAGGAGCCGCACTGCCGTCACCGTTTTTCTTCGAGGTCGCGCAGTGGGCCGACGACGATGTCGATCACGTTGCGGTGCAGCCGGTCTCATCCCCACGTGTGCTGTCGACGGCGGCGCTGGTCGGCCGGTTGCGCGGGGTCGTCTGTGCCCCGGACGGGGCGGTCGACGTTGCCGCACGCCATTGCGCGGCAACGCAATTGGCCCGACTGGCCAATGCGGGCGTGTCGGGCGCCGACCCGTTGAGTTGGTACGGTCTGACCGCGGTCAGCACCAGCGATCCGCTCTGCCAAAGCGGTGATCCCGTCACATTGACGCCATCGACCCTGCAAACCCTCAACGACTGCCCGTTGCGCTGGTTGGTCGAACGGCACGGCGGAACCAACCCACGTGAGCTGCGGTCCACGATTGGCTCGGTGCTGCATGCCCTGATCGCCGAACCGGACAAGAGCGAAGCGCAACTGATGGCCGAGCTCGAACGTGTCTGGGAGCACCTGCCTTTCGACGCTCGATGGCATTCGGCCAACGAGCTGACCCGGCACCGCGCCATGATCGAGGCATTCGTGCAGTGGCGAGCGCAGACGCGGGGCGAGCTGCGGGAGGTTGGCGTCGAGGTCGGCGTCGACGGAGTCCTTGCGACGCCGCGCGATGACGGGGGCCAAGTCCGGTTGCGTGGCCGGGTCGACCGGCTGGAACGCGACGCGGCCGGCCGGCTGGTGATCGTCGACATCAAAACCGGCAAAACACCGGTCAGCAAGGACGATGCCCAACAGCACGCTCAGCTGGCGATGTATCAGCTCGCGGTGGCCGAAGGCCTGATACCCGAAGGTGCGCCCGATATGGAGCCCGGGGGCGCACGACTGATCTACATCGGCAAGAGCGGAGCGGCGGGCGCCACCGTGCGAGAACAGGATCCACTGACACCGGCGGCCCGCGACGAATGGCGCGACCTCGTCATGCGGGCGGCCGACGCCACCGCCAGTCCGCAGTTCGTCGCCCGGCGCAACGACGGCTGCTCGCACTGCCCGATCCGGCCGTCGTGCCCCGCCCACGGCGAAGGGTCCGCGCCATGACCCCGCGCTACAGCCCGCACGAATTAGCCGATGCGCTGGGGCTTTTCCCGCCCACCGCCGAGCAGGCCGCCGTTATCGCCGCGCCGCCGGGTCCGCTCGTCGTCATCGCGGGAGCGGGCGCGGGCAAGACCGAGACAATGGCTGCGCGGGTGGTCTGGCTGGTCGCCAACGGGTATGCCGATCCCGGCCAGGTGCTGGGATTGACGTTCACCCGCAAGGCCGCCGGACAGCTGCTGCGCCGGGTCCGCTCCCGGCTGGCCCGGTTGGCCGGCGTCGGGTTGGGCGCCGCCAGCCCGGGGGCGCTCGAATCGGCGCACACCCCGACGGTCAGCACCTATCACGCGTTCGCCGGCTCGCTGCTGCGTGACTACGGGCTGCTGTTGCCGGTCGAACCCGACACCCGGTTGCTCAGCGAGACCGAGCTGTGGCAGCTGGCCTTCGACGTGGTCAACCGGCATGGCGGGCAGCTGCGCACCGACAAGACGCCGGCCGCGGTCACCTCGATGGTGCTGCGACTGTGGGGCCAGCTGACCGAGCACCTGGTCGACACCGGCCAGCTCCGCGATACCCACCTGGAGCTGGAGCGGCTGGTCCACGCCCTGCCTGCCGGCCCCTACCAACGCGACCGTGGACCGAGCCAATGGTTGCTGCGGCTGCTGGCCGCCCAGACCGAGCGCACCGAACTGGTGCCGCTGCTCGACGCGTTACAAGACCGCATGCATACCGACAAGGTCATGGACTTCGGCGCGCAGATGGCTTCGGCGGCACGGCTTGCCGCGAACTTCCCGCAGGTCGCCGACGACCTGCGCAACCGCTACCGGGTGGTGCTGCTCGATGAGTACCAGGACACCGGTCATGCCCAGCGGGTCGCGCTGTCGGCGTTGTTCGGCGGCGGCGTCGACGACGGGCTGGCCTTGACGGCTGTCGGCGACCCGATTCAGTCGATCTACGGCTGGCGCGGCGCCTCGGCAACCAACCTGCCCCGGTTCACCACCGACTTCCCGCAATCCGACGGCACGCCCGCGCCGGTGCTGGAGCTGCGCACCAGTTGGCGCAACCCGCCCAGCACGCTGCATATCGCCAACGCCATATCGGCGGAGGCGCGACGCCGATCCGTGGCCGTGCACGCGTTGCAACCCCGCCCGGACGCCCCGCCCGGCACCGTCCGAGCCGCGCTGCTCGCCGACGCCCAGGCCGAACGCGGGTGGATCGCCGACCACCTGCACGGCCATTACCAACGTGCGCATGCCGACGGCGTCAACCCGCCGACCGCCGCGGTGCTGGTGCGCCGCAACGCCGATGCCGCACCCATCGCCGATGCGCTTCGCGCGCGCGGAATCCCCGTCGAGGTCGTCGGGCTTGCCGGCCTGTTGTCGATCCCGGAGGTGGCCGAACTAGTGGCCATGCTGCGCCTGGTCGCCGACCCCACCGCCGGCGCGGGGGCGATGCGGGTATTGACCGGCCCGCGCTGGCGACTGGGTGGCCGGGACATCTCCGCGCTCTGGCAGCGCGCGTTGGCTCATGGTGCGGGGCGCTCCGCCGACGCGTCCTGCGCCCAGGCGATCGCGATGGCGGCCGGTCCCTCCAACCTCGAAGCCGACACCGCGTGCCTGGCCGACGCGATCGGTGATCCCGGCCCGGCCGCCGCGTATTCGGCTGCGGGATATCAACGCATCGCCGCGCTGGCCGCCGAGCTGAGCGCCCTGCGCGGCCATCTCGGTCATTCGCTGCCCGATCTGGTCGCCGAGGTGCGACGCATGCTGGGCGTCGACTGCGAAGTCCGCGCCGCCGCGGGCCACGGCGGCTGGGCCGGCGCCGAACACCTCGACGCCTTCGCCGACGTCGTCGCGCGCTACGCGGAAAGAACCAGCGCGACGGACGCGTCCGCGGCGTCGGTCATGGGGCTGCTGGCCTACCTTGACGCGGCCGAGGTGGTCGAAAACGGTCTGGCGCCAGCGCCGTTGACGGTCGCGCGGGATCGGGTCCAGGTGCTCACCGTGCACTCCGCAAAGGGCCTGGAATGGGAAGTGGTCGCCGTGGCGCACCTGTCCGGCGGAACATTCCCGTCGACCGCCTCGCGCAGCAGCTGGCTCACCGATGCCGCCGAGCTGCCGCCGCTGCTGCGCGGCGATCGCGCCTCAGAAGGCGCGCTGGGCATCCCGGTGTTGGACCTCTCGGACGTCAGCAATCGAAAGCAGCTGTCGGACAAGATCTCCGAACATCGCCGCCAACTGGATCAGCGGCGCGTCGACGAGGAGCGCCGGCTGCTGTACGTCGGCATCACCCGGGCCGAGGACACACTGCTGGTCTCCGGTCATCACTGGGGTCCCACCGGGATCAAACCGCGCGGGCCGTCGGAGTTCCTGTGCGAGCTCAAGGACGTCATCGATCGGTCCACGGCGGCCGGTCATCCCTGCGGGGTGGTCGAAGAGTGGGCTCCCGCGCCCGCCGATGGGGAACGGAACCCATTGCACGACAATGTTATCGAAGCGGTCTGGCCCGCCGATCCGCTGTCCGGGCGCCGCGCCGGGGTCGAACGCGGGGCGGCGCTGGTGGCCGAGGCGATGGCAGCGGATACGACGCAGGACTATGTCGACGTCGACGGCTGGGCTGCCGACGTCGACGCGCTACTGGCCGAGCGCGCGCGGTCCGACCGCCGGGTCGCCCGCGTGCTGCCCAGTCAGTTGTCGGTCAGCGGTCTGGTGGACCTGGCCCGCGACCCCGAGGGCGCGCTGCAGCGGTTGGTGCATCGCTTGCCGACCCGACCAGATCCACATGCATTGCTGGGCAATACCTTTCACTCCTGGGTGCAGCAGTTCTACGGAACCGAGGGGTTGTTCGACCTTGGCGACCTGCCCGGTGCGGCGGACTCCGATCTCGGCCGCACCGACGAATTGGCCGCGCTGCAGGAGGCGTTCACCAAATCGCAGTGGGCGGCCCGCACCCCCGTTGCCGTCGAGGTCCCCTTCGAGATGCCCATCGGCGACACCGTGGTGCGCGGGCGTATCGACGCGATATTCGGCGAACCAGACGGCGGCGCCACGGTGGTGGACTGGAAGACGGGCGAACCCCCGCGCGGGCCCGAGGCGATGCGACAGGCCGCTGTCCAGCTCGCCGTCTACCGCCTGGCGTGGGCGGCGTTGTCCGGATGCCCGGAATCCTCGGTGCGAACCGCGTTCCATTACGTGCGCACCGGCGTCACCGTCGTCCCCGAGGTACTGCCCGATCCCACCGAGCTGGCCGGGCTGTTGACCGACTCCGCGGGCGAGCGCGAAGTTGCCGTCTGAGGCGATCAAGTGTCTGCCGACCGGCGATCGTGGTTACATGTGAGTCGTGGGTGCGGCGTGCGGTGGTGTTTTCCCGATGACGGGCCGCTGTGGCCGAGGGTAGGTTGCGACAGCTGAGGGGTCTCGACGAGACACTGACCGCCCAGCCCGGACATCTGCTGGTCGGCGTGCTGCGCATCCCCGAAGACCACGGCAGCCCGGGTCGTGTCATCACCCGCAGGCTGGTCATTGCGCTGGTGCTGTTGCTCGCCGCCGCCGTCACCGTGTACCTGGACCGCACCGGCTATCGCGACGTGCGCGGCGAACCGCTGACCTTCCTGGACTGCCTCTACTTCTCGGCCGTGTCGCTCTCGACGACCGGATACGGCGACATCACGCCGTATAGCGAAGTGGCGCGGCTGGTCAACACCGTGGTCTTCACGCCGTTGCGGATCGCGTTCCTGGTGGTGTTGGTCGGCACCACGCTCGAGCTGCTCTCCGAGCGGTCCCGGCAAGGATGGAAGATCCAGCGTTGGAGGAACAGAGTGCGCAACCACACCGTCGTGATCGGCTACGGCACCAAGGGCAAACGGGCCGTGGCAGCCATTGTCAGCGATGAGGCTGCCCAAGGCGAGATCGTCGTCGTCGACACCGATCGCGGCGCTCTCGAGCATGCCGCGACGGCCGGTCTGGTCACCGTGCACGGCGACGCCACCAAATCCGACGTGCTGCGGCTGGCCGGGGCCCAGCACGCATCGTCGATCATCGTCGCCACCAACCGCGACGACACCGCCGTGCTGGTGACCCTGACGGCGCGAGAGATCGCGCCCAAGGCCAAAATCGTGGCGGCCATCCGGGAAGCCGAGAATTCGCACCTGCTGCAGCAATCGGGCGCGGACTCGGTGGTGGTCTCCTCGGAGACCGCCGGACGGCTCCTCGGCCTTGCCACCACCACGCCCAGCGTCGTGGAGATGATCGAGGACCTGCTGACTCCGGACGCCGGCCTGGCCATCGCCGAACGCGAAGTGGAGCAGAGCGAAGTCGGCGGATCCCCGCGACATCTGCGCGACATCGTGCTCGGCGTGGTGCGCGACGGACACCTGATTCGCATCGGCGCACCCGAAGTAGACGCGATCGAGGCCACCGACCGGCTGCTCTACATCCGAGACGCGGGGCACTAGTGGCGATCGCAAGCGCGGCGAAGCCGGGCGCCGCGGGTCGGCACCGGGAGGCATAGCGTGGACTTTCAGCTGCGGAGCATTCCGTTGCTCTCGCGCGTCGGCGCCGACCGGGCCGATCAATTGCGCACCGATGTCGATGCGGCCACCGTCGGATGGGCGGATGCGGCGCTGCTGCGGGTGGATTCGCGCAACCAGGTGCTGGTCGCCAACGGCCGCGTAGTACTCGGCTCGGCAGCCGAACTGGGCGATAAACCACCGAAGGACGCGGTGTTCCTCGGCCGCATCGAGAACGGCCGGCACGTCTGGGCCGCCCGGGGAGCGCTGCAAGCACCCGAGGACGCGGGAGTTCAGGCCGAAGTGGTGAACCTGCGCAGTCTCGGCCCGATCTTCGACGACACCAGCAGCCAACTCGTGTCGTCGGCCGTCGCACTGCTGAATTGGCATGAGAGAGCACGGTTTAGCGCAGTAGACGGCTCCCCGACGAAGCCGGCCCGGGCGGGCTGGTCTCGCGTCAACCCGGTCACCGGACACGAGGAGTTCCCGCGCATCGACCCGGCGGTCATCTGTCTGGTGCACGACGGCGGCGACCGTGCGGTGCTGGCCCGCCAGGCGGTGTGGCCCGAGCGAATGTTCTCGCTGCTGGCCGGATTCGTCGAAGCCGGTGAGTCTTTCGAGGTCTGCGTGGTCCGGGAGATCCGTGAGGAAATCGGTCTCACCGTGCGCGACGTTCGTTACCTGGGCAGCCAGCCGTGGCCTTTCCCGCGTTCGCTGATGGTCGGCTTTCATGCCCTGGGTGACCCCGACGAGGCCTTCTCGTTCAACGACGGTGAGATCGTCGAGGCGGCCTGGTTCACTCGCGACGAGGTGCGCGCGGCGCTAGACGCCGGTGATTGGAGCAGTTCCACGGATTCGAAACTGCTTCTGCCCGGTTCGATTTCGATCGCGCGGGTCATTATCGAATCCTGGGCAGCGCTCGACTGAGACGTTAACCGACGTGATCGGTGATGATCTGCAAGACGGAGTTCGCGATCTGATCCGCCGAGTCAAGACCCACCACGCCGACCGACACGATCACCGACGATTTGATGCGGTACAGATGGCTCCACTGGTGCGCGCCGATGCTCAGCGTCGATGGATCCGGTTTGTCGAGGGTGAAGGCGTAGTTGGGATCATGCAGATCAAAGCACCCCTGCAGCGACGTCGCCAGCTCACGGAATGCGCCCTGCGCCGCATCGGAGTTCGCATATCGCGCCACCGCCTGAGTAACTCCGTTGATCATGGCCCGGCCCAGCGGCTCTATGTCGTCGGTGACGCCGTGATAGCCGGCACTGCGAAACTCGGTCCAATTGCTACCGAAGGTGAGCTCGTTGTGTCCCACCACCCCGCACGGGCCGGGGGCAGAGGCGTCCGACGGCACGGGTTTATGCAAGTTGGCCTCGGGGTGCGGGGCGAGATCGTCCGCTTTGGCGATTCGCCGGACATCGTCGAGCCCGACGATCATGTCGTCGATACGTGTGACGGTGCTGGGCGCCTTGGCCGGTGTGCTCGAATGCGAGCAACCCGACATCAGCATCACCGCGCAGCAAGCCCAAGCGCATAGCGCCCTACGAATTGCGCCGCTTTTTTGCCACCGCAAATTCGACGCCATGGTAGGTATCGTAAAGCGCTCGAGACGCATCGTTCAGGGTCAAATTTTGCCGCTCTTAGCCGGCGACCTGCGCCAGCTTCGCTTTTACGTCGGCCGCACTCGGGTTGGTCAGTGTCGATCCGTCGGCAAATTTCACCGTCGGCACCGTCCGGTTGCCGCCGTTGACCGAACCCACGAATTCCGCGGCCGCCGAGTCGTGTTCGATGTCGACCGTTTCGTAGGGGATTCCGTTGGACTTCAGCACAGTCATGAGCCGGTGGCAGTAACCACACCATGACGTCGTGTAGACGGTAATCGGAGCGTTGCTCATAACTCGATAACGTAGCCCGGCCGCGATGCGTTCCGGACCCGGGGAGCCAGCCCCGCGCTAGGTTCGGGCGTGGCGAAACACCCGGTTTGTCGGCGACCGCTGCCAAGATGGACGGCATGCCGATGGTCGCTGACCCACTGACCGCCGGACTGGACGACGAACAGCGCGAAGCCGTGCTGGCGCCGCGCGGACCAGTTTGTGTGCTTGCGGGAGCCGGAACGGGCAAGACCCGCACCATCACCCACCGCATTGCCCAGCTGGTGGCCAGTGGTCATGTCGCCGCCGGACAGGTGCTTGCGGTCACGTTCACCCAGCGCGCGGCGGGGGAGATGCGCTCCCGATTGCGGACGTTGGACGCCGCCGCGCAGTCCGGATCGGGCGTCGCCGCCGTGCAGGCCCTGACCTTTCACTCGGCCGCACACCGTCAGTTGCGGTATTTCTGGCCGCGGGTGGTCGGTGACACCGGCTGGCAACTACTGGACACCAAGTTCGCCGTCGTGGCCAGGGCGGCCAGTCGCATCAGGCTCAATGTCAGCACCGACGACGTGCGCGACCTGGCCGGCGAGATCGAGTGGGCTAAAGCATCGCTGATCAGCCCCGAGGCGTACCCGGGTGCGGTGGCCGGCGCGGGCCGCGACATCCCACTGGACGCCGCCAAGATCGCCGACGTCTATACCGCCTACGAGGCCCTCAAGGTCCGCGACGAATCGGTGACGCTGCTCGACTTCGACGACCTGCTGCTGCACACGGCGGCCGCGATCGAGAACGACGTCGCGGTCGCCGAGGAATTCCGCGACCGCTACCGCTGCTTCGTCGTCGACGAGTACCAGGACGTCACCCCGCTGCAGCAGCGGGTGCTGTCGGCATGGCTGGGGGATCGAGACGACCTGACGGTCGTCGGCGACGCCAACCAGACCATCTACTCGTTCACCGGGGCCTCACCGCGCTTCCTGCTCGACTTCTCGCGGCAGTTTCCGGACGCCACGGTGGTGCGCCTGGAGCGCGACTACCGCTCCACCCCGCAGGTCGTCTCGCTGGCCAACCAGGTGATCGCCGCGGCACGCGGCCGGGTCGCCGGCAGCAAGCTGCAACTGTCCGGCCAGCGTGTGCCGGGTCCGGTCCCGACGTTTCACGAGCATCCCGACGAAACCGTCGAGGCGGCCGCGGTGGCGAAGGCGATCGCCGGGCTGATCGAATCCGGCACCGCGCCATCAGAGATCGCGGTGCTCTACCGCGTCAATGCGCAGTCCGAGATCTACGAGGAAGCCCTGACCGAGGCCGGCATCGCCTACCAGCTTCGCGGCGGCGAGGGCTTCTTCAACCGCCAGGAGATCAAGCAGGCGATGGTGGCCCTGCGTCGCGCCGCCGAGCGCGACGCCGAGGGCCCGTTGCCCGAGGTGGTGCGCGCGGTCCTGGAACCGCTGGGACTGACGGCCTCCGAACCCGTCGGCACGCGTGCCCGGGAGCGTTGGGAGGCGCTGACCGCATTGGCCGAGTTGGTGGACGACGAGGTGGCGCAGCGTCCGCAGCTGGAACTTCCTGCTCTGGTGGCCGAGCTGCGGATCCGGGCCGATGCGCGGCACCCACCGGTGGTGCAGGGCGTCACGCTGGCGTCGCTGCACGCCGCCAAGGGGCTGGAATGGGATGCGGTGTTCCTGGTCGGATTGGCCGACGGCACCCTGCCCATCTCGCACGCATTGGCGCACGGCGCCGAGAGCGAGCCGGTTGAGGAAGAGCGTCGCCTGCTCTACGTCGGAATCACAAGGGCCCGAGTGCATTTGGCGCTCAGCTGGGCGCTGTCGCGCAGCCCGGGCGGTCGGCAGAGCCGCAAGCCGTCGCGGTTTCTCAACGGTATTGCGCCACAGACGCGGGCCGACTCGGCGCCGGGTAAATCTCGGCGCAAACAAGGCGCGACCCGCTGCCGGATCTGCAACAAGAACCTGACGACGCCGGCGGCCGTCATGCTGCGGCGTTGTGAGACGTGTGCAGCCGACATCGATGAGCAGTTGTTGTTGCGGCTCAAGGAGTGGCGCCTGGACGTCGCCAAGGAGCAGAAGGTGCCCGCGTATGTCGTGTTCACCGACAACACGCTGATCGCGATCGCCGAACTGCTGCCCGACGACGAAGCGGCCCTGATCGCGATCCCGGGTATCGGCGCACGCAAACTCGAGCAGTACGGGCCGGACGTATTGGAGCTGGTTCGCGGCCGCTAGGGCCAAACGCGCAGGTCAGAAAATCGGTTGTCAGCGCCGTCGGCTAACATTTATTCTCGGATACGCATTCCGCCGCCGGCTGCAGGCCGGCGCATGTCTAGGTGAGAGGAGGTGGCCACGATGATCAACGACGTGTTCGAGGTAGTAGTGGCCGGCGCGGTGCTGACCGCGGGGACCTCCCACGCCGCCCACGCCGCCGCTACGCCAGCGGCCGCGGTCAAGCATCGCGCCGCCGCCACGACTGACGCGTCCGTGGATTGGGGTCTTACCTAACTACCCCGTTTACACCACATGGCCACGGACCCGAAGTCACAAGGATCCGTGGCCATAGTTTTGGGTCGGCAGCCCGCAACCTGGTCCGGATCACCGAAAAAGGACACCCAACCAGGAAGCAGGTGAGCAGGACATGTCGGCACTGACAGTCCCCAGACAGCCGCAGCCGGTGTTGCCATGTCACACCGGCGATCCCGACCTATGGTTCGCCGAGACCCCGGCCGAACTCGATCGCGCCAAGACACTCTGCACGGATTGCCCAGTCCGGCGGCAATGCCTGACGGCCGCGCTGGACCGTGCCGAACCGTGGGGTGTCTGGGGCGGCGAGATATTCGAGCGAGGCTCGGTCGTGAGCTACAAACGTCCGCGCGGACGCCCCCGAAAAGGTGCGGTCGCCGCCTAGATAGCCGCTGTGTCGGGCTCGGCGAAGCCGGGGATCAGCTCTTCGGACAGCGCCCTGATCGGCACGTGGGCGTCCAACTGGCACAGGATCGCGGCCACCGACATGATCACCCGCATCGGGATGACCAGCTTGGGTGGCAGGTCCATCTGCCGGGCCGTCCGGATCTGCGACACCGACCGATCAATCTCGATGGTGGACATCTTCTGCAGCCATTTGCGCGTGTAGTGGAAGACCTCGACCTCGACCGGTTCGACGTACTGGCGCAGCATGTCGTCGATGTCGCGCACCGACACCTGTTGGCCTTTCTGGATGAAACCGGCCTTCTCCATCGTCGGCAATAGCAGGTCGTAGTTCTTCTCGCGGGCCAACCGAATCGTCATCCCGAGCTCGATCGGAAAACCACCAGGCATGGGCGCGACCGCACCGAAGTCGATGACGGCCATCCGACCGTCGGGCAACAGCATGAAATTGCCCGGGTGCGCGTCGCCGTGCAGCATCTGCAGTCGGCGCGGCGCGTCGAAGGTGAGCTCGAGGAGCCGGGTGCCGATCAGGTCCCGTTGTTCGGGGGTCCCATCGCGGATGATCTCGGCCATCGGCACGCCCTGAATCCATTCCTGGACTACCACTTTGGGAGCGCTGGCCACCACGCGCGGCACCGCGAAGTGTGGGTTGTCGTGATACGCCTTGGCGAATGCGCGCTGGTTGTCGGCCTCCAGCCGGTAGTCGAGCTCCATCTCGGTGCGCTCGATCAGTTCGTCGACCACGCCTTTGACGTCGGCGCCGGGTGCGAGCTGTCTGGCCACTCCGACCAACCGCTGCATGGTCTTGAGGTCGGCCCGCAGTGCCTCGTCGGCGCCCGGGTACTGGATCTTGACAGCCACCTCGCGACCGTCGGACCACTCCGCCTTGTGCACCTGGCCGATGCTGGCCGAGGCCACCGGGGTGTCGTCGAACGAGCTGAACCGGTCGCGCCACTTGGTGCCCAGCTGCGCGTCGAGCACCCGGTGCACCTTGTCGGCGGGCAGCGGCGGGGCGTCCTTCTGCAGCTTTGTCAGCGCTTCGCGGTAGGGCTCGCCGAACTCCTCGGGAATGGCGGCTTCCAGCACCGACAAGGCCTGGCCGACCTTCATCGCCCCGCCCTTGAGCTCGCCAAGCACGGTGAACAGCTGGTTGGCGGCCTTCTCCAATAATTCGGCCTGGACGTCGTCTTTTGACTTACCAGTCAGCCGCTTACCGAAGCCCAGCGCCGACCGCGCGGCAAAGCCGACCGGGATGGTGGCCAGCTTCGCATTGCGCGCCGCCCGGCCCCGCTTGATGTCTGCCACACACCCATCATCCATGACGCCGCGCCGGTGCCGGGGTTGATCTAGGCAACAGTGCGGTGAGAGCGCGACCGAGGGTCACATCGAGCCGGGGTTTGGCGGCCACTCGGGTAGTGCGCGTCAACACGGACACAGCGGATGCCTGGTCCACTGCCGCGTGACAATCGCGCCGGCGTTGAGGTCGAACTCCAGGGTGGCGTTCAGCGCCTGGGGCGGCTCGGCGTCGGGCCCCGCATCGTGCCCGCGCACCGCGGCGATCACCCGATTCACCTGGCTGAGCGCCAGTGCCGCGGTAGCCAGCAGAGTGGCTCGATCGGCCACCCCGACGGTCTCGCGCAACTGGGCAGCGACCGCCGGCCATGCGGCGTCGCGGTCGCTGCGGTGTAAGTCGGCGCAGCCCAGGCAGCTGGTGACCCCGGGGATGACCAGTGGCCCCACCAGCCCGGTGCCGTCTCGCACCCGAACCGCCAGGTGCGCGACACCCTGGCTGTGCAGGTCGCGCACTGTGCGCGGGTCGGCGATCAGGTAGTCGGCCAACACCACCAGATCCACCGCCGCGCGCGACACCGTGGCATGCGGCTGGCTGCTGTGCGCGATGCGAGCGCCCGAGCAGCGCAGCGATTCGACGAGCAGGTCCGAGAGCGGTCCGCGACCGTGCACCCGGATCGACGCCGCCCGGCCACCGGATTGCCGGTGCCCGCGGGTCGCCACGCCCGCGGTGACCAGCTTCGTGACGAGGTGCCTCAGGCCGTCGGTGTCGGTCAATCCGCGTTCGACGGCTTGGTGCTGCAGCTCGGTGATCGGCAGGGGTGATCGCATCGAACGCAGCAGCGCCGCCAGCGCCGCGGCGCCCAGGCCGCGCGGTGGACGGACCAGCACCGCCCGGCGGGGATCCCAGCCCACTTGTACGGCGCCGTCAGGGCGCAGTAGCACCGGCATGGCCGGGTCCAGCACATACAGAGGAGACGCGGTCGGCGGCATGAGTCCAGACTGTGCCACGACCGGGGCCACCACCCCGTTCAGTTATCCACAGCACCGCCGTCTGAACCGGGGGTAGCGGCGAAACCTTAGCCGGCCGCCCCCGCCGTTACGTTGGCAGCGAGGTCAGCCCCGGATACGCTGCGAGCCAATTCCAGAAGCCCATCCACGCTGAGCTGAGGTTGGATTCCTGCGGTTCCCGCCAGGCCTGGTGAGCTGCTCGTCGCGGCTGCTGCACCCAACCCGCCGGGGACGCTGGGGACGATGGGGACGACTGGGGTGACGACGGTAGGGCCGGTAATGACGGCGCCGCTGTTGATAGCAGTGACAAGGCCGGCGGCGTTTTCGGTGACCATAGCGCCGCCGCCGCCGGCGGTAATGGCGCCGCCGGGGACGGTGACAGTCGCCCCAACAATGGTGGGGGAATCGTACGTGAAGCTGCCGCTCACGAAGGCGCCGGTTCCGGTTTGAAAAGTAATCAAATAAGTAGTGTTGCCGGAAAGGGCGAAAGGGATTCCGTTGAGGATGCCGGTCGCTCCGGTGTTGCCGGTAGTGATTTCGACACCGCTGGTGAAGGTGACGGGGTAACCGCTGCCGACGGTGACGGTCGCGCCTACGTTGACGGTGGCGCCGCCGGATGCCACGTTGACGGTGCCGCCGGCCGGGATAGCGGGGTCGACGCCGGCGGTGGCGGAGTTGACGGTATGCATTGTGGTGTTGGTCGACGCCTGCTGCACTAACGATTGGGTGCGGGCGCTGGTGGTGTTGCCCGCGTTCTGGGCCATCGCGCGAGTCTGAGCGCCTTGCCCGTCCTCGTTGGTCGTGCGGGGCGGCTCGTTTTGGGGAGTCAGTGTGCTCGCAACCTCGGAGTCCGCGGCGTAGGTGTACATGGCGGTGGCGTCTTGGACCCACATCTGCATGTACTGGGCTTCGGTGGCGGCGATGGCCGGGGTGTTTTGCCCGAAGAAGTTGGTGGCGATCAGCGCCATCAACAGTGTCCGGTTGGCCACGATGACCGGCGGGGGCACCGTCATCGCAAACGCCGCCTCATAGGCCGCGGCCGCCGCATACGCCTGGGCGGAGGTTCGTCCGGCCTGGGCAGCGCTGGCCTGCAGCCACACCACATACGGTGCGGCGGCCGCTGCCATCCGCATGGACGACGGCCCGAACCACAGCTGCCCGGCTAGGCCCGAGATTTCTGAGGAGTAGCCGGCGGCAGCGGATTCGAGCTGGGCGGCGATCGCGTCCCAGCTTGCTGCGGCCGCCAGCATCGGCCCCGCTCCTGGCCCCGAATACATCCGCGCGGAGTTGATCTCCGGCATCAGCAACCCATAATCCACGGCGGGATCCTCCAGATTGAGCACACGTCAGTAAGGAGATTAAACGCCGGTTGCGTAACGTTTTCGCAACATCTAGCTGAAAGTCCACTCGGAACCAGGCCTTCTCGGCCCTTGCCGCGGTTACCGGTGGTTCCGGTTAGTGCCAGCTCAGGCAGCTCGTCACCCTAGGTATGACCAGCGGCCCCGCCAGTCCGGTGCCGTCGCGCACCCGGACCGCCAGATGCGGAACGCGCTGGCTGTGCAGGTCGCGCACCAGACGCGGGTCGGCGACCAGGTAGTCGGCCAGCACCACCAAATCCACTGCGGTGCGGGAGATCGCGGCGTGCGGCTGGCTGCTGTGCGCTATCCGGGCACTCGAGCAGCGTGTCTATCCGCGCCGTATGTGGCGTGCGACCTTCTGCCTTCCGCGTCATGCTGCGAATCGCGAGCAGCAGTCCGAGTTCGGAGTCGATCTCCTCGATATCACGCACGTTTGAAGCGTAGGGGCCAGGCCCGGTTCGATCATCGAGCCGGGGTACTTAACCGGCTGCCACCGTCACGTCAGCAACGAGGTCAGCGCCGGATGCGGTGCGAGCCAATTCCAGAAGCCCATCCACGTCAAGCTGGGGTTGAATCCCTGCGGTCCCCGCCAGACCTGGTGAGCTGCTCAGCGCGGTTGCCGCGGGCGCCGCCGCCAACCCGCTAGACGCGCTCGGGACGACGGGGACGACGGGGACGACGACAGGCCCGGTAATGACGGCGCCGGTGTTGATAGCAGTCACTGCGCCGGCGGCGTTGAGGGTGACGTTGACGCCGCTCCCAACGGCGGTCACGGCGCCGCCGGGAACGGTGAAAGCGCCACCGATAGCGGTAAAGGTGCCGCTAGTAATCGTGCCGCTGGAGAAAAATGTATTGCCGCCGGCAGGTAGGTTAAGGCCGACTCCGAAGATGATCACGTGCAGCGGGGTGAGGGCGTTCACCGAGGCGCCAGAGGTGAAGGTGATGGGGTAGCCGTTGCTGGCGGTAGCGGTGACGCCTAAGTCGAGGGCGGCGCCGGGTGCCACATTGGCGGTGCTGCCCGCTGGCAGGGGCGGGTCGACGCCAGCGGCGGTGGTGGAGTTGACGGTATGCGCGGTGGTGTTGGTCGAGGCGAGTTGCACCACGGATTGGGTGCGGGCGCTGGTGGCGTTGCCCGCGGACTGGGCTACCGCGCGGGCCTGATCACCCTGCCCGGCCTGGTCGGTGGTCTGCGGTGGCTCGTTATACGGGGTTAGAGTGCTCGCGGTCGAGGCAGCAGCGGCATAGCCATACATGGCGGTAGCGTCTTGCGCCCACATCGCCAGGTACTGGGCTTCGGTCGCGGCGATGGCCGCGGTGTTCTGGCCGAAGAAGTTGGTCGCGATCAGCGCCATCAACAGTGACCGGTTGGCCAAGATGACCGGTGGGGGCACCGTCATCGCGAACGCCACCTCGTAGGCGGCGGCCGCCGCGTAGGCCTGGGCGGAGGTTTGCGCGGCCTGGGCGGCGCCGGCGTTCAGCCACGCGATATATGGCGCCGCCGCGCCAGACATCGCCATCGACGACGGCCCGAACCAGGCCAGTCCGGTCAGGTCGGAGATTTGCGAAGAGTAGTCCGCCGCAGCGGATTCCAGCTGGGCGGCGATCGCGTCCCAGGCCGCCGCAGCCGCCAGCATCGGCCCCGATCCGGGGCCGGCATACATGCGACCGGAGTTGACCTCCGGCGTCAGCAACCCATAATCCATAGCCGTTTCGCCCCATTTGGCGTGAGCGCAGTAGTGAGAATCCTCACTACGCTAACTCAAATACCGAGTGACGGCACCCTATTGCCAGGCTCTTCGGGGAGCGCTCATGTAACGGCTTGAAAGTGCCCGTCCCCAGATCAAAGTGATCCCACTTAAGAATTTCCCAGGCAGCTCGTCACGCCGGGGATGGCCAGCGGCCCAACCAGCCCGGTGCCAACTCTAAATCCCCAGTGCCATAGGCACTTTCGCGGGTCCGGCATGTTCAAACCCATCAAACCCATCGACCCACTTTCGCGGCCGCCATGACCTCACAGCGGATCGATAACGAGCGCCCAGGCTGCGGCTAACAATGAGCGACAAACATGATGTATGACAACGACGATCGACCACCAACGCCATGAAATCTACCCAGCCGAGGCTGGGCGTCGACAAATCCGCCTGATGCAAGTGATTTTCGCCGGGGCCGCGACGATCGCGACGCTCGCGCTATTCAGCGCTGCGCAGCCGGGTCACGCCGAAAGCGCTGTCGCATCGGGGTCGTCGGTGCGCCTGGTAGACCAGGCCACTGACCTACCGGCGCCGGCCACTGCTCCCTTGGACCCCCAGTTCCCCCAGGCCGCACCGGACATGGTCGGTAACGGCGGCCTGGCCACCGACGACAACACCAGCACCTCCAACGGTGGCGGCGACGACTACACCCCCGGCAACTACAGCGGCGGTTGGGTCAACAACGATTTTCCTACGGTTGACTCCCCACCTCCCCCGCCGGATTCGCCGTAGTTCTTGAAAGCCTGGCCGATAGTCCCGTGTCTGGCCGGATCGTCGAGATCCTCCGAATCGGGCAGTAGGTCAGGGTGCTGCCACATCGCATCGCGGGCATCGACACCGGCCTGGGTCACGCCGTCCTCGGCGATTGTACCGGGTATCGGAACGCCGTCGAGGATCATGAGCCCGGACGTTGCCGTCAACCTTGAACTGGCCGTGACCTTTTAGTGTTATTCAGCCGGTGCCGGCGGCGGTGGACACGGGTGTGTGTAACGCCATGCCATGATCGTTCCAAACTGCGCGTGCGTATTTACCGGTCCGAACGTGTATCCACAGGGCCAGTTGCGCGTTTCGCCGGGATCGTCCGGATCCGGATCAGCGTGCGCGATTCCAGCACCGAACGCCAGGGCCACTAGCGCCGATCCCGCAGCGATGATTGGTCGTCTGCGCATTTCCCTCACCTCGATCTGTCGTCCGTGGCCAGCATCGCGTTCCTGGCCTAGTGCATCGGGCCGATGCGATCGACCTCTCCGGACGCATACCCACGCTGCCCGTCGATTTTGCATCGATGCCGTGAACAGCGCGCAAATTATCTTGTGCGCGCTAGCGTTTCGTTGTTCGAGCTGGCCGCGACGGCGGCAGCTTGCTGGGCCGGGGTGAGGATGTCACCGCGTTGGGATTCCCGGTTGCGGTTGCAATCTCACGGATCGGACGGCTGCTTCATGTTGTCCGCCGGATGCGGTCGAAGCGTGCCGGGCGTCACTTCACCAAGAGTGGTCCCACTCAAGCGCAGCCCAGACATGTAGTGAAGCCCGGTGGCGTTATAGCTCCCGCCGGGACCGATGCTGACCGACTCCCCGAAGCCGACGGTAACGCGCGGTAACACATCGGGCGGAGTTCTGAGTTCGGCGCGCCACGTCGCGAGGCCTGCTACCGTGTGGCCACCCCGGCCATCAGGTCCCTCTTCCTTGGAGTAGGCGAGCGGTTATGGAGTTGGCAGCCCTGCTTTGCAATCACGTGGAGGTTCAGAACAACCGGCTCTTCCTCATGGGAGGCGGGATTGATCAATCCGTGATTCCGGCGGGCCAGCCCGGCCCTTGGTCGGTGTCACTGGCACTGGGACTGAGCATTGAAGTCCCGTGGATCGAGGCGAACCACGACCACACGATTCACATCGCTTTGCTGGACGCTGATGGCAACGCGGTTGAGGTGCAAACGAATCCGACCGATCGCAGGGCGTTCGGCGTCGACCTCCGGTTCAACGTTGGCCGTCCGCCCCACCTCGAAGCCGGCGCGAGCCAGAATGTTGCGTTAGCCCTTAACGTGCCGATTCTCCCGTTTGAGAAGCTCGGGTCCTACACATTCGCCGTCAGCATCAATGGCACCGAAATGCGGCGCCTGCCATACCGGCTGGTCGGTCAGCAAGGCATGACAATCGCGCCCAGCGGCCCAGACGGCCAAAGTAGGCGTGTCATTCCATCGGTGTAAGTCCGGCGTGGTCGCGGTGGACGGACAGCACCGCCCGGCGGGGATCCCAGCCCACTTGTACGGCGCCGTCGGGGCGCAGCAGCACCGGCATCGCCGGGTCCAGCGCATACACAACGGCCCGCGACATGAGTCCAGACCCTGCCACGGCCGGGGCCTACGCTCCGATCAGTTATCGACAGGTCAGCTGGCCGGCGCTGTAACGATGATCGTTTGCTGCCCGGCTTTCCAAGCGGTCATGAATCTCGTGATGCTGACCTTCGTATCGCCGTAGTCGGCGTAGGGGTCGTTGAGGTGAACGGTCTCATTGTCGGTGTCGATCCCGGTGACAACGAGCAAGTGATCGGCCGTCTTGCGCTGGTCGCTGCTGTCCAAGATGGTTCCGCCATTGACCCAGGCGATGACCTTGCGGTTGGCGCCGAGATCCTGCTCTAGCGCAGAGAGCGTCACCTCATCGGGGTATTTGTCCCAGGTCATGCGCGATTTGATGCCGTAGTGGTCGAGCAGCACGACCGTGTCGGCCGCATCGATGCCACCTTTCTCGGTTTCGTGGCCCGGGTCGCCGGTGGGCAGGTAAATCGGACCGTCGCGGATCACCGACGGAGTTTTCTGTGCCAGTTTGATGATCTGCTGCTCCGTAGCAGGGGTGCCGGTGACCTCACCCACCACATCGGCCACGGAAGCCAGCCCACAGGTGTCCTCCGTCGACTGCTGCACCCAATACTTGGCGGCCGCGACCGGGTCGCCGTACACACCGCCGGCGGCCGTCCTCGCGGTCGCCGGCGGATTGCCGTACGTGCCGCTGGTCGCGGTGATCGGTGAGGGCGTCGCCGCACGCATCGATGGAGGCGCCAGCCCGCACGCCGATACCAGCGAAACGTTGGCCATGGCGATACCAGCGCAAACCAAGGCAGTGCGCACCGCGGTTGCAATCCGGCAGTTGAACATGTTGCCGCCAAGGCCAGTCGGACAATCGGTTGGTCGACAAGGTAGCACTCTCAGCAAACGGCCGGCATCTTATTGGACGTAATTCCAATAAAGCGGATCACCGCCGGCGTTGCCCGTTCAGTTGTCGGCAGAACCGCCGCCTGCGCCCGGGTCCTCTTGTTCGAGGCGGGCGATCGCTTCGTCGATACCGGAGGTGTCGCCGCCGATGACCCGGTCGATGAAACCAGCCGGCTCGTCGAGATCCTCGGCACCCGGCAGCAAATCGGGGTGTTGCCAGATGCCGTCGCGCACGTCGACACCGGCGGCTTCGGTCAGGCGCTCCCAAAGCGCGGCGGCTTCCCGCAGCTTGCGCGGCCGTAATTCCAGGCCGACCAGGGTGGCGAACGTCTGCTCGGCCGGGCCTCCGCTGGCCCGGCGCCGGCGCAGCGTCTCGCTCAGCGCGGCCGCACCCGGAATCCGATCGCCCAGGGACGCGGTCACCACGACCTGCACCCAGCCCTCGATCAGCGCGAGCAGCGTCTCCAGGCGCTCCAGCGTCTGGGTCTGCGCCGGCGTTGCCTTGGGCTCGAAGACACCTTGGCCGAGCAGGTTTTCGATCGCGGCCGGGTCGGACAGCGACGCGGGGTTGAAGTCGCGCGCCAGCTCCTCGATCCCGCTCATGTCGATCTTCATGCCCATGGCGTAGGCCTCGACGGCGCCCAGCAGCTGGCTGGCCAACCAGGGAACATGGCTGAACAGCCGGTGGTGGGCCGCTTCGCGGGCGCCCAGAAATGTCATGATTTCGCTGCGGGGCTGCTCGAGCCCGGCGGCAAACGCCTCGACGGCCTCCGGCATGATCGCCGCCAGGCCCTTGGGCCCCAGCGGCAGACCGATATCGGTCGACGTCAGCACCTCGCGGGACAACCGGCCCAGGGCCTGGCCCAACTGCGACCCGAACGCCATGCCGCCCATCTGCGACATCATCGCCATCAGCGGGCCGGCCATGCCCTTGGCTTCCTCGGGCAGCGAAGACGCCCAGACCGTCGAGATCTGTTGGGCCATCGGGTCGCACAGCCGCTTCCAGGTCTCCAGGGTGTTGTCCACCCAGTCGTTGGGGCCCCAGCCGACCGCCTTGGTGGTACCGGCGGGCAGCGCGGTGACGCCGTCGAGCCAGGTCTCGGCGAGGTGTACCGCGTCGGCGATCGCCGAGCTCGTCGTGGCGGGGATCGGAGCGACAAATCCAATCGAGCTGGACGCGACTTGACGCGCCAGTTCGTAGTTGACGGGTCCCGACGGGGCGCCCCCGGCCGGCGTCGTGCCTGCGTTGCTGAACATCTGACCGAGCTGCGTGAAGATTTGGCCCAGGTCACCCATGTTGAAATCCCCGCCCATGCCGAACGCGCCGAGCGGGTCTGACGCGCCCGAGCCGGACTCGGGATCGTTCTTCCCGTGCTTGTCGCGCTCGGGGTCTTCTCCGTGGGAGAAGCCGAAAGGCAGGTCAGCCATAACCTCAACGGTACCCACCGTAGGAACAGGAGGGTCCATCCGGCGTCACGCTTGCAGCTGAACGAACAACGGTTGGGTCCGGTTAGGGTAAGCGGCGTGAACAGGCGGATTCTCACCTTGATGGTCGCGCTGGTGCCGATCCTGGTCTTCGGTGTGTTGCTCGCGGTGGTGACGGTGCCGTTCGTCTCGCTGGGCCCCGGGCCGACTTTCGACACGCTTGGTGAGGTCGACGGCAAGCAGGTGGTCGCGATCGAAGGCACCCAAACCCATCCGACCACCGGTCATCTCAACATGACGACGGTGTCGCAGCGTGACGATCTGACGCTTGGTGAGGCCCTCACGCTGTGGTTCTCCGGGCAGGAACAGCTGGTACCGCGCGACCTGATCTACCCGCCCGGCAAGTCCCGCGATGACGTCGACAAGGCCAACAACGCCGACTTCAAAGATTCCGAGGACAGCGCCGCCTACGCCGCTCTGGGCTATCTGAAATTCGCGCCCGCGGTCACGATCGCGACCGTCACCGACCCCGGCCCGTCGGCGGGCAAGCTGAAGGCCGGTGACGCCATCGACGCGGTCAACGGGACCCCGGTGGTCAATGTCGAGCAGTTCACCGGACTGCTGAAGAACACCAAGCCCAGCCAGATGGTGACCATCGACTACCGCCGCAAGAACGAACCGGCCGGCGTCGCGCAAATCACGCTGGGCACAAACAAGGACCGCGACTACGGCTTCCTGGGTGTCGCGGTGCTCGATGCACCCTGGGCGCCGTTCTCGGTGGACTTCAACCTCGCCAATGTGGGCGGGCCGTCGGCCGGCCTGATGTTCAGCCTGGCCGTTGTCGACAAGCTGACCACCGGCGATCTGGCCGGCTCGACGTTCATCGCGGGGACCGGAACGATCTCGTCCGACGGCAAGGTCGGCCAGATCGGTGGCATCACGCACAAGATGGTCGCCGCTCAGGAAGCCGGCGCCACGGTGTTCCTGGTGCCCGCGAAGAATTGCTACGAAGCGAACTCGGACAATCCGCATGGTTTGCGCCTGGTCAAGGTCGAGACCCTCGGTCAAGCGGTGGACGCGCTACATGCGATCCAACAAGGAGGTCAGGCACCGAGTTGCTAGCCCGCGATTCCGCGTGCTGCGGTGCGTACAGTTGTGACGTCCAGGTCACATTGATCAGGGAGCGTAGCTAGTGGGGATGCGACCCACCGCAAGGATGCCGAAACTTACCCGGCGCAGCCGGATTCTGATCTTGATCGCGCTGGGTGTGATCGCGTTGTTGCTCGCCGGCCCACGGCTCATCGACGCCTACGTCGACTGGTTGTGGTTCGGGGAGCTCGGCTACCGCTCGGTGTTCACCACCGTGCTGACGACACGCATCGTGGTGTTCCTGATCGCCGGCCTGTTGGTGGGCGGCATCGTGTTCGCCGGGCTCGCGATGGCCTACCGCACCCGCCCGGTCTTCGTCCCGAGCAACGACAACGATCCGGTCGCGCGGTACCGCACCGTGGTCATGTCTCGGCTGCGGCTGGTGGCCATCGGTGTTCCGGCGGCGATCGGTCTGCTGGCCGGCGTCATCGCGCAGAGCTACTGGGTGCGCATCCAGCTGTTCTTGCACGGCCAAGACTTTGGGATCAGGGATCCGCAGTTCGGTAAGGACCTGGGCTTCTATGCGTTCGAGCTGCCGTTCTACCGGCTGGTGCTCAGCTACCTGTTTGTGTCGGTGTTCCTGGCGTTCGTGGCCAACCTGTTGGCGCAGTACATCTTTGGTGGCATTCGGCTGTCCGGCCGCACCGGGGCCCTGAGTCGCTCGGCGCGGATTCAGCTGGTCAGCCTGATCGGCACGCTGGTACTGCTGAAGGCTCTCGCGTATTGGCTGGACCGCTATGAGCTGCTGTCGCACACACGCGGCGGCAAGCCGTTCACCGGCGCCGGATATACCGACATCAATGCGGTGTTGCCGGCGAAGCTGATCCTGATGGCGATCGCGGTGATTTGCGCCGCCGCGGTATTTTCCGCGGTCGTGCTGCGCGACTTGCGGATTCCGGCCATCGGTCTGGTTCTGTTGTTGCTGTCGTCGTTGATCGTGGGCGCCGGGTGGCCGTTGGTCGTCGAGCAGATCAGCGTGAGACCCAATGCCGCGCAAAAGGAAAGCGAATACATCGGCCGAAGTATCACTGCCACGCGGCAAGCGTATGGGCTGACGGCCGACCAGGTGACCTATCGCAATTACAGCGGCGACGGCCAGGCCACCGCCCAGCAGGTCGCGGCCGACCGCGCGACGACCTCGAACATCCGGTTGCTCGACCCGACGATCATCAGCCCCGCGTTCACCCAGTTCCAGCAGGGCAAGAACTTCTACTACTTCCCCGACCAGCTGTCCATCGACCGTTACCTGGACCGCAACGGCTCGTTGCGTGATTACGTGGTCGCGGCCCGAGAACTCAACCCGGACAGGCTGATCGACAACCAGCGCGACTGGATCAACCGGCACACGGTCTACACCCATGGCAACGGCTTTATCGCGTCTCCGGCCAACACCGTGCGTGGCATCGCCAACGATCCCACCCAGAACGGCGGGTACCCGGAGTTTCTCGCCAACGTCGTCGGCGCCAACGGCGGCGTGGTCTCCGACGGGCCGGCACCGCTGGACCAGCCGCGTATCTACTACGGACCTGTCATCTCCAACACCTCGGCCGACTACGCGATCGTCGGACGCAACGGCGCCGACCGCGAATACGACTACGAGACCAACACCGAAACCAAGAACTACACCTACACCGGGCTCGGGGGAGTCCCGATCGGTGATTGGCTGTCCCGCAGCGTGTTCGCCGCCAAGTTCGCCGAGCGAAACTTCCTGTTTTCCAACGTGATCGGCTCCAACAGCAAGATCCTGTTCAACCGGGATCCGGCGGCGCGGGTGGAGGCGGTTGCACCGTGGCTGACGACCGACAGCTCGGTGTACCCGGCGATCGTCAACAAGCGCCTGGTGTGGATCATCGACGGCTACACCACGTTGGACAACTACCCGTACTCCGAGCTCACTTCGCTGGAGTCCGCGACCGCCGACTCCACCGAGGTGGCGTTCAACCGGCTGGGTCCCGACAAGCAGGTGTCCTACATCCGTAACTCGGTGAAGGCCACGGTGGACGCCTACGACGGGACCGTCACGCTCTACCAGCAGGACGAGCAGGATCCGGTGCTGAAGGCCTGGATGCAGGTGTTCCCGGGGACGGTGAAGCCAAAGAGTGACATCAGCCCCGAGCTTGCCGAGCACTTGCGTTATCCCGAGGACCTGTTCAAGGTGCAGCGGATGCTGCTGGCGAAGTATCACGTCAACGACCCCGTGACGTTCTTCTCCACCTCGGATTTCTGGGATGTGCCGCTGGACCCGAATCCGACCGCCAGCAGCTATCAACCGCCGTATTACATCGTCGCGAAAAATATTGCTAAGCAAGATAATTCGTCCTCGTACCAGTTGACGAGCGCGATGAACAGGTTCAAGCGCGATTATCTGGCCGCCTATATCAGCGCCAGCTCCGATCCCGCGACGTACGGCAAGATCACCGTGCTGACCATCCCGGGTCAGGTCAACGGGCCGAAGCTGGCCAATAACGCGATCACCACCGACCCGGCGGTATCGCAAGACCTCGGTGTGATCGGGCGAGACAACCAGAACCGAATACGTTGGGGCAACTTGCTGACGCTGCCGGTTGCTCAGGGTGGGCTGCTATATGTCGAACCCGTGTACGCCTCTCCGGGCGCCAGCGACGCCGCCTCGTCGTACCCGCGGTTGATCCGGGTGGCGATGATGTACAACGACAAGATCGGCTACGGTCCCACCGTCGGTGACGCGCTCACGGGCTTGTTCGGGCCGGGTGCGGGTGCGGCCGCGACGGGGATCGTACCCACCGACGGCGGTGCGCCCCAGGCCCCGCCCGCCGGCCCACCGGCCCCGGCCGCGGCACCGGGCTCTGGGCCGCCACCCGCGGCGGTGCCCCCGGCTCCGGACGGTACGACGACATTGTCTCCGGCCAAAGCCGCTGCGCTCCAAGACATTCAGACGGCAATCGGTGCCGCGCGCGACGCGCAGAAGAAGGGTGATTTCGCCGCCTACGGCGCTGCGCTGCAGCGGCTCGACGACGCCATCACCAAGTACAACAACACGAAGTAGACCGCCGTCTTCACGCACAGGCCGTGCGGAACCTATCCCGGTAGGCTTTCGGGCTGATGCCCAGGTGGTTGACGAATACCCGCCGCAGTGTCTCGATGCTGCCGAAACCCGCGAGATGCGCTGCCTCGGTGACGCTTCGGCCGGCTTCGAGCCCGGCACGCGCGAAATCGATGCGCACCAACTCGACATAGCGCGCCGGTGTCATTCCCAGCTCGGACTGAAACAGCCGGGTCAGCTGACGGGTACTCAACGATGCCGTGGCCGCGAGCTTCTTCACGCTGTGGTCGTGAGCGGGATCGGCCGCGATCGCATCGGTGACCGCGCGCAGCGGCGACCCGGCCGGTGGATCGGCCTCGACCAACACCGAGAACTGTGACTGGCCGCCCGCGCGTTTGAGATACACGACCAGCCACCGCGCCACGTCACGGACCAGCTCGGTCCCGTAATCCAATTCGACCAACGCCAGCGCGAGGTCGATCCCCGACGAAATTCCGGCCGAGGTGAAGACATCGCCGTCGCGGACGAAGATCGCGTCCGGCTCCACGGCGATGTCCGGGAAGGCCCGGGCCAATAGGCGCGTGTCGTGCCAGTGTGTGGTGGCGCGCCGGCCGCGGAGCAGGCCGGCCTGGGCAAGGATGAACGACCCGGTGCAAATGGACGCGAGGCGCCGGGTCCGGGCCGACACCGATCTGATCGCCTCGACAAGCGCGGGGTCGATCGCTTGGCTGGGCAGATTGTCGCTGCCGGCGACCAGCACGGTGTCGGCGGCATCGATTGCCGAAATGCGGTCGGTGACACCCAATCGGGTCCCGATCGAGCTGGTCACGTCGCCCCCGTCCACCGATGCGATTTTGAGTCGGTAGTCGGCGCCGAACCGGTTGGCCTCGACGAAGACTTCACCCGCCCCCGCGACATCCAACAGCGTCACCCCGTCGAAGACGACGATTACCACCACCCGCGAACGCACTCCGGCTTCGGCCACGACGCCATTGTGTCGCTTTCTGTGGAGAAGACGGCTGGAACGACATGGGCCGGTTCGCCCGTGCCCCCGCAAACTGACAACCACGACCAACGAGGAGACGAGATCATGGATATTCAGTTGATGGACACCATTGCCGACATCGCGATACCCGACACCCCCCTGGTACGCGAGATCACCGCGTACATCCGCGACGCCGAAGACGACTTGCTCTTCGATCACTCCCGCCGCGTGTTCCTGTTCGGAGCGCTGCAGGGACGCCGCCGCGGAGTGGACGCAAATCTGGAGCTGCTCTACGCGGGGGCGATGTTCCACGATCTGGGCCTCACCGAGCGCTATCGCACCTCGACGCTGCGTTTCGAGGTAGACAGCGCCAACGCGGCGCGGAAGTTCCTGTTGGAGCATGACGTCGATGAAGCCGACGCCGACAAGGTGTGGCTGAGCATCGCTCTGCACACCACTCCCGGCATCCCCGAGTTCCTGGCACCCGAGGTCGCCCTCGTCACCGCCGGTGTGGAAACCGACGTGCTCGGCATCGACCGCGACGAGCTTTCCCCCGAGGCTCTGGCCGCGATCACCGCTGCGCATCCCCGCCCGAATTTCAAGCAGCGCATCCTGACGGCGTTCAACGACGGGATGAAGCACCGCCCGCACAGCACCTTCGGCACCGTCAACGACGACGTGCTCGCCCACTTCGACCCCGCATTCACCCGCGAGAACTTCGTCGACATCATCTTGAACAACACCTGGCCCGAGTAACTGAAAGGAATGGAGAAATGGACATCCACGAAGCGCTGTACACCACCAGGATGATGCGGCGATTGCAGCCGGATCCGATTCCGCTGGACACGCAGGCCCGCATCCTCGATGCGGCGGTCCGCGCCCCGAACGGGGGAAACACCCAACGCTGGCACTTCGTGGCCGTCGATGATCCGGAACTCATACGCCAATTCGCCCACCTGTTCCGGAAGGCCCGCGCTCTTGAATACGAGAAGTTCAAGACGGGGACGGGACCGATGGTCGCGACGGCGCCCGGCGCGGACCCGGCAGCTCATGCCGAAACGATGCGCCGAATGAAGGGGTCGGGGAATTACCTCGCCGACCATTTCGAGGAAATTCCCCTGTTGCTCTTCGTCTTCGCCATCGACGACCTCGGCGGCGCCAACATCTACCCGGCGATCTGGAGTGCATTGCTCGCCGCCCGGGCTGAGGGCGTCGGCGGCGTCATGACGATGGTGCTCCGCAATTTCGAAGACGAGGTGAACGACTTACTGGGCGTGCCGGTCGAGGAGGGCTGGAAAATGTCGGCCATGCTGACACTGGGTTACCCGCTTGGCAAGTGGGGCGTCGCAGCCAATCGCCATCCCGTGCACGAGGTTTCATCGCGAAACGGCTGGGGCAAGCCATTCGGAATCGAAGTGCCGCAGCCACTCTGGCCGCCACAGAGCGACCTGCCGGCGGCGGTGGGATGACGGCCGAAGCATTGCAGCGCAAGGGATTTCCGAGGAAGGTAGGTCAAATGACCAGTCCGAATGAAATCGGGGTCACCGTCGTGCAGCCGGGGGAGGGCGACGTCGTAACTCTCCCGGGCTTCGGGGCGGTGTTCAAACTGTCCGGCAAGACCAACAACGGCGAGGTGTCCATCGTCGAGCATCCGTTTGAGGTCGGCTTGCTCACCGCGGCGCACCGGCACACTCGCGAGGACGAGCATTCGATCGTGCTGGCGGGTGAGATCGGCTTCCGCTCCGATGACAGCGAAGTGGTTCTCGGTCCCGGCGGCTACATCACCAAGCCGCGCGGGCAGATGCACGCGATGTGGAATGCGGGCAGCGTGCCGGGGCGCATCGTCGAGATCATCACCCCGGGTGGGTTCGAGAACTATTTCCGCGAGCTCGGTGAGCTGCTGGTCGAGCACGCGGACGACCCGGTGGGCATGGCCCTGCACGAATTGCCCGAGTTCGGCGAGCTGGCCGACAAGTACGGGCTGACTTACGGGTCGCCGGCCTGGATGGACGACATCGCGCAGCGCTACGGGTTGAACCCGCCCTCCCACTAGGGAGCATTGACCAGCGCCGCGACCCCCGCTGAGCCCGCGATTTGGTCGGCTCGACACCGGTTCGGTAACCTGGCATTTACCAACGCGGGGTGGAGCAGCTCGGTAGCTCGCTGGGCTCATAACCCAGAGGTCGCAGGTTCGAATCCTGTCCCCGCTACTAGCGAGTGGCCCTCGGAGATTTCTCCGGGGGCCACTTTCGTCCCGCCCGCCTATCGAGGCAGCACGGCCTCGATGGCGCTGATCACCTCGGGGGCGTCGGGCTCGGTGCGGGGCCGGAATCGGTTGACCACCTCACCGCCGGGTCCGATCAGGAACTTCTCGAAGTTCCACTGGATGTCGCCTGACCCGCCATCGGCATCGGGGGCCTTCGTCAGCTCGTCGTACAGCGGGTGGCGGTCATCGCCATTGACGTCTGTCTTCGCCAGCAGCGGGAACGTCACCCCGTAAGTCGTCGAGCAGAACTCCTGGATGTCATCGGCCGTGCCCGGTTCCTGGCCCATGAACTGGTTGCACGGGACGCCGACGACCGTCAGGCCACGGTCGCCGTAGTCCTTGGCGAGTTTCTCGAGTGCCGTGTATTGCGGAGTCAGCCCGCACTTGGAGGCGACGTTCACGACCAGCGTTGCGCCGTCGGACAATTCGGCCAGCGTGGTCGGCTTGCCGTCGAGGGTGGTCAGGGCGATCTCTTTGAGGGTCATGCCGACGACGCTAACGCAACGTGGCCAGGCGGAGGTGAGCGCCGTCACGGTCGTCTCAGTGAGTTCTCAGCGGCGACTCGGACACTGGATGGATGACCGTTGTACATGAGTTGCCCTCGGCGTCAGGTCGGGTCCTATGACGGCCCTTGACGTGCGGCCGATCCGTTCCACCGTGCGTCAGATGGCGCCCGCGCAAATGGGCCAGGCCGCGGTGATCGCGGCCCTGGTGGCAGCCGCGGCGATCCTGGGGTCGGTCATTCCGTTTGCGGGGGCGTTGTCGGTGCTGGGCAGCGTGCCGATGGGGTTGCTGGCCTACCGCTACCGTCTCTCCGTGCTCGTTATCAGCACTGTGGCCGGGTGCACCATCGCGTTCTTGATCGCGGGCACCGGCGGCGTCGCGGCGGTGGCCGGCTGCGGATACGTGGGCGGATTGACCGGGATCGTCAAGCGGCGGGGCCTGGGTGCGCCGACGGTGGCCGCCGTCGGGTTGGGTGCCGGCGCGTTGCTGGGCGTGGGAACCGTTGCGGCACTGGCGGTGCTGGCTCCGCTAAGGAAGTTGGCGTTCGACTCATTGACGGCCAACGTCGACGGCACGGTCGCCGTGATGTCCTGGATTCCCCAGCTGGGCGCCCCGGCGCTGCTGCTCAAATCCGTTTACACCACGGCGATGAGCTATTGGCCGGTGCTGATCGCTGCTTCGTCGGTCGTCGGGATCGGCATCGCCACGCTGATCAGCTGGTGGGCGTTGACGCGGGTGTTGAGCCGGTTGGCCGGTATCCCGGATGTGCACAAGCTGAACGCACCCGAGTGTGAGGGGCCGGTGGGACCCGTGCCGGCACGGCTCGACGATGTGACGTTCCGTTATCCCCGCGCCGACCGCAACGCCCTCGGGCCGGTGTCGCTGACAGTGCAGCCGGGGGAGCACCTCGCGATTACCGGGTCCAACGGATCGGGCAAGACGACGCTGATGCTGGTGCTGGCCGGGCGCGAGCCCACGGCGGGAACGATCGAGCGCGCCGGAGCGGTGGGGCTGGGGTGCGTCGGCGGCACCGCGGTCATCATGCAGCATCCCGAAAGCCAGGTGCTGGGAACACGCGTCGCCGATGACGTCGTGTGGGGATTGCCGCCCGGAACCGCCACCGACATCACTGGGTTGCTGAGCGAGGTGGGACTTGGCGGGATGGCCGAGCGCGACACCAACGGACTGTCAGGAGGGGAGCTGCAGCGGCTGGCGGTCGCTGCGGCGTTGGCGCGCCAGCCGTCATTGTTGATCGCCGACGAGGTCACCAGCATGGTGGATCAGCGCGGGCGGGAGTCGCTGATGGCGGTGCTGTCCGGGCTGACTCGGCATCGGGACATGTCGCTGGCTCACATCACGCATTACCGCCGGGAGGCCGAAGCGGCCGATCGGGTGCTGCGGCTCGACGGCAATGGGGCCGCGGCCGCGGATAATGCCGGGATGGTCCTCGCGGCAGCCACCCCCTCGCCGGGGCTCGCTGCGACCGGTTCAGGCCGCGCGAGAGTTTTTGAACTGGACGGGATTTGGCACGAATACGGCTACGGCGGGCCGTGGGCCAAGACGGCGCTGCGCGACATCAGTCTCACCGTCGAGGAGGGCGACGGCATCCTGATTCACGGCGACAATGGATCGGGTAAGTCCACGCTGGCGTGGATCATGGCCGGCCTGATCGAACCGACGGCCGGACGCTGCCTGATCGACGGGCGACCGGCCTCCGAGCAGGTCGGTGCGGTGGCGTTGTCGTTTCAGGCGGCGCGGCTGCAACTGATGCGTGAACGTGTCGGGCTCGAGATCGCTTCTGCGGCATTGTTCGACGTGCATGACCGCGCGCGTATCGAGTCGGCGCTGATGATGGTCGGCCTGGATCCCGGGTTGGCCGACCGGCGCATCGACCAGCTCAGTGGCGGACAAATGCGCCGAGTTGTGTTGGCCGGCTTGCTGGCCCGCTCGCCGCGAGCGTTGATCCTCGATGAGCCACTGGCCGGATTGGACGCGGCCAGCGCCGAGGGGCTGGTGCGGCTGTTGGCGGAGCTGCGTCGAAAGACAGGTCTGACGGTCGTCGTGATATCCCACGACTTCTCGGGCCTGGAGGAGGTCTGCCCGCGCACGCTGCACCTCACGAACGGCACCGTCTCAGGGGCGGCGTCGAGCGGCGTTCTTGACGCGCGGCCGCCGGTGGATCAGTCGCGGCGACGTGCGCCCCGCTCGCCGGTGTTGTTGACGCCGGTGCCCGGTGATAGCGCGGTGCATCGGATGTGGGCGGGCACGAAAATGGTTGTGGTCGCCGCGATAGCGATCCTGCTGGCCATCTGTCCGGGATGGGCCGCCATCGCGGTGGCCGCCGGTGTGGTGGCAGGTGCGATGCGGTGGGCGCGCATCCCGCGTGGTGCGGCCCCGACGATTCCGCGCTGGGCGTGGGTGACGCTGCTGTTGACCATCGCTTCCGCGGCAATGTCCGGGGGTAGCCCGGTTCTTACGGTGGCCTCCGTCGGGGTGCCGCTCGGTGGCCTGTTGCAATATCTGCAGTTCTTGGCGATGACGGTGATCGTGCTGGGCCTGGGCGCGCTGGTCTCATGGACCACCAACGTCGCCGAGATCGCGCCCGCACTGGCCCGCCTGGGTAGGCCGCTGCGACGCCTGCGGATTCCGGTTGAGGCATGGTCGGTAGCGGTCGCACTGGGTCTGCGGGCGTTTCCGATGCTGGTCGAGGAGTTCCGGGTGCTCTATGCGGCCCGGCGGCTACGGCCGCGACCGGTGGTGTCGGGGAGGCGGGCACGCGCACGGTGGTGGTTCAACGAGTGCGTGGATCTGATGGCTGCGGTGATCACCGTGGCGTTACGACGCGGTGATGAGATGGGTGATGCGATCACCGCGCGAGGCGGGTACGGGCAGCTCTCTGCTGCTCGATCGCGCCCCGGCCGGGTCGACTATTGGGTCATGACGGCGGTGTTGGCGCTATGTGGCGTGACCGCCGTGGTGGAGTTCGTCTATCTGGGTGCCGGCTTAGCCTGACGTCGCAGCGCAGAGGGACAACGCAGCTTCCTTTCTGTGGCCAGAACGCCGTCGTACGCTCGTTGCGATGCTGGCGAAGTCCGAGATCCGGTTCCTGCGCGTTGGCGGCCGCCGCGTGGCGTACGACGTACGCGGCGACGGTCCGCCGCTCGTCGCTCCGGCGTGGTGGGTGAGCCATCTCGAACTCGACTGGGAAAGCGACGGTTTCCGGCGATTCTGGGAAAGTGTCGCCGAGGGATACACGCTGATCCGCTACGACCGGCTCGGCGTCGGCATGTCGGACCGTGCCTTGCGCGATTCGGACCTGACCTTGGACGCCGAAGTGGCGATGCTGCGCGCGCTCCTCGACGAGCTCGGGCTCGAGCGCGTGTCGCTGTTGGGCGGCTCCTGCGGGAGCTGCACCGCAATCGCTTTTGCCGCAACGTATCCCGAGCGGGTCGAGCGGTTGGTGTTGTACGGGTCGTACGCCGATGGCTCGGTGATCACCGAACCGGGAGTGGGCGACGCGATCATCGCGGCGGTCCGCGCGCATTGGGGGCTCGGCTCCCGTTTGCTCAGCAACATGTTCCTCGGCGCCGCCGAATCCGCGGAGCACGAACGCTTCGCGCGGCTGCAGCGAGAGGCGGCGACCGCCGAGGCCGCCGCCGCGTTGTTGGGCCTGGTCTATCGCCTCGACGTCCGCACGTACCTTCCCAAGGTCTGCTCTGCGACGCTGGTCGTGCATCGTCGCGACGACCGGGCCGTGCCGTACCGGCTCGGGCGTGAGGTCGCGGCCGCGATCCCCGGTGCTGCGTTGATCTCGCTGCCCGGGAGCGCGCATTTCCCCTGGCACGGCGACGCGGATTCGGTCGCGCGCGCATGTCGCGAGTCGCTGGGCCCGTCGACGCCGTCGCCGCAGCACGCGAGCGCGCCGGAGCCGGTCCTGCTCACCGCCCGAGAGCGCGAGATCCTCGCCTGCCTGGCGCGTGGTCTGCACGATCGCGAGATCGCCGAGCACCTCGTGCTGAGCCCGCATACCGTGCACCGCCACGTCGCGAACATCCGCCGCAAGCTGGGGCGCACTTCGCGGACCGCCGCCGTTGCCGAGGCCGCGCGCCTCGGACTGCTCTGACGTAGCCGAAACGGGCCATCGGTGAAAGATGGCCGCCCTGGGCGATGCGTACGCCCGGAGGCCTCTTCTACGTTTGCGCCATGACCGAGACCGCCACCGAACTACAAATGCGCCCGCGCTCCGCGGCGTGGCTGCGGATTATGGCCCTGGTGTACGACCCGTTTGTATGGCTCGGGGAGCTCGCGGGCATGCGCCGTCGGAGGCGGGTGCTGGTGAGCGGCGCCCGCGGGCGTGTCGTCGAGATCGGTGCGGGGACCGGCCTGAACATCGCGCACTATCCCGAGGGCATCGAGGATCTCGTGCTGATGGAGCCCGAGCCGGCCATGCGCCGCAAGCTTGCGCGTCGGCTACAGCGGCTTGCCCGCCCGGCTCGGATCATCGACGCGCCCGCCGAGTGCCTACCGCTGCCCGATGAGTCCGTGGACACCGTCGTCTCGACGCTGGTCCTTTGCACCGTCGAGGATCCCGAACGTGCGCTGCACGAGATCGCGCGGGTGCTGCGCCCCGGTGGGCAGTTGCTGTTCGTCGAACATGTACGCGCGAGTTCGCGGTTACTCGCGGCCTGGCAGGACTACCTGTTCCGCCCGTGGCGCGGCTTCGCCGGCGGGTGCTGCTGCAACCGGCCGACCGGGGAGTTGATGCGCGCCTGCGGATTTGCTGTCGTGGCCGATGATGTCGTGTGGCGCGGTATGCCACGCATCGTCCATCCACTGATAGTGGGGCGCGCGACTCGGTAGTCGCCCTTGACTACAAGCGTTTTCATCACAGTTCCTCGACTTCACCGTATGACCTGGGTCGCTAGCATCGGGTGAACTTGCCGAGAATCGTCGGCTGTTACCCCACAAAGCAAAGTGAAGTCGATGCCGGATGTTTCTGTCTTGCTTACCAATTGGTCGCTGACGTGAAACTCCTGGGCGTTCTCATGCCAGAGGGGACCGCTGGGTGGAAAGAGGACAGTGATGTCTGCTGCAGTTCTGTCGCGCGATCGAATCGTTGCTGGCCCCGGATGGAGTAGATGGCTCGTTCCCCCCGCTGCGCTCTCGATACACCTGGCAATCGGCAGCGTTTACTCCTGGAGCGTCTTCAAACTGCCACTGCATGAAACGCTTGGGGCGTCAGGGCTTTTGAGTGCTATGCCATTCACGCTTGGCATTGTCATGCTGGGCGCGTCGGCGGCCGTCTTCGGCACGACGGTCGAGAGGCGAGGGCCTCGGTGGGCGATGTTCGTTGCGACATCGTGCTTCTGCGGTGGGTTGCTCGTCGCCGCCGCAGCGGCCGAGATGGGTCAGATGTGGCTGATCATCGTCGGCTACGGTGTCATCGGCGGTATCGGCCTTGGAATCGGTTACATCTCACCGGTTTCCACGTTGATGAAATGGTTTCCCGACCGGCCGGGCATGGCGACCGGCTTCGCCATCATGGGGTTTGGCGGCGGTGCGCTGATCGCCTCTCCCTGGTCGTCGCAGTTGATGAAATGGTTCGGCACCGACCGGCCCGGGCTTGCCGCGACGTTCCTGGTCATGGGGGTGGCGTATGCCGTCTTCATGTCGCTGGGAGTACTCCTGGTTCGCGTGCCACCGCATGAATGGGAACCACCCATCGTCAGAGTGGCCGCGTCGAAGTTGCCGCATGCCGCCGGCCCCGATCGCAGCGCGAATGAGGCGATCAGGATGCCCCAGTTCTGGCTGTTGTGGATAGTGCTGTGCTTCAACGTCACTGCGGGAATTGGTATCCTGGAGCGGGCGGCACCCATCTACCGGGATTACTTTCCACGCGCGGCGTCGCCCGCGGCGTTGACCGCGGCCGCGGCGGGATTCGTCGCGATACTGTCGTTGGCAAATTCGTTGGGACGCATACTCTGGTCGTCGGCGTCGGACGGGGTCGGCCGCAAGAACATGTACCGGCTCTACCTCGGTCTCGGAGCGGCGCTCTACGTCGTTTTGATCATCGCGCAAAACTCGAGCAAGCCCCTGTTCCTGGTGGTGTGCATCTTGCTGCTGTCCTTCTACGGCGCTGGGTTCGCGACGGCGCCCGCCTACCTGCGCGATCTGTTCGGCTACCTCGAAGTCGGGGCGATCCACGGCAGACTGCTGACGGCGTGGTCGACCGCGGGTGTGCTCGGGCCGGTGATTGTCAACGCGATTGCCGACAACCGTGTTGCTGCCCATGTGGTGGGGCCCGAGCGGTACCGGTGGTCGTTCATGATCATGGTGATCCTGTTGCTGATCGGCGTGCTGTGCAATGAGCTGATTCGTACTCCACGGCCACCCAGCTTCGTTGTGGCAGGGCTCGATACGCGAAAGCCGGCCGGCGTGATTTCCGGTGAGGGCGGACGATGACCGGCCGATCGATCGCGGCGACATCGCCCCACGGCAAGCTGCTGGGCGTCGGCGCCTGGTTATGGGTGGCTGTCCCCTTCGCCTATGGGCTTTACGAGCTGGTCGTGAAGATCCCCGCGTTGTTCACGAATTAGCGGGAATAGGCCGCAGTCCCCGGCGCGTTCACGTCGCCATGACTGCTTTCACCGTGCCCCAACGTCAGGAGTTTCTCGCAGCACTGCACGTCGGTGTGTTGTCCGTGGCTGCCGAAGACGGCCGCCCGCCGGCCAGTGTCCCGATTTGGTATGACTACGTTCCTGGTGGGAACGTCCGGGTCAACACCGGCGCGTCTTCTCGCAAGGCCAAACTCATCGAGCGGGCCGGCGTCGTGACGCTGGTGGTCCAGCGCGAAGAGCCGCCGTATCAATATGTGGTCGTCGAGGGCACCGTCGTCGAGACCACCAACCCGACCCCGATAGAGGTGCGGGAGGAGATCGCGACCCGCTACCTTGGTGAAGAAGGTGGACGCGCCTTCGTCCGCAGCATGGAAAATCAGGACAGTGTGTTGTTCGCCGTGCGCCCGGACCGCTGGATCACCGCCGATTTCTCCGGCGAACTCTGAGCCTTCGTTTGTGGGCTCAGGCAAACGGATCACAGCGGTAAAAGGCGCTATTCCACGGGCAATGGGAATCGCGGTTTGAGGCGCCATCGTGAGGGTATTCCGTAACGACTTCTCACGAGGAAAGGACCTCACATGTTGCACTCGGTAATTCTGGCTAGTTCGGATCCGCTTGCGGCAGGCTTCATTCTGCGTGGGATCAAGGGGATTTTCGTCTTCATCGGCAGTGTGATCGCGGCAATCGTCTGTGGCCTCATTGCCGCCACCAAGGGCCGCAACCCGCTGGGCTGGGGAATTCTCGGGCTGTTCTTCTCGATCCTCACCTTGATCGTCGTTATCGTCATTCCGAGTAAGAAGTAACGCGTTCAAGGCCCCTTTTCCAAGACGACTGCGGTCTTACGATTCCCGTGCGAAAGTCGGGTAGACGCGCTCGTGTGCGGTGAGCAGTAAGTGGTCAAAGTCCGATTGCGATGTCCCGTTGCGGCCCGCGCTGCGAAAGTCATCGCAGATTTGTTCTGCCAGCAGCCGCAGCTTGATATTGGCTTCCTGGGACAGCCATTTGAGTAAGTCAAAGGCCGCGCTGTCACCGATGCCGTAGACGAACATCAGCATCCCTTTGGCCTGCTCGATACAGGCGCGCTGCTCGGTGATCTCGGCGAGCTTCGCGGTGACGAGATCTTCGCGCGTCTGGTCGGGGGCAGGGGAGACGTCCACGTAGAACCCGTGCGTTCCGATCACTGCGCCCTGGTCGTCGTGGAATTGGTCACCGACGACCACGACCTGGCGCACCTGTCCGCCGGTATCAATGATTCGGTGGCGTGTGCTGAACGCCTGGTGGGTATTCAGGATCTGATCGATGGTGGCCGCGACCTGTCCACGGTCGTCCGGGTGTTTGTGTGACAGCACCAGTTCGGTGGTCGGGGTAACGGTGCCGGGCGCATATCCGTGCATGCGTTGCACCTGTTCCGACCACTCCCAGCGCTGGTCGGAAAAGTAGAACCGGAACCAGCCGGCCCGCTGCGGCGCGCCGCCGGCAAGGGCTTGTTCGACGTCGGCCGATTGGCCATTGAGGTCCCAACTCATGTCGACTTCGTCTCCTCGGGTTCAGTTCACTGGCAGGACCGACGAACGTGCGAGCACAGCATCGAATGGCTTCGGAAGGGTGCGGGAACTCGCGAAATGCGTCAGTCCTAGGGGCGCTGACTGTTCAACGCCGAGGACGGCTTCAAATCATGTCACAACAGACGGCGCCGGTTTGTGATTGGCGGCGGGCGGCGGCCGTGAGCGGTTGTGGCCGCCGCCTCCTGCCACCGTTCAATCAGGCGTCTATCACCTCCCGCGTTTCTACGTTGTCGTGGACGGCCTTGAGCCCGTCGCCGCGGCCGATCGTTATTTTGCGCGGCTTGGCTTTCTCGGCGACCGGGATGCGAAGGCGCAGAACCCCTTCGGTATAGGAGGCCTCGATTCTGTCGGTGTCGAGGTTCTCGCCCAGCACGAGTTGTCGACTGAACACCCCGCGCGGTCGTTCGGTGGCCAACATCTCCCGGTTGGGGTCGACGGCCGGACGTTCGGCCCGCACGGTCACCACGTTGCGTTCGATGTCGATGTCCAGCGAGTCGGCGTTGATGCCGGGAAGGTCGAACTCGACGACGAATTCTTCGCCCTCGCGCCATGCGTCCATCGGCATTACGGCCGGTCGGGCGGCCGTGCCCAGTACTTGCTGCGCGAAACGGTCCAGCTCACGGAAGGGGTCGGTACGCATCAGCATTGCAGTCATCTCTGTCTCCAATCTGTTGCTGTCGGCTAGCATTAACCTATGTCAAACGACATAGGTTTTATATAACACCGTCGACGGATCCGTGCAAGTGTGATAAATAATTTTTCTGTGCGAGCAATCGAGGAGGTGCTCCATGACTGAGCCTCCACACGGCAACGGTGCGCCGGCGTCCGACCATGGCGTGTACGGCATCTCGGTCGCCGCCGAACTTTCCGGGGTACCCGTGCAGTCGCTGCGCCTCTACGAGCGCTACGGCCTGCTCGCCCCCGCGCGAAGTGATGGCGGGACCCGGCGCTATAGCGCCGATGATTTGGCCCGGCTGCGGCGCATCAGCGAGTTGGTGGACGCGGGGGTCAACTTGGCCGGTATCGCCCGGGTCCTCAGCCTCGAAGACGACAACGCGGAATTGTCCGCGTCAAACACCGATCTGCGCTCGACGAACCGCACGTTGCGCAACGCCGCAAAATCCAGGCGCAAGGATGCCACCTAGGGTCAGGCGACCACGTGGAATTGCTGCGCCGTCGGATCCTGGGGGGCCAGTGCATCCAGCAAGAGGGCTTGCGACTGCCCCGTGATCAACCGGGTACCCCACGCTGATGGCTCGTACCCGCCACGGGTCACCGTTCGATGTCGAAGAATGAGTCGCCGTCCTCTGGGGTCCCGTCGATCTGGCCGTGTTCCCGCCCGTAATTTGTCGGGTCGATGCGGTCGAGTTCGTTGTCGCTGACCACGTCGATCCCGCCACCTGCGTCTGAGTCGTCTGCCTCGCCAGACGGTCGGTCGTCGCGGGGATTGTCCGAAGTCTCCGCCGCGAGTTTCTCGTCGAGGGACTCATGATCCTCGGCATCGATCCAGCGGTTGGGTGGGTCCACCACTTCGTCGCCGTCGTCGTTGCGAACCTCGTCGGAGTCGAGGCTTTCGGACTGGTCCAGCATCTGGTCGTCGTTGCTATCCACCTTGGCGGATTGCCCGACCCGACATGGGATTAAACGAATCGCCAGCTGTCTTTCGCGATAGGGATGCTTTTGCTGGCTGACAGTGGTGACCTAGCCGTCGATCGGAAAAGGTGTGGGCCGGCGTTCGGCGATGAACCGCTCGCCGAGGTCGTAGTCGTCGTCCGCGTTGTAGGTGAGCACGCCGACCACTGCGTTGCCCGACTCGTACCAGACCGTGAAGCCGTCGGAACGGTTGAGCATCCGGCAGCGTTCGAAGCCATCGCCCCAGGCGTGATACTTCAGCGTCGCCTCACCGATGGTTGTCCAAAACCCTGGCACCCCATCCCATTTCACTTCCTGACCGGCGGCCGTGGCTCCCGCGATCGCACCCTGGTCGGCCGCGTCCTGCCAATGTTCGGTGGCCAGGTGGCGTCCCGCGACCTCGTGCCGCGCCAACGCGACGTCACCCGCGGCAAAGACGTCGGGTACCGAGGTGCCCATATCGGCGCCGACGACGATGCGGGAGTCACGAATCTCCAAACCGGCCTCGGCGGCGATGTGACTCTGCGGCGCGACACCCGTAGCGGCGAGCACGAGATCGCAATCGATGGTGACGCCATTGTCCAGCCGTACGCCGGCGTCGTTGATTTCCTCGACCTCGACCCCGCCGACATGGTGGGCTCCGGTGTGGGTCACCAGATCGCGAAGGCGTTCGGCCGCCTGCCTTCCGAGTCGCTTTTCTTGCGGAAGTGGTTCGGGAGCAACCAAAGTCACTGCCACACCGCGCAGCGCCAAAGATGCGGCCGCTTCGCAGCCGATGAATCCGGAACCGATCACCACCGCGGAGGCCGCGGTATCCGCGGCATCACGCAGCGCGGTGGCGTCGGCCAGCGAGCGCAACAGCAGTGCTCGCTGCCCACCGGGGATCGGCGGGGCCTCTGGAGCCGCGCCGCACGCCAAGATCAAGGTGTCAAACACATATCGTTGGGCACCGACGTAGAGGGCGTGCTCGGAGAGGTCCAGCCGGTCCACTGCCGCACCGGCGGTGAGTTCGATCTCCCGGTCGTCAAACCACTGTGCGTCGTGCAGTGCGACGTCGTTGGCCTTGCCGCGCAGGTACTCCTTGCTCAATGGGGGTCGGGCGTAGGGCAGGTCGACATCAGCAGTGAGGATCCGCACCGGTGTGCGACCGTCGTGCTCGCGGAACGACTCGGCCGCGGCCACCCCGGAGGGTCCGCTGCCCACGACGATCAGTCCGGGCTCGGTCACCATGACGTGATACCCGCGCTCGGCGGACTAAACCGCTGTTCGCCGTTTCGACAGGCGGCAGACGGGTATCAGCCCAGCAATTCCGAAGGGTGCAACTGTCCAAGTAGGAGTGACCATGAAAGCTGTGACCTGGCAAGGCAAACGCGACGTGCGCGTGGAGTCGGTCCCCGATCCGAAGATCGAACAGCCCACCGATGCGATCATCGAAGTCACCTCGACGAACATCTGCGGGTCCGACCTGCATCTCTACGAGATTCTCGGGGCGTTCATGAAGCCGGGCGACATCCTCGGACACGAACCGATGGGAATCGTCCGCGAGACCGGGCCTGAAACCGGTGACCTCCGTGTTGGCGACCGCGTGGTGATTCCGTTCCAGATCTCGTGCGGCACCTGTCACATGTGCCACAAGCAACTCTTCACGCAGTGCGAAACCACCCAGGTGCGCGAACAAGGCATGGGTGCAGCACTTTTCGGCTATTCGGAGCTCTACGGCGAAATCCCGGGTGGCCAAGCCGAACTGCTGCGCGTTCCGCAGGCGCAGTTCACTCACATCAAAGTTCCTGCCGGACCGCCGGATTCGCGGTTTGTCTACCTATCCGATGTGCTTCCGACCGCCTGGCAGGCGGTGGCCTACGCCGACATCCCGGACGGGGGGACCGTAGCCGTGCTCGGGCTGGGGCCGATCGGGGACATGGCCGCTCGCATCGCCGACCATCTGGGCTATCGGGTGATCGCCGTTGACCTGGTGCCGGAGCGTCTGGCCCGCGCCGCGAAGCGGGGCATCCACACGATCGATATGGGGCGTCTCGACTCTTCTCTTGGTGACAAGATCCGGGACCTGACCGATGGCCGCGGTCCGGATTCGGTGATCGACGCGGTGGGCATGGAGGCGCATGGTTCTCCGGTTGCGAAGTTCGCTCAGCAGGCCACCGCGGTACTGCCGGATGTGGTCGCAAAACGGATGATGCAGACCGCCGGTGTGGACCGGCTCAGCGCGCTGTACTCCGCGATCGACATCGTGCGGCGCGGCGGGACGATCTCGCTGATCGGGGTCTACGGGGGGATGGCCGACCCTCTCCCGATGCTCACGCTCTTCGACAAGCAAGTGACGCTGCGGATGGGGCAGGCCAACGTGAAGAGATGGGTCGACGACATCATGCCGCTGCTGACCGACGACGACCCACTCGGCGTTGACGACTTCGCCACGCACGTGTTGCCCCTCGACCAGGCCCCGCACGCCTACGAAATCTTCCAGAAGAAGCAGGACGGAGCCGTCAAGATCACCCTCAGGCCATAAGGCTTGAGTAGCGAAATAGCAAGTCCACTATGGTGTTTCGCACAGTTGTTTGATCGCGGCAAGTCTCGGGTATCAAGTGCGCCATGACCAGAGCAGACGTGGCCAGAGCAGACGCGCCTGCTCCGACGCCCACCGGTGAACTGTGGCCGGGCAAGGCATACCCGCTGGGCGCCACATACGACGGCGCCGGCACGAACTTCGCGCTGTTCAGTGAGGTCGCCGAGCGGGTCGAGCTGTGCTTGTTCGCCGCCGACGGTGCCGAGACGCGCATCACCCTGCCCGAAGTCGACTACTTCGTCTGGCACGGATACATACCGGCCATCGAACCCGGCCAGCGTTATGGCTATCGGGTCTACGGCCCATACGAGCCCGCCGAGGGGCTGCGATGCAACCCGAACAAGCTGCTGCTGGACCCGTATTCGAAGGCCATCGACGGCACGTTCGACTGGAACCAATCGCTGTTCAGCTACACCTTCGGCGAGCCCGACAGCCGCAATGACGACGACTCCGCGACGAGCATGCCCAAGTCGGTGGTGATCAACCCGTACTTCGACTGGGGCAACGACCGCCCGCCCGACCACGAGTATGCCGACACGGTCATCTACGAGGCGCACGTCAAGGGTCTGACCCAGACTCATCCGGACATTCCCGAGCAGATACGCGGCACCTACGGGGCCGTGGCGCATCCGGTGATCATCGACCACCTCAAAAGCCTGGGCGTCACCGCGATCGAGCTGATGCCCGTGCACCACTTCGCCAACGACTCCACCCTGGTCGAGCGAGGCCTGTCGAATTACTGGGGCTACAACACAATTGGATTTCTCGCGCCCGACTTCAAGTACTCCACCGGCACCTCCCCGGGGGTACAGGTGCAGGAGTTCAAGGCGATGGTGCGCGCCCTGCACGAAGCCAATATCGAGGTGATCCTCGACGTCGTCTACAACCACACCGCCGAGGGCAACCACCTGGGTCCCACCTTGTCGATGCGCGGTATCGACAACTCCGCGTACTACCGGCTGGTCGACGACGACAAGCAGTACTACATGGACTACACGGGCACCGGAAACAGTCTCAACGTCGGGCACCCGCACTCCCTGCAGCTGATCATGGACTCGCTGCGTTACTGGGTGACCGAAATGCACGTCGACGGCTTCCGGTTCGACCTGGCTTCCACACTGGCCCGCGAGTTCTACGATGTGGACAAACTGTCCACGTTCTTCGAACTGGTGCAACAGGATCCGACCGTCAGCCAGGTCAAGCTCATCGCCGAACCGTGGGACGTCGGACCCGGTGGCTACCAAGTGGGTAATTTCCCGCCGCAGTGGACGGAGTGGAACGGAAAGTACCGCGACACCGTCCGCGACTTCTGGCGCGGTGAGCCCGCCACGCTTGACGAGTTCGCCTACCGGCTGTCCGGATCGGCCGACCTCTACGAGCACACCGGGCGCCGGCCGGTGGCCTCGATCAACTTCGTCATCGCCCACGACGGGTTCACGCTGCGTGATCTGGTCTCCTACAACGAGAAGCACAACGAGGCCAACGGCGAGGACAACAACGACGGCGAGAGCCATAACCGCTCCTGGAACTGCGGTGCCGAAGGACCGACCGACGACGCCGGCATCAACGAACTGCGCGCCCGGCAGCAGCGCAACTTCATGACGACGCTGCTGCTGTCGCAGGGCGTCCCGATGATCTGCCACGGCGACGAGCTCGGTCGCACCCAGAGCGGCAACAACAACGGCTACTGCCAGGACAGCGAGCTGACCTGGATCGATTGGGCCGCTGCCGACACCGGCCTGCTGGAATTCACCCGCACCGTGTCGGCGTTGCGCGCGAACCACCCGGTGTTCCGCAGGCGGCGATTCTTTTCCGGCAAGCCGGTGGGCCGTCGCGGCCAGGACGGGCTGCCCGACATCGCCTGGTTCGCTCCCGACGGGGACGAGATGACCGACGAGGACTGGGGTGCAAGCTTCGCGAAATCCGTCGCGGTGTTCCTCAACGGACACGGCATTCCCGACCGCGATGCGCGGGGCCAGCGGGTCCTCGACGACTCGTTTCTGCTGTGTTTCAACGCCCACTACGAGATGATCGAATTCACTCTTCCGCCAAAGGAATTCGGCGCCGCGTGGAACCTTGTGGTGTACACCGGACCGCAGGAGACGACGCCCGCGGACGAAGTGCCCGGGGGAGGCAAGCTCACGGTCGAACCGCACACCGCCGTGGTACTGCAAGCCCTACCCGATAACGAGACGCGATAGTCCGCTGGCATCGGCCAGCAGCGATTTACTCGATCTCGATGCGGTTTTCTTGTCGAGACCTCGACGTGGGTCAGCATTTTCATACAAGATGTTGGGGCTGAACCCTTCGGCGTCACCGCGGGACCACCACCAGACGCCACCCGGGGAGGAAGGCGCAGCTGATGGACGGGTCCGGCCCCGATACGCGTCTGGAAACGGCGCTCCCGCGGTTGGCTCGCGCAGCGGTGATCATCGTCCTCGCTGTGGCCGCAGCAGTATGGGTGGGCTGGACGACTGATATCGAGCCGTTGACGCGGCTCTATCCGGCCTGGCCGGTGATGACACCGTGGACCGCGTTGTGCCTGGCAACCTTGGGGGCGGCGACGCTGGCGCAGTTGGGGCATTCGTCGCGCGGGCGCGTGTGGGTCGGCCGAGGCCTGGCTCTCGCGGTGGTTGCCTTCGCCGTCGTCGTGCTCGCGGAGTACGCGACCGGTAGGTCGTTCGGCCTGGACCAGCTGTGGTTTGGCGAAGCTGTGCGGATGCGGCAATCCTCTTGGCCCGGGCGTCCGAGCCCGCAGACGGCCGCGTCGCTGCTGCTCATCGGTGCCACGGTTGGGCCGATACGCCTGGATCGCGGTGTCCGCCTGCTCTGGCCCCTCTGCGTGGCGGCCGGGGCGGCGATCCCGCTCGTCACAGTCGCGGCCTACTTGTTCGATGCCATGGTTCTCACTGGCGTGTCGCCGTCCACCGGCCAGGCGATCGCGACCGCCTCAGCTCTGCTGCTGCTCGTCGTCACGGCGTCGCTGGCGCGCCCTGACCGGCCACCGCTCGCTTTGCTCCTCAGCCGACCCGACTGGCGCTCGCTGGTCCGGTTGGCGGGCATCCTGGCCGCTTTTCCGCTCGTCGTGGCGCTGTCCAGGGCGACCTTCCTGGCTTTTGGCCTCCGCGGCGAGCACGCGGAGTGGACCCTCTCGATCGTGGTCGGCACGCTCATTGTCGGGGCGGTCACGTTTTACCTGAGCCAGCGCGAGCAAAAAGAGCTGATACAAAAGGAGGCGGTCAGCAACCTGCGCGCGGACGCCGAGATGCGCTATCGGATCCTTGCCGACAACGCCGTGGACGTCATCGTTCACCTGCGCGGCAGTGAGGCCGCGTGGGTGTCGCCGTCCGTCGCGGGCGCGCTGGGCGGGCCGCCGCAGCGGTGGCTTGGCTGGGGCTTCAGCAGCCGCATTCATCCCGACGACCTCGAAACGGTCACCACCACGTTGCAGGGGATCGGCGACGGCGATTCGGTCATCCACCGGTTCCGGGTCCGCTCCGTCGACTCCGGGTACCGATGGGTCGACGGCCACGCGAAACTTTATGTCGACGCCGAGGGCAAAGCCGACGGGCTGATCGCGGCGCTGCGCCTCGCCGACGATCAGGTCGAGACCGAGCAGCGACTCGAACGGTTGGCCCGTTTCGACACGCTCACCGGGCTGGCGAACCGGGCCGAGACCATGGGGCGTCTCGAGTCCGAGCTGCAGCAAGTGCGACCTGCCGGAATATATGTCGGCGTCCTGTTCTGCGACGTCGACCACTTCAAGGACATCAACGACACCTGGGGACACGGCATCGGCGACGTCGTGCTGGCAACCTTGGCGGCACGCATCCGCGAAAGCGTCCGACGCGGGGACACGGTGGGGCGGACGGGAGGCGACGAAATGCTCGTCCTGCTGCCCGGCATCCACGGCATCGACGAGGTCGCCGAGATCGCCGAAAAGATTCGCCGGCATGCCGCCGAACCGATCGACGTTGCCGGAAACGCGATCTACGCGACCCTGAGCATCGGCGCCACTATTGCGCACACCGGCGAGCCCATTTCCTCGGTGACGGCCCGTGCGGACACTGCGATGTACCAGCAGAAATTGGGAGACAGGAACGCCGTCAGTCGATTTTCGGTGGAGCGATCCCTGCGGCGGACACGCCGAGCGTGATGGTGATTCATTTCTCAAGGCGCGCAACATCTTTGGCGCCACGCCCAACCGAAGATCGGCCCTTCGGTTACCTGTCTCATCCCTGATCGATACGCTGTGCGTGCACCGGGCTCGTTACAGGAGAGGGCAAATATGTCAAGGACAGTGGTTGTCGGCGCATCGAGCGGGCTCGGGCGCTGCATAGGTGTGGGACTCGGCCAGCGCGGGGAGAACGTCGCGCTTCTGGCCCGGCGTCGTGAACGCATCGATGCCGCGGCGAAGGCCGCGGGACCTAATGCCATCGCCATCGAATGCGATGTCACCGACCAGGCATCCTGTCGCGCCGCCATCGACCGGGCAGCCGAGGCGCTTGGCGGCATCGACAACATCGTCTACACGCCCGCCGTCGGGCCGCTGGTCCGCATGGTCGATACCGACGCCGACACGTGGCGGCGCATCTTCGACACCAATGTCATTGGCGCGTCGTTGGTGACGGCCGCTGCGGTCCCGTACTTGACCGCGTCGGCCGGCAAGGCGGTGTACCTCTCCTCCGACGCCGGCACGTTCGGGCCGCCGTGGCCGGGTTTGGGCGCGTATGGCGTCAGCAAGGCGGCCCTGGAACGTCTCGTGGAAGCGTGGCGGGCCGAACACTCCGACATCGGCTTCACCAACCTGATCGTCGGGGAGTGCGCGGGCGGCGAAGGCGACGGACAAACCGGAATGAACGAGGGCTGGGATATGGATCTCGCGATGAAAGCGGTTCCACTGTGGTCGGCGCGCGGCTGCATGCCCGGCAAGCTGATGCCCGTCGAAGATCTCATCGACGTGGTGCACACGATCCTGCGCACCAACGCCTCGACGTCGATGCCGCTCGTCGTTGCCCGTGGTGCGCCCGCCAGCCCCGCCGCGTTTGTCGAGGCCAACCAGTCCTAGGTCAGCGACGGAGGACCCTCTCCCGGACCAGTTCGGTGATGAAGCGCCCCGCCGAGACAGGCCGGAACGCCAGGGCCGCCTCGGTGAGCGCGTCGCGGGATGCGGTGGGCAGCTCGATGTCGCCGGCGGCGACGTTGAACTCGAGCTGTTCGACGCTGGACGCCCCGGGAATGGCGACGACGCCCGGATAGCTGATCAACCAGGCCAGCGCCACCTGCGCCGGCTTGGCGTCGACGTCGTTGGCGACGTCGCGCAACAGCTGCAGCAGCGGCTCGAGGCGACGCAGGTTTTCCGTGCCGAACAGTGAATTTATCGCACGGACCCCGCCGGGACGGTTGTCGACTCCGTACTTGCCGCCCAGCAGCCCCTGCTCCAGCGGGCTGTAGGCGATCACGACGCGATTCTCCCGCTCGGCGAACGGCACCAGATTCTTGAGCGCCTTGGGGAAGGCGAGCGAGAAATGGACTTGATTGCTGATGACGGGACGCCCCAGCGCGGCATCGGCCTTCTGCCAACGCTCCAGCGAATAGTTCGAGACGCCGGCCGCGCCGATGTCGCCGCTGTCGAGGAGGTCACGCATTCCCGGCATGATCACCGAATCGGGGACCAGCGGGTTGGACTGGTGGATCTGGTAGAGCGGGATGCGGTCCAGCTGCAGCCGGCGCGCGCTGGCGCGCTCGCGCTGCTTGATCACCGCGGGGAAGGGCGCGACCGGCATGATCTTGCTGGCCACCGCAACGTCGGCGCGCTCGTCGCCGAGTGCCTCGCCCAGGATCCGCTCGCTTTTGCCCAGCCCGTACACCTCGGCCGTATCGAACAGCGTCACTCCCATCGCGCGAGCGCGTTGCACGATATCGCGGGCGGCGCCGGCGGCGTACTCGTCCCCGTAGCCCCATTCGCGCGAGCCGAACTGCCAGGTGCCCAACCCGATCCGGCTGACCTGTCCCACTCCGTCGACGTCGAGATATTTCATGTGCCCACCGTACTGGGCCGGGTGATCACGCGTGGGGGTCAGTCGGGGATCTTGTTGAGGACGTAATTGGCGATGCTCACGGCCGTCTGCCGGGGGCCGCTGGCATCGGTCGTGCCCAGGCTGACGACGTACAGGTCGACAACGACGTTGGCTTTGGCCGCCGCCGCCCGGACAAAACACACCTTGAGGCCCTTGGGCAGCAGATCCATCGTGGTGATGCCGTTGCCGGCGTCGGCGGGAGGGCTGAGCGACAGTGTGTACGTCGGCCCGCCCGGGGCGGTCAGGGTCACGGGAGCGCCACCGCACTGACGCCATCCGTCGATCAGCTTCGTGACTTGTGATTGGGCGGTGGGCGGATCACGAAATGCGATGACGGCTTGGATGATCTGGGTCGACTTCAGCAAGGTTTGCGTGTCGGAGAATTCTTCCCCGCGGTACCGCTGGATCGCGTCCACGGTGTAGGCCTCGGGCGCCCCGGGGGTCATGCTTCCCCAGCATTGCGGACGATCGATGGATGCGGCCTTGTCGTTCTTGGTGGGATGGTCCCACGTTTCGCCGGCCTCTAGATTCTGGTCGTTGGTGATGGCTTTGAGGGCATCCAGCTTCGGCAGGAGCTTGATGATGTCGTCCGGCGCCACCGCGGGCGCTGTCGGTGACTCGCTGGTGGTGACGGGGGCGGCGGTGGTCGCGGGCGCCGCTGTCTGGCTGGGCCGAGAGACTGCCAGGGTGGTGATCGTCGCCCATCCGGTCAGCGCGACGATGGTGAGCACGATGAACGCATAGGACAGCGACAACCCGACCAGCGCGCGGTCACGTCCGAGCTCACCGGTACGGCGGATTTGAGCGAGGCCGAGATGTCCGAGAATCGCACCGACGGGCGCGAATACGAACGCGAACACCACCGACAACGTGGCGAGGGTATTGACCGGCGGGCGATGTGGCGGCGGGGGCGGCGCCATGTTCAGCGGCGGTCCCGCCGGCGGCCCGGCGTAGGGGACGCGGCCTAGCGGATCGTAGCTAAGTGCCTCGTAGCTAAAGGGACTGTGCCCGAACGGATCCTGAGGGTTCGTCACCGGCCTCCTTAATCTCGGATCCTGCCCAAACTGTAGTACCGGAACCAGGTCATCGGTAGGTAACCCCCGCGCGAGAACATAGACGACCTGGTCTGATCACGCCCGCCCTGACCTGGCGAATGTTTGGTGACGGCGGTGACGGGTAGCCGCTTGCATGCGCGTCAAACAGCCGGGCGCGCGCAAATCCACGGTCTATTTTGGGGAGGACTCCATGGCGGAGACCGCCAACACGTCGCCCACCGATGTGGTCGACTTTCTCATCGGTCAGCACGAACAGATCAAGTCTTCGTTCGCCAAAACGATTGCGGCGTCTGGCGAAACACGTGAAAAGGCCTTCATCGACCTGCGTCGACTGCTCGCGGTTCACGAGACCGTCGAGGAGGAAATCGTTCACCCGCGCGCCAAACGAAAGATTGCCAACGGTAACGCGGTGGTTGGGCAGCGACTGGAGGAAGAGCGCGAAGCCAAAGCGGTCCTGCAGAAGCTGGAGAAGCTCGACGTCGACAGCGACGAGTTCACCCGGCTACTTACCGAACTGCGCGACGCGGTTCTCGAGCACGCCGAGCAGGAAGAGAAGGACGAGTTCGCCAGGCTGGGACAGGAATTGAGCAGCCACGAGCTCGAAACCATGGGCCGCGCCGCCAAGCTTGCCGAAGCGATCGCGCCGACCCGGCCGCATGCCGGTGTCGAATCGCAACTGGCGAACCTGGTCGCGGGCCCGTTCGCGGCGATGCTCGACCGCGCCCGCGACGCCATCGTCGGCAAAGGCTAGCCCGGCTGAATAAGGCCGACGCCCAGCGTGAGGCGGCTAAGAAGGCAGGTTCATCGCTGCCCGGTGCTCGATCGGCCATAAATACGCCCCAGTTCGCCGACCGAGGTTTCAAGTCGTCCCGCGAGGCTATACCTGGCATTGACTGCCGCTGATGCTTGGCCGCGGCGGGACTACGGAGGTCGGCGATGGGTTTAGGCGAACGAGTCTCAAGCCTTCTCACGTATTTCCGCGCCCGTTACCCTGCCGGCGCGCCGGCCGTCGGTTACGCGCCGTTGTTGGCCCTCCTGCCGCGGCGGGTTTCCGAAGAGGAAATCTCGGTGATCGTGGGCAAGCTCCGGATGTTGAGGCGTCGCTCGATCGACCGCGCCGATGCGGGGGTTGAGATCACTCTGGTCACCGACGAGATGCCATTGCCGGACGACATCGATCGGGTCCGAGGTCGATTCGTCCCATTTGAGTAGCCGCGGTCAGTTGCGCTCACGCGCGGTCGAGGTCGACAACCAGTGGTCGGTGGTCGGAGATCGGCATGAGTTCCGCGTCGGTTGCGCCACCACGCAGTTCGGGGTCATCGGTCAGGATGTGGTCCAGCTGGCGGTGGGGGGCGTCGGCCGGAAATGTCTCGGCTACCGCCAACGGCCGCATGCGCGACCAACGGCGCACCGCGGCGGGCGTCATATTGAGGTCGCCGGTCAGCAACCGCGGACCGGGGAAGCCACGTAAGTCATGGATCAGATGGCGCAACTGACGCCGGTTCCAGCCGGGCACGAAGGACAAATGCGTATTGGCCACCGTCAGCGGACCTAGCGGTGTGTGTAGCCGCGCAATGACCGCCGCTCTCGGTTCCTCGTCGACGATCATCACCCGGTTGGGGCCGGGCAGATACATCGGAAATCGCGTCGGAATGCGGGGCAGTCGCACCACTTGCCAACTGGCGACCGGGAATCGGGACAGCAGCGCGATCCCGTACGCCGCGGTCCCGGGTTGCTCATCGCCGGTAGCGGCCATCCAGGTGGCTCCGGGAGTGCCGGAGATCGCGGCCACAAACCGATGCGCCACCGCCCCCATCGCTTCGGCCGCCATTGCGGTGAGGTCGGCGCGAGAGGACCGCACTTGGTCACAGTCGACTTCCTGCAAGGCCAGTACGTCGGGATCCAGAAGCCGCACACACTCCCGCAGCCGCCGCGGGTCCACGCCGTCGCCGACGGTGCGGCCGTGCAGGATGTTAAAGGTCGCTACGCGCATAGGGTTTCGATACCCACTTTTCGGCTAGCCGGCTCCGGGTACGTCTTCGCGCGCCGCTACCGAACGGCCATCGGCCGTGTCGAATACCTCAACGATGACGTCGTCGTCCCGGTAGCGGCCCAGCGAGGTCAGTCCCGGCGTTCCCGCGATGACGGCGTGGGCCGCGTCGCCGGTGAGCGGATAGTCGGACACGGGGTGACGCCAATGCGCGGCAACAACATTCGCGCCCGGCTGCAACCGAACGCATTCACGCTCCAGCACCCCGGCCAGCGAGTCGGCTTCCAGGTAGTAGGCGACCTCGCTGAGCACCAGCAGATCGAAGGGCGCGGATGGCCACGTCGCATCGAGAGAAGACCGGCCCAGCGTCACGCGGTCGCGGCACCCGGCTTGGCGCAGCCGCGCATCCGCGCCTCGCAGCGCGGCATCGGCCACGTCCACGGCGGTCACGTGATCGCAGCGCTGTGCCAGCAGCGCGGTGAGGGTGCCGATCGAACAGCCGGGCTCGAACGCATGCCGATAGCGGCGATTTGGCAACAGGGCCAGGGTGATCGCGTACTTGCGCTGCTCATACCACCGCGTCGCCAGCTGCCACGGATCGTCTGAGCTGGCGTACATCTGGTCGAAGTAGGCGTCGGGCAGCCGCATGGTCACCGGAACACCACCTCTCCCACCGCCATCAGTCGCGGAAACACGAACGGCGGCAGCACGGGCGGTGAGCCGGCCCTCGATTCGAATTGGCTGCGAAAGCATTGCACGGCACGGTGCTTGCGAATTCGCGCCCAGTTGGAAGCGGGTAACGCGTGGGCGCGGTCCCACGGCACCGCCCCATCAGTGGGAGTAGCCCAGTGCCACATCCAGATTGGATATTCGAGCAGGGTGGCGCCGGTGCGTTCGCACGCTGCGGCCGCTGCACGCCCGACAGCTTCGTGATCGGGATGCCCGTCGCCTCGCCATGTGGCGGCACACCACGGCGGGGCGCCGACTGCGCCGAGCATATCGACGATTGAATCGGCGATCTTATTTTGGTGATCAGCGAGTAGGCCGTCGGGAAGATCCAGTGATCGCGGCTTGGGAATTCCTAAAACACGTGCTGCTCTGCCTAATTCGTGCCTTCGCGTGGTTTCCAGACGAATCCTGCCCGACGATGTCGCACCCGGCTGGGCGCCGCCGCCGTCGCTGACCGAGACCACCCGGACCGGGACGCCCGACGCGACAAGTTGTGCAATTGTCGCGCCCAGGCCCAGAGTTTCGTCATCGGGGTGCGCAGCGACGACGAGCAGGCCGGGGCATTCGGTCAAATCCAGTGCCGGCAGGGGTGTCCGGTCGAGGGAGGCCATCCACACCGGTGCCGGAGTACCGCTGCCGGTCAGCGGCCGAGCCGCAAACCTGGCGCAGTTACTTATCGGTGCGGTCCGCAACTTATCCCCCACGCCCCGCCAGCCTTCCGAGCTCGGCCAGGTCTCGTTCGGCGTGGCTTTGTCGTATGTAGATGCTCAAGTCGGCGACCCGCTGAGCATGCCGGCCGTCCTGACACAACGGGCCCGGCCCCAACGCGCGGCCGGTGCGGGTGATGGCTTCATCGGCCGCATGTTCGACGATGGCCCGGACTCGGCGGGCCAGCAGTTGAGCTGTGTTGGCCCGGTCGAAAGGATCGGAATCGATTTGGGCTGCGGCGGCGTCCAGCATCGCGTCGCCTGCCGCGAGCGCTGCGTCGACGGCGCCCAGGTGTGCGAGCGAGTACGCGTCGGCGGATTTGCTTGCCGCACAGCGATATAGCGGCTCGGCAACTCTGCGTGCACCACCGAGCCAGCACGCCGCCACGCCGATAGCTCCGTGCCAAAACCCGGGCCGACTCAGGTAGTCACCGGGATCGCCGACGGCCACCGCGTGCGCGTTGGTGAATTGCACGGACCGGGTGTCACTGCCGGCCATTCCGGCGTTCCACCATGTGCTCGGCAACGCTTTGACCGCGGGGTCGACGAGTGTCACTGCGAACAGGCCCCGGATTTCGTCATCCAGCCGGGCAGTGACCAGCGCATGCGTGCAAAACCCGGCCCCTGAGCACCACACCTTGGTGCCACTCAGGGTGAAGGCGCCGTCACCGACATCGGTGGCCCGCAGCATCGCGTCAGGGGATTCGGCCGCCCACACGCCCCACAGCTGACCGGGGTCGGGCGGTTTGCCGCCTAGCTCGTGGAGTATCGCGACGGCGTCACCATGCGCCTCGGCGATCCGGGCCGCAACGATGTCCTCTTCGGCCAGCAGCGCCAGACGTAGCCAGCGTTCCCGGGTGCATCCCGACGCGGGCAGTGGCAAGTCGAGCCGTCCCGACTCCATCCAGTGCTTGACCAATCCCGCCGTCACGCGCAATCACCTGCCGCCGATCTCCCCAATTGCCTGAGGTGATGCGCGAATCCGCGCGGGGCCCGGCCCTGGGTGCGTGCTGAGGTGATCACCGACAATTCGGTGTCGCGGTGAACGGTGTAGCCGGCGGCCTCGAAGCGCTCGACCAGGTCGACATCTTCACCCGAGGACAGGGCGCGAAAGCCGCCGACCCGCCAGTACGCCCGAGCGCTGAAACCCATGTTCGCGCCGTGAACGTGCTGGTGCTGACCGTCCTCGTACGACGGATCAGCGTGGTAAGAGTTCATGTAGCGGCTGGCGACATCGGCGGAATGCTGGTGCCAGTTCTCGACACGGACCACGCCCAGAACCATGTCGGCACCGAGTCCCAGTTGATGGATCAGCCAGCCGGGGTCCACCCGGCTGTCGGCATCGGTGGTGGCATACCAGCACTCGTCGTCATCGGAGGTCAGCGAGCGCGCGTACCCGAAGCCGACCGCCCGGGCGGCACCGACATTGTGGGCGTCGACGCTGACGAAGTGCACATCGGGTCCGTACTGGCCGGCCAATTTTGCGCTGTTGTCATCGCTGGAATCCAGCACCACCACGATCCAGACGGGAACCGGTACGCACAAGGCGGCGGTCAGCACCGCGCGCAAACAGGCCGGGAGATCTGCTTTTTCGTTGTGGGCAGGAATCACTACGACAGCCCGGTCGTATATCCGGAGCGCTGACGTTGACATACCCTGCGATTGCCCGTTTCGCCGCTCCTTAAACAGATGGCGAATGGCGGGCCGCGCTCGGTTGCTTGACTGGCCGGCCGGGTATGCCCTATGCACCATGGCATCCACCGAGCACCCGTGTGTCACACCGTTGCGCGAGGCGTTGCGTCGCGCCGCGTCGGCACTCAAGGAGAACGGGCCGCGCTTCGCGTTGGCGGGCAGCTACGCGTTATGGGCTTACGGCGCACCAGAACCCAGTCATGACGTCGATCTGGTGGTCTGCGAATCCGATGTGGCGAGCGCGGCCGCCACACTGGGCGATGCGGGATTCGACATCGAACATCCGCCGGAGGACTGGCTGTTCAAGGCCCGCGCCGGCGACACTGTCGTGGACGTGTTGCACCGGGTGAACGGCGCGCGGGTGGAGCCGTCGACGCTGGATCGCGCCGAACAGCGTGACGTGCTGGCCATCCCGATGCCGGTGCTGCCGCCGACCATGGTGGTCATCCAGCAGCTTCGCGCCCTGCACGAGCATTATTGCGATTTCGCGAAGCTGCTTCCGGCCGTGCGCGCCGTGCGCGAACGGCTGGATTGGGAGGACATCCGGCGACAGACCGGCGACAACGACTACGCCGCCGCCTTCTTGTTCCTCGTTGACCGGCTTGGCCTTACCGGTTGACCGCCGATATCGACTCAGTGGTTGCGCAGCTTGGCGACCAATTTGTCCTTCGTCAGACCCGAATATCCGGACATACCAAGCTCTTTGGCGCGCCTTTTGAGCTCCGGCACCGTCCAATCGGTGTACGAGCCGGCCTTGCCGCCCTTGCGGCCGACCGCGGATTTACCCCGCGCCGCGGCGGCGTTGGAGATCCGCGCCGCTTTCTCCTCGGAGTTACCCTGCTTGCGCAAATCGCGGTACATCTTCTCGTTTTTGATCGATGGATTCGGCACGATGGTCATCCTCCTTTAATCGATAGCACGCTGTTTTGCCAGGATGCCCGGCCAAGCGGCGATGAAACCTGAGTCACGCGCTTTTAGCCAGGTCAGACGGCGCGGATGTGCTGCCGCGCTTGGCCACCCGTCGGATCAGGGCGCGGGTGGCCTTTTCCAGTGTTTCCTGGGCGGCCTCGGGGCCACGGGCGCGCTCGGCGCGCGGCGCGGCCGCCGCGATCGTCAGTCCCTGCTCGTAGCCGGCCACGACACGCGGATCCACGTAGGAACCCCGCGCCACCGCGGGAGTGTTGCCCAGCTCCTCGGCGACCTCGCGCATAACCGCCGCCTCAACACGTTTGGCGACCCGCTGCGAGACGGCAGGGTCCGCGTCCACGAACGCCGCGGCGGCCAGCACGGTGCCGTGCCAGGTCCGCAGGTCTTTTACGGTGTAGTCGTCGCCGACGAGCTCCTTGAATCGGGCGTTTAGGTCGTCGGCGCGAACGTCCACCCAGCCCGATGAGGTGCGACACGACAACAACCGCTCCGTGCGTTCGGGACGGCGCATCAGCGAACGCACCGCCCGAATCACCTCGGCGTCTTCGATTTCCACTGTGCGTCGCACCCCACTCTTGGCGGGATAGTCGAATTCGACCGCATCACCGCGCAGCGTCACATGCTCACACAGCAGGGTGGCGATTCCGTATGACTCGTGTTCGTCGGCGTACTGTTCGCCGCCGGCGCGGAAGTAGCCACGATCGAGCAGGCGTAATGCCAAGGCCAGCACCCGCTTCCGGGTCAGGCCGCGGCGCGTGAGGTCGGCGGCGAGCTTAGCCCGGAAATCCGGCAACCGGGTGGACAGTTCCAGGACGCGATCGAACTTCTCCTCGGCTCGCTCCTGCTGCCACGCGGAGTGGTAAAGATATTGGCGGCGCCCCGCCGCGTCAGTGCCGACGGCCTGGATGTGGCCATTGGGGTGCGGCGAGATCCACACCTTTTTCCATGCCGGTGGAATCACCAGGTCCTTGATCCGCTGCAGGGCGGCCTCGTCCGCCAGCGGGTCGCCATCGGGTCCGTAGTAGGCGAAGCCTTTGCCCCGGCGTTTGCGCGCGATCCCAGGCCCGCTGAGCGCGCTTCGGCGCAGCCGCATCGTCACCTCCCAGTTCCGCTGGTTGACTGGGAATTACCCGCCGACGGCGCAATTCACACCGGGTTGTTGTGCGCCGCGAACGCAAAACGACCCGCCACGGCTTTGTGGCGGGTCGCTGCTGACGGAATCAGCCGGCCATGAACTCGTGGTAGGCGGACTCCAGATTCCCCGGCAGCGCCGACACGTTGCACTGACGCTCGGTGTCACCGATCGGCGCCAGGATGCCGCGCAGGTCGTAGTACTCCTGCGGGTGCGCGGTGAAGTAACCGCGCAGGTTGGACGCAGCCTCCGGGCGCTGCTGTCCGTAGGCGGCCATGACTGCTTGGTTGGCGCCCGGGTGAGCCGCGAGATACTGCTCTGCTGCGCCCTGCGCCGAGGAGACCGTGGCGTTCACACCCGCCGGACTGCAGTCGGGTGCGGCGGCCGCTGACGGCGCACCGACGATGCCCAAGGCCATTCCCCCGAGCAGAGCGCCGGCACTGATGCCGGCCACTCGCCGACGCGCGACGATACTGCTGAAATTCATGATTGATATTGCCCTTCGAATCGATCCGTAGTGATTCGCGGGGATTCCCGATTCCCCAAGATCCAAAGTAGCTGAGGGCAACGCCGGCAACGCCCGACCGGAGCGCGCAGCTAACGGCCGGATCGGCGGCAGTTTTCGTTGCGCCCCCACCCTTCCAGTCAACATCCGCACGTTGTGACCAAATCGTTATCAGGTGAACCGGGTACCAGCAAACTCTCTTTAGGTTTCTTGACGGGTACCAATTGTGGTGTCCTGCGTCACCGCAAAGATATTCGTCGTTGCCAGCTGCAGCGAGCCGGCACGCGGCCTGGCCCGGCGGCTAGCATGGGCGGGGGTCAATGCCGGTACTGCCAGGCGGGAGTTCTGATGGTCGAGATTCACTTGGAACGCACGATCGCGGCGCCTGTCGACCAGGTCTTCGACTGGCTGGCCGACCCGGCGAGTCTGGCCGCCGCTCCGCTGGCTCTCAGGGGCGTTTGGGCCAAGGGCACGGCGGGCGCCGGCACGGGGGCGGTGCGCGAGGTGATCGGGGTCGGCACCTGGTTCCGGGAGGAACTCACGGCCTACGACCGGCCGCACAGCTACACCTACCTGATCGTCAAGTCGTTCCCGCCGTTCAATCACGAGGGCGGCACCTTGACCTTTACCCCCGCCGGCGACGGGACGCACGTCGACTGGCTGACCAACTACACCCATCCGGCGGCGGCCGGCGGCAAAGTGCTGGAGGCGGCCAGTCGCCGAATGCTGCGTTCGAGTTTCCTGGCGATCCTGAACGCCTGCGCGAAGGCACTCGAGAAATAGCAAGTAGCACAACGCTTTAACGCGCAGCGGTCAATGATGTGGAACGACCGAGTTGGCGAACAGTGCACCAATCACTACCGCGACGATGATCAGCACCAACGCGATGGTCGGCCACACCCACATGACCCGCTTGCGCGCCGCTGCGATGATGATGCCGCCGACGGCAATGATCGCCGCGACCCCGACACCACCCCACGTCACGGCGTAAGCCCAATCGAGCCCGGACGTGTCGCAGTTGTCCGAGCACGAATCGGTGGCCATCACGAAGAAGAACGAAAACGAAACCGAGAGCGCTCCGGCGATCGCGGCGAGCACGAACATGATGACGGTGGCGATGGTGTCGCCCGTCGAGCGCTGGTTTGACTGCGATGCCGTCATGTATCAGCTATGCCCAATCCCCGCCTCAGTAATCGCACGGTGAGGCCGCCACCATTCCCGCACGGGTGGTTGCCCGCTATCGGGGTATTCGGGGGAAATGGACATTGCCAAGGACATCAAGGATTTCTTGATGAGCCGACGGGCGAGAATCACCCCCGAGCAGGTGGGCCTGCCGCCGGGATCGCGGCGGCGCGTGCCCGGATTGCGGCGTGCAGAAGTCGCCCACCTGGCCGGCGTGAGCATCGAGTACTACACCCAGGTCGAGCGGGGAAACGTGACCGGTGTGTCCGAGGAGGTCCTGGATGCCGTCGCCCGAGCGCTGCGACTCGGTGAGGCAGAGGAAGCCCACCTGTTCGATCTTGTTCGTGCCGCCACCGGCAAGGGCGATCGAACCCGATCGGCGCAGCCCGCGGGCCGGACCATCCCCGATGGCGTTCAAGCATTGCTTGACAGCATGGTCACCGCGCCGGCGATCGTGATCAACGGCCACCTCGACCTCGTCGCCGCCAACGCGCTCGGGCGTGTGCTGTACGCACCCGTGTACTCCGGTGCGAGGGCGACGCCAAACCTGGCACGCTTCATGTTTTTCGACGCCGCCGCCGACCAATTCTTTCCCGATTGGGCCCGTGAAGCCGACGATGTCGTTGCGCTGCTGAGAGCCGAGGCCGCACGGTCGCCCGACTCGCTTGCGGTCACCAGCCTTATCGGTGAGCTCGAGACCCGCAGCGAGAAGTTCCGCACCAGTTGGGCGGCCCACAACGTCAAAGCACATCGCCACGGTGTCAAGCGATTCCGGCATTCGGACGTCGGTGAACTGTCGCTGACCTACAACGTCTTCGATATCACCAGCGTGGGTGGGTTGTCGTTGATCGGCCATACCGCCGAACCACATTCGCGCTCTGACGAAGCGCTGCGGCTGCTGGCCAGCGATGTAGCGCTGGAAAAATGCTGAACGCCTTCATGTTTCGCGATTCGCGTTAACCCTTCAAGCGGTGCATCAATTGGTCGGCGGCATTGCGGCCGCTGAGCACGGCGCCGATGACGGTGGACGGATTGTCGACGCCGACCGCCTCGCCCGCCAGGTAAAGCCGATCGCTAATCGGTTCCTGCAGGCGGCGCCGGTCGTCTGGCCCCGAGCCGGGCGCGTGGAATGAGTAGCTGCCCCGCGCGTACGGGTCGGTGGCCCAACTCGACGTCCGGACCTCCACAGGCGAGATGTCATCGCCAAACAGCTGGCGCGCGATTGGCAGCGCCCGGGCGGTCACATCGGCAGGAGAAGACGACTCCACCGACCGGCCGCGGTCGCCTGCGTTGAATGCCACCACGATCGGGCCCGCCGCGCCGGACAAGGTGAACCACTGTGCCCAGGCGCCCGGGTCGGTACCCAGGTAGAGATAAAAGGCGTTGTCCGTCTTCCACGTTCGCCGGTCGAATCGGAAGAAGCTCTTGGACAGCACGCCGAAGCCGAGTGCATTCACCGCGCGGGTGTGTCCCTCGGGAAGCGGCGGGTCGAACGCTATGGATCCGGCTTTGAGCACCCCGAGCGGAACCGTGACGATCGCGGCGGGTCCTTCGAACGACTGGTTCCCGGCGTGCACGATGACGGAGCTTTCGCGGCGAGTGATGGCGGTGACCGGTGTGTTGAGGACGATCTGAAGTCCGTCGGCGAGCAGCTTCGGCAGTGCGTCGTAGCCGTTCGTGATGACGGCTTGGTCGCCATCGGCGAAGTCGCCGGCGTCAAATGTCGTGGCGGAGAGCTGGTCTGCACCTGCCGCGAATTCGTCCTCGATCTCGGTGGCGACGAAGAATGCCAGCTGCGCGCGGTCCGAGGCGGAAAGCTCGTCGCGTTTCGCGGCGGCGTCGACTGCGGCGCCGAGACTTCCGCCAGTGACCCGGTCACAAGCCTGCTCAACGAACTGACGCCAAGGGTCGGGGTCGTAGTCGACTTGCGGTAGCCGGCGATCCACCGCGAGCTTCGCCCACCCGTAATAGTCGGTCGGGATGACCTGGGCCCGTGCCTTGCGCGCCAGCTCCATCATCGGGTCGTTGGCCGTGCCATGGATCCAGGACGCACCCATCTCGATCGGCACGCCCCAGTCGCGGTTGGTGTAGACGCGGCCGCCGACGCGATCGCGGGCCTCGATCAGGCGCACCGGCCATCCCGCGTCGACGAGGCTGCGTGCGGCAGCCAAGCCCGCCATGCCGGCGCCGACGATCAGCACCGACTGGGTGTCCGGTTTGGTCTCCGGCGGCGGAGGCGGTGGCGACGCCGACTGTTGACCCGATGTGCAGGCGGCCACCAGCCCACCGGTAACCGCGCTCATCGTTGCTGAGAGCAACGCCCGACGGGACATCGGGGACATGACAGTTAGCCTCTCACATGGAAACCGGCGCTGTGCCGCGGTTTGCTCGTTACCGGAAAATTGTGTGCTGTAATTCGGCGCGCGGGTTTGGCGGAATTGCATAGTTGGACGACCGTGCCGATATAGGATCGCTGCAACCAGGGTGCGGCGACGGGGCCGTGTCGAGGGGGGAGCTGGCGATGAGTGCTCGGCGATCGACACGTGTGGCCGACCCGCTTCCCGACGTATTACCGCCGAGTCGCACGCTGACCGTCCGCGCGGTCGACGGCACGCCGTTGCACGCGGAGGTCTTCGGGCCGCCCGACGGCTATCCGATCGTGCTGAGCCACGGCATCACCTGTGCGATCAGGGCGTGGGCGTACCAGATCGCGGACCTGTCCACCGATTACCGGGTGATCGCGTTCGATCACCGCGGCCACGGCCGAAGCGGCGTCCCGCGCCGCTGCGGTTACAGCCTCAAACACCTTGCCTCCGACCTGGATTGCGTGTTGGAGGCGACGGTGGCACCACACGAGCGCGCCATATTGGCCGGACACTCGATGGGCGGCATCACGATCGCCGCGTGGTCGGCGCGCTACCGCCACAAAGTCCACCGGCGCGCCGATGCCGTCGCGCTGATCAACACGACCACCGGCGATCTGGTGCGCCAGGTGAAGCTGTTCTCGGTGCCGGGCCAATTGTCGCCGGCACGCGTGATGGCGGCGCGCAGCCTGATCAACGTGTTCGGTGGGTTCCCGATCCCGAGTGCGGCGCTGCTGGCCAGTCGCTCTTTCGTCGCGATGCTGGCCGTCGGCAAGGACGCCGACCCCAGCGCCGCGAAACTCATCCACGATTTGTTCGCGCAGACATCACCCGCCGGGCGCGGTGGTTGCGCGAGGACGCTCGTCGAATCGCTGGGCTCGCGGTACCTCGACTTATCGGGGTTGACGGTGCCGACCCTGGTCATCGGCAGCGAACGGGATCGGCTGACCCCGATCGGCGCCTCCCGCGAGATCGCCCGGACCGCGCCCAACGTCGTCGGCCTTGTCGAACTGCCCGGCGGCCACTGCTCGATGCTGGAGCATCACCGCGAGGTCACCGGCCAGCTGCGGTTACTCGCCGAATCCGTCACCCTGCCAATCGCGCAGATCAGCTCATAGCAGGGCGCTGACCTCGTCGGCCGCTCGCCGGCCGGACCTGACGGCGCCGTCGAAAAACCCGGTCCACTCGTCCGCGGTCTCGGTGCCCGCCCAGTGAATCGGCCCGACCGGTTCCCGCAGCCACGGCCCGAACCGCGTCCACGACCCCGGCGGCACCGCCGCAGTCGGACCACCCGGGGCGAAAACCTCGGTGCCCCAACGATGATCCACATAGTCGAGAGGTGTGAGCGCCTCGTCGCCGAACAGCGAGGCGAAGCAACGCAACGTGTCACGGCGGCGCTGGTCGGTGGGCAGCGAGTCGAACGCCCGGGCGTCGACAAATCCCATCAGGATGCCCGGCCCGTCGGCCTGCGGACTGACGTCGAACGTGATGAACACCGGCCCCCGGTCGGAGAGCGCCTGTCCGGAGAATCCGTTGGCCCGCCAGAACGGTGTCGAATATGCCGCGAAGGCCTTGCTGAGCCGGCCCTGCGGCCATTGCCCAGCCAGTTGTTGGTACTCGGCGGGCAGTGGGGGAGTGAACTCGATCGACGCACGATGGGCCGGCGGGATCGCAACGATGACGAACCCGGCGTCGGCCTGGCCGCGCTCGGTTGTGACCGTGACGCCCGAACCGTGCCGCTCGATGCGGCGGACCGGGGCGTTCAGCACCACGCGGGCGCCCAGTTCGTCCGCCACGGCTCGGGCGATCTGCTGCGTTCCACCCTGGAAATGGTCCTGCTGGGCGCCGTCCTCGACATCGAGCAGCCGGTCCAGGCCGCCCGCGGCGCGTACGTAGCGCACCGCGTGCAGCATCGACACGTCATCGAGTTCGCATCCCCAGGTCACCCGGGCCATGATGGCCATCAGGTCGCGCGACGAGGCGGTGGCGCGTACCGAGCACAACCACTGTCCGAACGACAGGCCGTCAAGCTGACGGGCGCGGTCCGCACGCCACGGTGCGTCCACCGGAATACCGTTGGCAATTCTTTCGAATTGCCAACGCAGCCTGCCGATGTCGAGCAACCCGGTCAACGAAAGTTTGGGGATGGTGCCCCGGTAGGACCGCGTCCAGCCACGCCAGTGGATGACGTTCTTGCCGTCATGGTGCGTAGGCATGGTCGGGATCTGCAGCTCGGCCGCCAGCGCCAGCACGGCGTCTTGGGTCGGACCGACGAACGCACCGCCCATATCGACCGGCAATCCTGCGACGCTGCCGGTGAATGAACGCCCGCCGACCCGGTCCCGGCCTTCGAAAACCACCACGTCGTGACCCTGTTGAGTCAGCTCTCGCGCCGCCGCAAGGCCGGCAAAGCCGGCACCGACCACCACAACATCGACAGTCCACGACGGCATCGTCACGTCCTCCAGTCAACCGCATTGTGCCGCGCCAGCGGTACCCCCGTCCCGCGGCGAACGTCGACTTGTTGCGCGGCTATACCTCAAAATGGCCCGACAAGTCGACGTTCGGCGCGAGATCGGTTACGGCGCAACCGTTAACCAGTCGGCGAACCCCGACGGGTCGTGGCGACCCAGCGCGCCATGCTCGTAGAGGCCCCAGCCTTCGACCGGAGCTTTGTCGCCCTCGATGCAGACCGCGCGGCCGACATGGTCGATCACCCCGAAACCGGATCGTCCGATGATCGCCGGGTCGGTCATGTTGTACGTCAGGCGTTCGGCGAACTTCTCGCCCTTCCAGGTGCCGTGTATCCAGTCCGAATCGCCGCCGTAGCCGCCGCCGACGTGAATGGGCACCGGCAGTTTCGACTCGACGTCGAAGTGGACGGGGGAGCCGTCGGGAGTGGTTGCGTCGATCGTGGCGCCGGTCGGAATGCGGGTGCCGGAGCGGTAGTGGATCTTGACCCGTGGCCAACCCAGCTGCTCGACGCGGCCGTCGCGCCAGATCCGGGTGCAGTCGTTGAGCGAGCGGAACCCGTTGGGCTCCTCCTGGATGATCAGCACGATCGCGAAGTCGTCGAAAGCCATTGGCACGTAGAGCCACCACATGCCCTCGAACGGCGGGTCGGCCGGCCGTCCCGCCGGCTCGGCCTCACCGATCGGCCGGATGCCCCACGACCGGTCGCGGCTACCCAGCCAGGTGTTGGGGTCGACCGTGATTTCCTCGCCGTCGATCACGATGTGTCCGCTCCAGCTGCCGAGCTGCGCGAAACGCTGCGCGTCCAGGGTGACCCGGTTGCCGGCCCGCAGGATGTGTGGCTGCTCCTGCACGACGTCGAACAAGCCCTTCCAGGTGAGATCGGCTGCGATGCCCTCGGTTTCGTCGAGGACGATCCGCAGCTTGTGCAGAGGCTCGATGACCTCGACGCGGTAGCCGTTGACGTGCTGGTTGAGCCGGTCTTGATCGATGGCATCCGAGACGTGCACCGCGGTCTGTGTGTCCCCGCGCCTGATGAGCACGAACGCGTCCTTGACCCCGAGGTTGGGGTAGTAGCCGATGCCGCTGATCAAGAAGATGTTTCCGGTGCGGTCGTGGGCGTTGTAGTAGGACCGATCGTAGAAGTTGCGGTCCGAGGAGCCGGGCCACGCGATCGGCTGGGGGATCTGATGTACCGGGTACTCGTCGAGCGGTCCGAGCATTACTGGTCCTCTCCGATAAGACGTTTCATCAATCCGGCGTGGTAGAACAGCGACTCGACGTCGTCGGGCTTCTCGGTTTCGCCGAAGTGCACCCGCCGCGCACCGGTGCGCATGAACACGCAAGCCCACATCACGCCGGAATACACGTAGAACCAGCGCAGGTCGCCCACCTCGACGCCGGTGAGCCGCTGGTAGGTCGCGCGCACGTCCTCCTCACGCATCACATCGGGCAATCCCGGCAGCCCCGCAAGGCCGGTGAGCTCCTGGAACACCATGTGCGCGTAGATCATCCACGCGACATCGAGCTCGCGCGGACCCAGTGTCACCATCTCCCAGTCCAGCACCGCGACCGGCTGGAAGTCGCGGTACAAGACGTTGCCAACCCGGGCGTCACCCCACAGCAGCACCGGCTCACGCGCGTCCACTTCCGTCGGCCAGTTGTCTTCCAGCCAGTCGAATGTTTGCTCCAACAGCGGTGATCGGCCGATGTCCGGCACCGCGAAGTCGTACCAACCCCGCACCCAGTTGTAGTGCCGACGCAACGCGGTCTCGCCTTGACCTTCAGACAGGAATCCGAACGTATTCTCCGCGTTGGGGATTGAGTGCAACTTCGCCAGCACCCCGACGGTGGCGTCCTGAAGTCCGCGCTGCTGCTCGACGGACGCATCGGCGAACCAGTTGTCGCCGAAGGTGTAGGGCATGACGTCGGGCGGTACCACACCGTCGACGTAGTCCATCACGAAAAAGGGTGTGCCCAGGACGTCGCCGGTGGGCTCGAGCCAGCGCACCGGCGGGACGGGGACCTCGGTGATTTCGCCGACCTTGCGGATCACTTCGAATTGATGATCAAGGCGATAGGTGGGGAAGACCTGCACGTCCTCGGCGCTGGGCGCGACCCGCGTCACCAGCTTCTGCTCGATCGACTGCCCTCCCTCTTGCCACCGGGCGGTCAGGATGATCGTCTCCGACGACATGCCCGTCGAGTCGACGCCGCTTTCGACGGTGACGTCGGGTGTCGCGCCGTCGGGCAACACGGTGGACAGCCATTTCGACATCACCGCCGGCAGCGTCGTGACGTCGCGGCTCGAGCGTTGAAGTCGGTCGACGTTGTCGAGCACAGGCTCATTGGCCACGGGGTGCCTCCATTCTTTGAGACCTTTCGCGGCAATTACGATACGGTAGGTAGCGTTATGAAAGCAGACCCGTCCGACCTTGACAAGGCCCCTGGTGCCGGGCGCCCCAGGGATCCGCGTATTGACTCTGCCATCCTTGCGGCGACCGCGGAACTGCTTGTGGAAATCGGCTATTCGAACCTCACCCTGGCCGCCGTTGCCGAGCGGGCCGGCACCACGAAATCGGCGCTGTATCGCCGATGGTCGAGCAAGGCGGAATTGGTGCATGAAGCGGCGTTTCCGACCGCGCCCAGTGCGCTGGAGGCCCCGGCCGGCGACTTTGCCGCTGATCTGCGGATGATGATCGAGGCGACACGGGATGTGTTCACCACTCCGGTGGTGCGGGCCGCGCTGACGGGGCTGGTGGCGGATATGACGGCCGACCCCGAGCTCAACGCACGGGTGATGTCGCGTTTCACCGGCCTGTTCGCCGCGGTGCGGGTGCGGCTACGCGAGGCCGTCGACCGGGGTGAGGCACATCCTGATGTGGACCCGGACCGCTTGATCGAGTTGATTGGGGGCGCCACGATGCTTCGGATGCTGCTGCGCCCGGACGAAAAGCTGGATGACGCGTGGGTGGAGCAGACGGCCGCCATCGTCGTGCACGGGGCGACGCGATGACGCAGCGACTTGCCGGGCGTGCCGCGATTGTCACCGGCGGCAGCCGCGGTTTGGGCCGGTCGATCGCGCTGGCGCTCGCCGCCGAGGGCGCGGCCGTGGCGGTGGCCGGGCGCACCGAGCAGGTGTGGGACGACCGGTTGCCGGGAACCATCGGTGAGACGGTCGCCGCCATCGAGGCGGCGGGTGGGCGCGCGGTAGCGGTCCGCGCCGATCTGACCGACCGCGACGACGTCGCCCGGTTGGTGGAACAGGCCCGAGATGCGTTGGGCCCCATCACTGTTCTGATCAACAACGCGGCCTTCACCGCGCCGGGCCGGCCACCGGTACCCGGTGGACAACCGCGCGCAAAGCCCGCCAAAGCCGTCGGTGCCGCCAAGCCCGGCTGGCCGGGGTTCGTCAGCACGCCGTTGTCGGCGTTCCGCCGTCACTTTGACATCGCGGTGTTCGCGGCCTACGAGTTGATGCAGATGGTGTCGCCGGACATGATCGAGGCCGGTGGCGGCTCGATCATCAACATCACCTCGGTGGCGTCGCGGTTGCCCGGCGACGGACCCTATCCGGACCGAAGCGGCGGTGTCCTGCCTGGTTACGGCGGATCCAAGGCAGCGCTCGAGCATCTCACCCAGTGCGCTGCGTTCGACCTGGCAGATCACCACATCGCCGTCAACGCGCTGGCACCGTCGAAGCCGATCATGACGCCCGGCCTGTCGTACTACGCAACAGCGTTCAATGACACGGCATCGGAAGATGAATTCGCGCGGGCGGCAGTGCAATTGGCGCTGGTGGACCCCGCCACCGTTACCGGGCGCACGATCGGTCACCATGAGGTTCTCGACGGCAGCTTCCGGCCGTTTACCGTGGTCTAGCGATTTTCCCGCCTGACGTGCAAGGATGAATCAGGTCTGTGCCGCAACGGCATAGGAAAACCGGCGAGTGGTGTGCCAGATGCCCGATAAGCCGACGGGGCGCGTCGTTGCGCTCATCGTGCTGTTGATCGTCGTTGCCGCTGCGCTGCGCGGATATCTTCCGGCTCGCGATCATGCAGCGCATCCGGAGTCGGGTGGTGGCCGGGCGGCGCTGGTGTTCGTCGTCGTCCTGTTGAGTGCGGCCCTCGCGTTGCTGGCAGTCGCGGTGATCGCCCGTTTGCGGGATCCACGTGCGTTGGCGCCGAAGACGAGTGATCTCTCCGAGATGCTCGGCACCGGCCGAGGGCGACCGAGCTGGCGCGTGTTGTTGATCGGGCTCGCGGTGATCGTCGCGTGGCTGTTGATTGCGATGCTGCTGGCCCGATTATCGCTGCCCCACGGTGTTCCTCCCGCTGAGCATGCACCGGATGCCGGCGCGCAGCAGCACACCGCCGGGCCGCCGCCGCAGCACCGGCCCCCGCACAACGACAGCGGCAACATGCTGGGAATTCTGTTGGCCGCCACGGTTCCGGTGATGCTGATCCTCGTCGCCGGGACGCTGATCATGTCCCGGCGGAGATTCCGCGCCGCGACCCTGCACACCCTTGCCGATGACTACATCGAGGATCGGCCGCCGACGCGGTCGTCGGAATCCCTCGTGCGCGCAGCCGAAGTCGGGCTGGCCGAGATGTCGGACCGTAGCCGCGAACCGCGAGAGGCCATCATCGCGTGCTATGCCGCGATGGAACGTGAGCTCGCGAATGTGCCCGGAGCTGCGCCGCAGGAGTTCGACACACCGACCGAGGTACTGGCTCGCGCCGTCGAACGCCATGCGCTGCATATTGATAACGCCGTTCAGTTGGTGAATCTGTTCGAGGAGGCACGATTCAGCCCGCACGTGATGAATGAGGGGCAGCGGGACGTCGCGGTAGACGTGCTGCGGCTGGTTCTCGCAGAGCTTCGGAGCCCAGTATGAAAAGGCTGATGCCCCTGGGTGTTTGCTTGATCGTCGGCGCCGAGCTCTTGGTGCTGATCGTGCATGATCGCCCGTTCGTGTTGGTGGCCTCCGGTGTTGCCCTGGCCCTGGTGCTGCTCGACGTTCGCCGGCTGCTGGGGCGCGGGACCGAACCCGGGCCCGACCTGGACCCCGACGATCTCGGGGATTCGCTGCGCCGCTGGCTGGCCACCACCGAGACGACTATTCGCTGGTCCGAGTCCACTCGAGCGGACTGGGATCGGCATCTGCGTCCCATGCTCGCCCGCCGGTACGAAATCGCCACCGGTCAACGACAAGCCAAGGACCCGAAGGCATTTCAGTCGACCGGCCGCATGCTGTTCGGCGCCGAACTGTGGGAATGGGTCAACCCCAACGACATCAGCCGCACCGGTGACCGCCAGCCCGGTCCCGGCCGGGCCGCGTTCGAAGAGATCCTGAGGAAGTTGGAGCAGGTATGACAGAAGGCGTCACGATGCCGGCCGCGACCACCACCGCGAACTGCGAGGCGGTGCTCGACGAGATCGAACGCGTGGTGGTGGGAAAACGCACCGCGCTCACGCTGATCCTCACCGCGGTGCTCGCGCGCGGCCACGTGCTCATCGAAGATCTCCCCGGACTGGGCAAGACACTGATCGCGCGATCCTTCGCCGCCGCGCTGGGTCTGCGATTCACCCGGGTGCAGTTCACGCCGGACCTGCTGCCGGCGGACCTGCTCGGTTCGACGATCTATGACATGCAGTCGGGCCACTTCGCGTTTCGCGCCGGCCCCATCTTCACCAACCTGCTGCTCGCCGACGAGATCAACCGCACTCCACCCAAGACCCAGGCGGCGCTGCTCGAGGCGATGGCCGAAGGACAGGTCAGCATCGACGGCGAAACCCACAAGCTGCCAACGCCATTCATCGTTCTGGCCACCGACAACCCGATCGAGTACGAAGGCACCTACCCGTTGCCAGAGGCGCAGCTGGATCGATTCGCGATGCGGCTGGAACTGCGATACCTCTCCGAGCGCGACGAAACCTCGATGCTGCGCCGGCGCCTCGACCGCGGTTCGGCCGAGCCGACGGTCAATCAGGTGGTGGATGGCCACGATCTGCTGGCGATGCGCGAATCGGTCGAGCAGGTGACGGTGCACGAAGACGTCTTGAATTACGTGGTGTCGCTGGCCACCGCGACCCGGCGCCATCCGCAGGTCGCCGTGGGCGCCAGTCCGCGCGCCGAACTCGACCTGGTTCAGCTTGCCCGCGCTCGTGCGCTCTTGCTCGGCCGCGATTATGTGATCCCCGAGGATGTCAAGGCTCTCGCCGTCCCGGCGGTTGCGCACCGGATCACCCTGCGCCCGGAGATGTGGGTGCGCAAGATCCAGGGCGCCGACGTCGTCGGAGAACTGTTGCGGCGCTTGCCGGTACCTCGCACCAACGAGGGGGCCGGGTAGCCCGCTGTGGACGGTCGCGAGGTCGAGTTCCGATGGCGCGCATCGCCATTGACACGGGCAATCGCGACCTGCGCGGGGGTTGCGCTCACCGCCGCCGTGATCGGCGCGCATTGGCAGCTCGTCGCGTTCGCGGCGCCCCTGCTCGGCGTGCTGTGCTCGATCAGCTGGCAGCACCCCGTGCCGAAGATCTACGTTCGCGGGGAGCCGGAGTCACAGCGATGCTTCGAAGGCGAGCGGGCGAGGGTGACGCTGTCGGCCACGGAGGAAGCCGGGGCGCCCGGAGCATGGGCGGTCGAACTGACGGTTCCCGCCGTCGATGGCATGGAGCTCGAAGTTCTCGCTTCGGATTCCCGGCACGCGAAAACGGTTGTGGCAGTGGCACAACGCTGGGGCAGGTACGCGATCGGAGCCCGGGTTGATGCGGTGGCGCGCGGTGGCCTGCTGACGGGGACGGCAACCGTCGACGCCGCCGATGTCATCGTGTTTCCGTTGACGCCGCCGCAGTCGACGCCCATCCCGCGAACCGAGTTGCTCGACCGCCTGGGCGCCCACCTGACCCGGCATACCGGCCCGGGCGTCGAGTACGCCGATATTCGTCCCTACGTTCCGGGTGACCAACTGCGGGCGGTCAACTGGCCGGTGAGCGCGCGCCGCGGCCGGCTGCACGTGACGGAGCGACTGACCGACCGCGCCGCCGACATCGTGGTGCTGATCGACGGGTATCGGCAGCCCGCGGGCCCGGCAACCGACGCCACCGAACGAGTCGTGCGTGGCGCCGCTCAGGTGGTGCAGACCGCGTTGCGTTACGGCGATCGCGCCGGCATCGTTGCGCTCGGAGGTAATCGCCCACGGTGGATTGGCGCCGACATCGGTCAGCGGCAGTTCTATCGCGTTCTCGACACTGTGCTCGGCGCGGGCGGCCGATTCGAAAACACCACCGGCACACTGGCCCCGCGCGCGGCCGTTCCGGCCGGGGCGATCGTCATCGCGTTCTCCACGCTGCTCGACGCCGAATTCGGCCTGGCGCTGATCGATTTGCGTAAACGCGGTCACGTCGTGATCGCCGTCGACGCTCTCGACAGTTCTCCGTTTGAAGACGAACAGGACCCGCTGGTGGATCGGCTGTGGGCGTTGCAACGTTCCGCCATGTATCGCGACATGGCAACCATCGGTGTCGACGTCGTCTCTTGGCAGGAAGATCACACCTTGGAGCAGTCGATGGGCGTGATGCCGGATCGCCGCCACCGGGTGCGGGGACGGCTTCGGGGGTAGCAATGTCATCGGTCGCACGATTCGGGCTCCATGCTCTGGCAACGGGATTCGGCCTTGTGATGGTCGGCTTGGCCGCGGTGGGAACCCACGGGCCGGCATTGGGCGCCGGGTTGGCCGCGATGGTTACGGTGGGTGTCGGGATGGTGTTTCGACCGGCCGCCACGGTTGCCGTGTTGCTATCGGTGACCACGATCGTGATGTCCGATCCGTCATATGTCTACGTCGGACTTTCGGGCCTTTGCGCGGCCGCCTACCTGATCTGTCGCCACGCGGCCGGGATGCCGGACGTGGCCGTCATGGCAAGTTGGCCGACAATTGTTGCCGCAGTGGGGTTTACCTTTGTGGGCGTGGTCGCGATGTCGTTCCCGCTGCACCTGCCGTGGGTGCCGTTGGCGGCACCGCTGGCGGTCTTGGCGATCTACGTCGTGGCCACGCGGCCGTTTTTGGGCTGAGGTGGTTACTGCAGCAACTGCGCGGTTACTGCAGCAACTGCGCGGCGTGGTCGGCGAGGTCGAGCAGCGGTTGCGGGAAGATCCCCAGAATCACGGTGATTGCGGCGCAGATCGCGATAGCGATCTTGCTCAGGATGCCCGGCGCCACGACCTGTGGGGTGTTGTCCGTCGGCTCGGTGAAGAACATCAGCACGATCACCCGGACATAGAAATAGGCTGCGACCCCGCTGGCGATCACACCGATGATCACCAACGGCACGGCGCCACCTTGTGCGGCGGCCTTGAACACCGTGAGCTTGCTGATGAATCCACTGGTCAATGGGATACCGGCGAAGGCCAGCAAAAACATCGAAAGCATCACGCCCACAATGGGGGACCGCTGTCCGAGCCCGGCCCAGTGCGACAGCGTGGCGTCCTCGACGCCGTCGGAGTTGCGAATCAGACCGACGATGGCGAACGCGCCGACCGTGCTGAAGCTGTAGGCGACGAGGTAGAACAACGTCGCCGCAAGACCGGCCTGGTTGTCGGCGATCACACCGGTGAGGATGAAACCGACGTGGGCGACCGACGAATAGGCCAGCATGCGTTTGACATCGGCCTGGTTCACCGCGGTGACCGTGCCGACCGCCATGGTCAGGATCGAAATGGCCCACAGCACAGGGCGCCACTGCTCGTGCAGGGGCGGCAACGCGACGTAGACCACGCGCAGCAGTGCGCCGAACGCCGCGACCTTGGTGGCCGCCGCCATGAACCCGGTGATCGGCGTTGGCGCGCCCTGATACACGTCGGGAATCCACGAGTGGAACGGCACCGCGCCCACCTTGAACAACAGGCCGACCGACAACAGTGCGACGCCGACCAGCGCCATCGAGCTATCACCATGGGCCGCAAGCGCATCCCGGATACCGGTCAGCAGCAGTGTGCCGGTGGCGCCGTAGACCAACGCCACACCGTAGAGGAAGAACGCCGACGAGAAGGCGCCCAGCAGGAAGTACTTCATCGCCGCTTCCTGCGACAGCAGCCGGCGGTGACGCGCCAGCCCGCACATCAGGTACAGCGGCAGCGACAACACTTCCAGCGCAACGAACATCGTCAACAGGTCGTTGGCTGCCGGGAACACCATCATGCCGCCGACGGACAGCATCAGCAGCGGGAAGAGCTCGGTCTGGGCGCCTCCGGCCCGCTCGGCCTCACGTTCGGCGTCGCTGCCGGGGACCGCGGATGCCTGCGGGGTAAAGGCATCCAATCCGGAGGCATGCCCGGACACCCCCGCAGCGACCGCCACCTTGTTGGCGGTCTGGGCCATGTTGCTGCGCTCGGCGATGAAGATGACGGCCATCACGGCCACCAGCACCACGGTGCCCTGCAGGTACAGCGTGGGCCGGTCGATGGCCACCGCACCCAGTACCGCGCTGCGACCGGACGCGGGTAGCGAACGGCTGACCACGATGTCGGCGACGAATGCCGCGACCAAACCGCCGAGGGCCAGCGCTACCTGCGAGACGTAGCGAAAGTTTCTGGGCAGGAACGCTTCAGCCAGCACGCCGACCACCGCGATGCCGAAGACGATGAGCATCGGGCACAGCAGGAAGTACTCGATGCTGGGGGTGGGAAGGGTCATTGGTGCGGTCCTTCGGCTGTCCGGGGTACGCCCGTACCCACCGGTACCGTCGGCGCGGGATCATGCTGGCCGATGGTGATCATCGTGTGGTCTACAGCAGGATTGATGATGTCGAGCACCGGCTTGGGATAGACGCCGAGAACAAACAGCAGCGCCATCAACGGTGCGACGACGACCAGCTCGCGTAGCCGCAGATCAGTGATTTTCTCGTTGCCTTCGGCCACCGGTCCGGTCATCACGCGCTGGTAGAGCCACAGCATGTAGATCGCCGCCAGCACCAATGCGGTCACCCCAAACGCGCCGGCCAGCCAGTACCGGTTGAAAGTGCCCAGTAGGACCAGGAATTCGCTGATGAACGGCGCGAGGCCGGGCAGCGAGAGGGTGGCCATGGCCGAGACCAGGAAGGTGCCGGCCAGGATCGGCGCCACCTTCTGCACCCCGCCGTAGTCCGCGATCAACCGGCTGCCCCGTCGTGTTACCAGGAATCCCGCGATGAGGAATACCGCCGCCGTGGACAGGCCGTGATTGAGCATGTACAGCGTCGAACCGCTCTGGCCCTGGCTCGTCATCACGAAAATGCCGGCGATGATGAACCCGAAGTGCGAGATCGAGGTGTAGGCGATCAGGCGCATCATGTCGGTTTGGCCGATCGCGACGATCGCGCCGTAGATCACCCCGATGATGGCCAGCGTCACGATCAGCGGCCGGAAATAGTTTGACGCATCGGGGAACAGTTGCAGGCAGTAGCGCAGCATCCCGAAGGTGCCGACCTTGTCCATCACCGCCGTGATCAAGACCGCGGTGGCCGGAGTGGCCTCGACCGCGGCGTCGGGCAGCCAGCGGTGGAACGGCCACAGCGGGGCCTTGACGGCGAACGCGAACATGAAGCCCAGGAACAGCGCCTTGAACACTGCGGGGTCCACGCCGGCGAAGCGGCCCGAGGAGATGCCGGTCACGATTTCCCGGAAGTCGAAGGTCCCCGAACCGTGTTGTGCGGTCACCACATACAACCCGATGACTGCCGCCAGCATGATCAGGCCGCCGAACAGGTTGTACAGCAAGAACTTCACTGCGGCACGCGAGCGGCCGGCGCCCTTGCCGAAACCGCCGATCAGGAAGTACATCGGGATCAGCATCGCTTCGAAGAACACATAGAACAGCAGCACATCCAGTGCGATCACCGAGATCAGCACCATCGACTCGATGGCCAGCGTCAAGGCGACGTAGGCGTGCACGCCTCGGGTGCCCTCGCCGCCGTCGTTCCAGCCCGCCACCAGCAGCAGCGGAATGAGGATGGCGGTCAGCAGCACCAGCACCACTGCGATGCCGTCCACGCCGAGGTTGTAGCCGGCGCCGAACGCGGGAATCCAGGGATGCTTTTCCAGGAATTGGTAAGGGGCGCCGCCGGTCTTGAAGCCGAGCGTGACGACGAGCGCGACCGCCAGGGTCAGGACGCTGACCACCACGCCCGTCCACTTGGCGAGCTGGCGCAGCCCGGGCGGCATCAGGATGATGATGATCGAACCCGCCAGCGGCACCAGCCAAAGCACCGACAGCCATGGCACGTTCGAGCTCACCACAGTTGCACCGCCAGGATCGCCGCGACCAGCAGAGTGGCGCCCGCCAACATCTCTAGTGCGTAGGAGCGGGCGAAGCCGGTCTGCAGCCCCCGCAAGCGATTTGAGGTCCGGCCGACCAGTGCGGCCAGGGCGTTGACCGAGCCGTCCACGCCCACGTTGTCGAATTCGACCAGCGCGTCGGTCAACTGCGCGCCAGGGCGCATGAATACCTCCTCGTTGAAGGCATCGCCGTACAGGTCTCTACGTGCGGCGGTGGTCAGCACCGACACCTGAACGGGAGCAACTCTGGGAATCTCAAGCCTGCCGTACTTCTGATAAGCCACCAGGATTCCGACCGCGACGACCGCCAGCGCCAGCGTCGTGCTGATCCAGGCCGGTAGGGCGTGCGTACTTTCTTCGTGCGCGCCCACGACCGGTTCCAGCCAATGCGGCAGGGTGCCGCCGATGGCGAACAGGCCGCCGGAGAACACCGACCCAACGGCGAGCAGGATCATCGGCCCGGACATCAAGGCCGGTGCCTCGTGCGGATGGCTGCCCGGGGCCCAACGCTTTTCGCCGAAGAAGGTCATCAGCATCACCCGCGTCATGTAGAACGCGGTGACGCCCGCGCCCAGCAGCGCGGCTGCGCCCAGTGTGTAGCCACGGAGGTCGCCGGCGCCCAGCGCCGCCTCGATGATGGCGTCCTTGGAGTAGAAGCCCGCGAACGGCGGCACGCCGATGATCGCCAGGTATCCCAACCCGAAGGTGATGAACGTGACGGGCAGGGCGGCGCGCAGCCCACCGTAACGGCGCATGTCCTGCTCTTCGTGCATCGCGTGAATGATCGAGCCCGACCCGAGGAACAACCCGGCCTTGAAGAAGCCGTGGGTGAGCAGATGCATGATCGCGAACGCGTAACCGGCGGGACCGAGCCCCGCGGCCAGCACCATGTAGCCGATCTGGCTCATCGTCGACGCCGCCAGCGCGCGCTTGATGTCGTCCTTCGCGCAGCCGATGAACGCCCCGAACAGCAGGGTCACGGCGCCGACAAGGACGACGCCGAGTTGGGCGCCCGGAGCGAGGTTGTAAATCGGGTTGGACCGCACGATCAGGTACACACCGGCGGTCACCATGGTCGCGGCATGGATCAGCGCGGACACCGGGGTCGGGCCCTCCATGGCGTCACCCAACCAGGCCTGCAGCGGAACCTGCGCGGACTTGGCGCAGGCGCCCAGCAGCAGCAGCAACCCCATCGCCGTCAGCACGCCGCGGCTGGCGGCCGGGGCGGCGGCGAAAACACCGGCATACGAAAGGGTTCCGAACGTGCTGAACATCAAGAACATGCCCAGCGCCAGGCCGGCGTCGCCGACTCGGTTCATCACGAACGCCTTCTTGGCCGCCGTCGCTGCCGACGGTTTGTGATACCAGAATCCGATCAGCAGGTAGGACGCCAGACCGACGCCTTCCCAGCCCACGTAGAGCACCAGGTAGTTGTCGGCGACGACCAGCAGCAGCATCGAGGCCAGGAACAGGTTGAGGTATCCGAAAAACCTTCGGCGGTCCGGATCTTCGGCCATGTAGGCGACCGAGTAGATGTGGATCAGCGATCCCACGCCGGAGATCAGCAGCACGAAGCAGATTGACAACTGGTCGATCTGCAGCCCGAAGTCGACTTGGAATTGGTCGACCGGGATCCAGGTGAACACCGTCTGGTGGATGGCGCGGTGCTCACTGTCGCGGCTCAGCAAGTCCGACAGCAGTGTTGCGCCCACCCCGAACGCCCCCAGCGCGGCGACGACGCCCAGCCAATGTCCCCACGCGTCGGTGCGTCTGCCGCCGAACAGCAAGATTGCGGCACCCGCCAGCGGTAGTGCCACGAGCAGCCAGGTCAAGTGTGTCATCGCGGCGATCTTTAGCCTTTGAGTAGGTTCGCGTCGTCGACCGACGCCGATTTGCGGGCACGGAAAATCGTCATGATGATGGCCAGGCCGATCACGACCTCGCACGCGGCCACCACCATCGTGAAGAACGCGATCATCTGTCCGTCCAGGTGGCCGTGCATGCGCGCGAAGGTGACGAATGCCAGGTTGACGGCGTTGAGCATCAGCTCGACGCACATGAACATCACGATGGCGTTGCGGCGCAACAGCACTCCGGAGGCCCCGATGGTGAACAGCAGTGCCGAAAGATAAAGGTAGTTAGCCGGATTCATGACGCACCGCCTTTGATGGCCTGCCGGCGGGGAGTCTCTTTGCCGTCCGCGCCGCGGGTTTGCAGCATGCTCGACACCGACTCGTCCGAGTAGGAGCCGTCGGGCAGCAACGCGGCCACGTCCACCGCGTTGTGGCGTGCGTAGACGCCGGGGCTGGGCAGCGGGGTCGGGCGACCGGTTCGGAACCGTTCTTCGGAGAGTTCACGCTGCGTCTTGCGACGTTCGAAACGCTCGCGGTGCGCCAGCACCATCGCCCCGACCGCGGCGGTGATCAGCAGTGCGCTGGTCAGCTCGAACGCCCACAGGTAGCGCGAAAAGATCAGCGCCGCCAGGCCTTCGACGTTCCCGTTGGCGTTCGCGGTGGTCAATCCGACGAAACCCCCGGTCGTCACCTTGCCGATGGCGGCGACCAGAAGAATGCCGAACCCGAGTCCGGTGATCACCGCGGCGACGCGCTGCCCGCGCAGCGTTTCCTTCAGTGATTCCGCGGAGTCCACGCCGATCAGCATCAGCACGAACAGGAACAGCATCATCACCGCGCCGGTGTAGACCACGACTTGAACCACACCCAAAAACAGAGCGTCCTGGATCATGTAGAAGATGGCCAGGATGATCATGGTCATCGCCAGGAACATCGCCGAGTACACGGCGTTGACGGCGGTTACCACCCCGATCGCGCCGATCACGGCGAGGGCGCCCAGCAGCCAAAAGGCGACCGCTTCGCCGGTGGAGGTCCGGATCATGACATCGGTCGCCAGTGTGGTGGTCACCGGGCCTCTCCCGCGTTCTGGTTCTCGCGCAAGCCATCTGCGGTGACGTTGCCCTGGTAGTAGTCCTTGTCGGTGGCGCCTTCGGCCCTGGGGTGCGGCGGCGCGAGCATGTTTTGCAGCAGCGGCGCCAGCAGCCGGTCCTTTTCGTAGATCAGGTCGGCGCGGTTGTCGTCGGCCATCTCGTAGTTGTTGGTCATTGTCAACGCGCGGGTCGGGCAGGCCTCGATGCACAGACCGCAGCCGATGCACCGCAGATAGTTGATCTGGTAGACCCGGCCGTAACGCTCTCCCGGCGAAAACCTTGCCTCGTCGGTGTTGTCGGCGCCCTCGACGTAGATCGCGTCGGCCGGGCAGGCCCAAGCGCACAGCTCGCAGCCGATGCACTTCTCCAGGCCGTCGGGGTAGCGGTTGAGTTGATGACGGCCGTGATAGCGCGGGGCGACCGGGCCGGGCTTCTCCGGATACCCCTCGGTGACACGCTTTTTGAACATCGCGCTGAATGTGACGCCGAATCCTGCGACGGCGTCCAGGAATTTAGCCACGTGCTTTCTCCTTGCTCGCACCGACTGACGACGTCAGAACCTTGGCCGGCAGCGGTGGTGTCGGGAATGCCGGTGGCGGCGGTGCCTCGTCGCGACGCTTGCGAAGCTCGCGCGCCAGTGCGCGATTGCCCGGCGGGCTGAATGGCTTACGCAGCACGAGCACGAGTCCAACGGCGAAGACGATGCTGCAGACCACCAGCAGGGGAGTCCAATGCGCATAGCCCTGGTTGCGCAGCGTGCGGATAACCGCCGCGATCAGCACCCAGACGAGCGACGCAGGGATGAGCAGCTTCCAGCCCAGTGCCATGAACTGGTCGTAGCGCAGCCGGGGCAGGCTGGCCCGCAGCCACATGTAGATGAACAGGAAGACCCACATCTTGGCGGTGAACCAGAGCACCGGCCACCAGCCGGTGTTGGCGCCATCCCACATGTTGAGCGGCCAGGGAGCATGCCAGCCGCCAAAGAACATGAGCGTCGCGAGCGACGAAACCGTCATCATGTTGACGTATTCGGCCAACATGAACATCGCGAACTTCAGCGACGAGTACTCGGTGTGGAAGCCGGCGACGAGTTCACCCTCGGCCTCCGGCAGGTCGAATGGGGCGCGGTTGGTTTCACCCACCATCGAGATCAGATAGATGATGAACGACGGCAGCAACAGGAATACGTACCAGACGCCGTCCTGCGCCTTGATGATTCCCGACGTCGACATGGTGCCGGCGAACAGGAAGACGGCCGCGAACGACAGCCCCATCGACACCTCGTAGGAGATGACCTGCGCGGTGGACCGCACCCCACCCAGCAGCGGGTAGGTGGAGCCGGATGCCCAGCCGCCCAACACGATGCCGTAGACACCGATCGCCGAGAGCCCCAGGATGAACAGCACCGCGACCGGCATGTCGGTCAGCTGCAGCGGGGTGCGGTGGCCGAATATCGACACCTCGGGGCCGAACGGGATGAACGCGAACGCGGTGAACGCGGGGATCGTCGAGATGACCGGCGCCGCAAAGTAAACGAACTTGTCGACGCCGACCGGGGTGATGCTCTCCTTGAGGGCCAGCTTGATCCCGTCGGCCAGGCTCTGCAGGGCGCCCCAGGGGCCGGCCCGATTGGGTCCGGGCCGCAGCTGCATCCAGCCCAGGATCTTGCGCTCGAGCAGGATCGCGAGCAGTACGTTCAGCATCAGGAAGACGAAGATGGCCAGCGCCTTGCCGAGCACCAGCCACCAGGTGTCGTGTCCGAAGGTGGTCATGAGCCCGCTCCGATTCGCACGATGTTGCCGACGGTGACGCCCAGGTCCCGCTGCACCGCGGAGCCCGGCGAGTTCAGCGGCAGCCACACCACCCGGTCGGGCATGTCAGTGATGTTCAGCGGCAGGCTGATTGAGCCGCGCGATGTGCTGACCGTGACGGTGTCGCCCTCGGCCGCGCCGATCTCGGTCGCGGTGCCGGCCGACAGCCGCGCCACGGGTTTGCGTGCTGTTCCGGCCAGATACGGTTCGCCATCCTGTGCACGGCCGTTGTCGAGCATCATCCGCCAGCCGGTGAGCACGGCTTCGCCCTTGCCGGGCTGGGGCGGTTCCCCCGCGTCGACCGGTGCGCCGCTTGCGCGCTCGCCGTCCCAGTTGCCCAGCGCCGACATCTCCTCGCGAGCCGTTGCGACGCTGGTCATTCCGAGGTACACGCCCATTTCGTCGGCGAGCGTGTCGAGGACCTGATGATCGGATTGGGCGGCCTGCTGGGTGCTGCCGTGCAGCGCGGGCGCGAAGGGCCGGAATCGGCCCTCCCAGTTGATGAATGCGCCCGCCTTCTGCGTGGTGGGCGCGACGGGGAACACCACGTCGGCGCGTTCGGTGACCTCGCTGCGCCGTAGCTCGAGGCTGACGACGAAGCGGGCGGCGTCCAGCGCCGCCAAGACGGCATCCGGATCGGCGAAGTCGGCGGGTTCGATACCGCCGACCAGCAGCGCTCCCAGGCTTCCGTCCTGCACGGCGGCCAGAATGCCGTCGACGTCACGCCCAGCGGCGGAAGGCAATTCGTCGACATTCCATGCCGCGGCAACCTGTGCGCGGGCGGTGTCGTCGGCCACCAGACGACCGCCGGGCAGCAGCCCGGGCAGTGCTCCGGCCTCCAGCGCGCCACGTTCCCCGGCACGCCGCGGCACCCAGGCCAGCCGGGCCCCGGTGGCATCGGCGAGCCGGGCCGCCGCGGACAACCCACCGGGCACCGTGGCCAGGCGTTCGCCGACCATGATGACCGCTCCGGGGTGGGACAACAGGTCGCCCACCTCGCCGGTGGCCAGACCGTCCAGGGTCGACGGTTCCGCGCCGGGCACGGTTTGGATCAACCGGCCGGACATCTTCGTCAGCGCGCGCGTGGCGAACGGGGCGACCGCGTAGATCGGCACGCCATGCTTGCGGGCGGCCTTGCGCAGCCGCAGGAATACGATCGGCGCCTCGTCCTCGGGTTCGAACCCGACCAGCACGACCACCGGCGCCGATTCCAGATCGGAATAGCTGACCGTGAGTGGCAGGCCCGCGACGCGCGCCGACAGAAACTCCGCCTCTTCGGCCGAGTACGGGCGCGCGCGGAAGTCGATGTCGTTGGTGTCCAACGTGATTCGCGCGAACTTGGAATAGGCGTAGGCGTCTTCCCAGGTCACCCGGCCCCCGACGAGCACACCGGTGTGCCCGCGAGCCGCCTCGAATCCCCTTGTGGCCGCGACGATCGCGTGCGCCCACGACGCCGGCTGCAGCGTACCGTCGGCGTCGCGGACCAGGGGAGTGGTGAGCACATCGGGCTGGGTGTCGTACCGGAACGCCCAACGTCCCTTATCGCAGTTCCACTCCTCGTTGACCTCGGGGTCATCACCGGCAAGCCGGCGCAGCACCTTGCCGCGGCGGTGATCGGTGCGCTCGGCGCAGCCGCCCGCGCAGTGCTCGCACACGCTGGGGCTGGAGACCAGATCGAAAGGGCGGGCCCGGAATCGGTAGGCGGTGCCGGTCAGGGCACCCACCGGGCAGATCTGCACGGTGTTGCCGGAGAAGTACGAGTCGAACGGCTCATTGGCGTAAATGCCGACCTGCTGCAGGGCGCCGCGCTCCTGCATGTCGATGAACGGATCACCGGCGATCTGCTCGGAGAACCGCGTGCAGCGAGCGCACAGGATGCACCGCTCGCGGTCCAGCAGCACTTGCGAGGAGATGTTGATCGGCTTCGCGAACGTGCGCTTGACATCTTCAAAGCGAGAATCGGCGCGGCCGTTGGACATGGCCTGGTTCTGCAGCGGGCACTCGCCACCCTTGTCGCACATCGGGCAGTCCAGCGGATGGTTGATCAGAAGCAGCTCCATCACGCCGTGCTGCGCCTTGTCCGCGGCCTCGGAGGTGAGCTGAGTGCGCACCACCATGTCTTCGGTGCAGACGATGGTGCACGACGCCATCGGTTTGCGCTGACCCTCGACCTCGACCATGCACTGCCGGCAGGCCCCGACCGGATCCAGCAGCGGGTGGTCGCAGAACCGCGGAATCTGGATGCCCATCAGCTCGGCTGCGCGAATCACCAAGGTTCCCTTGGGAACCGAGATCTGGGTGCCGTCAATGGTCAGCGTCACCATGTCTGGCGGCGTCACCTCGTCGCCAGTCTGGGTTTTGGCCGCACTAGTCATCGGGCTGTCACGCCTTTCCGTTCGACGTAAGCATGGAGTCTCGTGGGTCGAACGGGCAGCCGCCTCCTTCGACGTGGGCGATGTACTCGTCGCGGAAGTGCTCGATCGACGACATCACCGGGCTGGCCGCACCATCGCCCAACGCGCAGAACGACTTTCCGAGAATCGCGTCGGAGATGTCCAGCAGCTTGTCGAGATCCTCGAGGGTCCCCCTGCCGGTTTCCAGCCGTTCGTAGATCTGGTCCAACCAGAAGGTGCCCTCACGGCACGGCGTGCATTTCCCGCACGATTCGTGTTTGTAGAATTCGGTCCAGCGCCGCACCGCGCGCACCACACAGGTGGTCTCGTCGAAGATCTCCAGCGCCTTGGTGCCCAGCATCGAGCCGACGGCGCCCACACCCTCGTAATCCAATGGCACGTCGAGGTGTTCGTCGGTGAGCAGCGGTGTCGACGACCCGCCGGGCGTCCAAAACTTCAGACGGTGCCTGGCGCGGACCCCGCCGGCGTAGTTGAGCAACTCGCGCAGCGTGATGCCCAGCGGGGCCTCGTACTGGCCGGGGCGGGTGACGTGCCCGGACAGCGAATACAGTGTGAAGCCAGGCGATTTCTCGCTGCCCATCGATCGGAACCATTCGACGCCGTTGAGAATGATCGCCGGCACGCTGGCGATGGTCTCGACGTTGTTGATCACCGTGGGGCAGCCGTAGAGCCCGGCCACCGCGGGGAACGGCGGCCGCAAGCGGGGCTGTCCGCGACGGCCCTCGAGCGAGTCCAGTAGCGCGGTCTCCTCGCCGCAGATGTAGGCGCCGGCGCCGGCGTGTACCACCAGCTCCAGGTCGAACCCGGATCCGTTGATGTCGCGACCCAGGTAGCCGGCGGCGTAGGCCTCGGCCACCGCGTTCTGCAAGCGGCGCAACACGGGTACGACTTCACCGCGCACGTAAATGAAAGCGTGGCTGGCCCGAATGGCATACGAGGCGATGATGACGCCCTCGACGAGCAGGTGCGGTGTCGCCAGCATCAGCGGAATGTCTTTACACGTACCGGGTTCGGACTCGTCGGCGTTGACCACCAGGTAGTGCGGCTTGGCGGCCGCGCCGCTGTCGCCCTGCGGAATGAACGACCACTTGGTGCCGGTCGAGAAGCCGGCGCCGCCGCGGCCGCGCAGGCCGGAATCTTTGACGGTGCCGATCACCGCGTCGGGCGCCATCGCCAGCGCCTTCTGCATTGCCTGGTAGCCGTCGTTGCGGCGATAGGTTTCCAACGTCCACGACTCGGGGTCGTCCCAGTACCGGCTGATCACCGGGGTCAACGGCGTCGCTTGCTCGCCGGGCGCGGTGGGGGCGGCCATTACTCTTTCTCCCCGGCGGTCGTGGTGTTCGGTTCCGGCGCCTGCATGCCGTGCTCCTTGGCCACCTCTAGTCCGGCCAACGTGGCCGCGCCGGCGCCGCCCTGGCCTTCATCGGGGCGCTCGTCGGCGAGACCGGCCAGGATGCGCGATGTTTCGCGGAATTTGCACAACGGGGCACCGCGGGTCGGTGCTGCGGGCTTGCCGGCTCGCAGCGAGTCGACAACTTCGCGCGCCGACTCGCAAGTCTGGTTGTCGAAGAACTCCCAGTTGACCATCACCACCGGCGCGAAGTCGCACGCGGCATTGCATTCGATGTGCTGCAGGGTGACCGATCCATCGGAGGTGGTCTGGTCGTTGCCGATGCCGAGATGCTCTTTGAGCGAGTCGAAGATCGCGTCGCCGCCCATGACCGCGCACAGCGTGTTGGTGCAGACGCCGACGAGGTAATCGCCGGTGGGGCCGCGGCGGTACATGGTGTAGAAGCTGCCCACCGCCGATACCTCGGCACCGGTCAGTCCGAGCTGCTCGCCGCAGAACTCCAGGCCCGCCGGTGTCAGATAGGAATCTTGCGCTTGCACCAAGTGCAGCAGCGGCAGCAGCGCCGAACGCTTGTTGGGGTAGCGGCCGATGATCTCCTTGGCATCGACCTCCAGCCGGGCCCGGACATCCGGCGAATACGACTGCGGCGCACCCTCAACCACGAACTGGTTGGGTTCTTCGGGCGGCGGCCCCAGCCGGATGAACACCCGCTCGCCAGAGCCGGCCCCAGGGCTGGAAGAAATGGGGTTAGTCATCGGTCGACTCCTCCCATGACCGGGTCGATACTGGCGACCGCGGTGATCAAGTCGGCGACCATCCCGCCTTCGCACATCGCGGCGACCGACTGCAGATTGGTGAAGGACGGGTCCCGGTAGTGCACCCGGTAGGGACGGGTTCCGCCGTCACTGACCATGTGCACGCCGAGTTCTCCACGGGGTGATTCCACCGCGCTGTAGACCTGCCCCGCCGGCACCCGGATGCCTTCGGTGACCAGCTTGAAATGGTGGATCAACGCTTCCATCGAGCCGCCCATGATCTTGGCGATGTGCTCGGGCGAGTTACCCATGCCGTCGGGGCCGACTGTCAGGTCGGCGGGCCAGGCGATCTTGCGGTCCTCGACCATGTGCGGCCCAGGGCGCAGCTTGCCCAGGCACTGCTCGACAATCTTGATCGACTCCCACATCTCCTTGACGCGAATGATGTAGCGCCCGTAGGCATCACACGTGTCGGCGGTGATCACGTCGAACTCGTAGTTCTCATACCCGCAGTAGGGTTCGCTCTTGCGCAGGTCGTGCGGCAAGCCGGTGGCGCGCAGGATCGGGCCGGTGATGCCCAACGCCATGCATCCGGCCAAGTCGAGGTAGCCCACGCCCTCGGTGCGCGCTTTCCAGATGGCGTTCTCGTTGAGCAGATCGCCCATTTCCCGCAGCACCTGTCTGAGCCCCTTGAGGCCTTCGACGATGTCGGCTTCCGCGTTGGGCGGCAAATCCTGCGCCACCCCGCCCGGGCGCACGTAGGCGCTGTTCATCCTTAGACCGCTGATCTTTTCGAACAGGGTCAGGACGATCTCGCGTCCCCGGAAGCCGACGAACATCGGTGTCATCGCGCCCAGTTCCATACCACCGGTGGCCAGCGCGACCAGATGCGAGGAGATCCGGTTGAGCTCCATCATCATCACCCGGATGACGTTGACCCGCTCCGGGATCTCGTCGGTGATGCCGAGCAGCTTCTCGACGCCGAGGCAGTAGGCGGTCTCGTTGAAAAACGGTGCCAGGTAATCCATTCGGGTTACGAAGGTGACGCCCTGCGTCCAGTACCGGTATTCGAGGTTCTTCTCGATGCCGGTGTGCAGGTAGCCGATTCCGCAGCGCACCTCGGTGACGGTCTCGCCCTCGATCTCGAGGATCAGCCGCAACACGCCGTGTGTGGACGGGTGCTGGGGCCCCATGTTGACGACGATGCGTTCGCCGGGATCCGCGGCGTGGGCGGCCTCGACAACCTGCCCCCAGTCCTGTCCACCGACGACCACGACAGTTTCGGCGCCGCCATCGGGCGTCGAATCAGTGATTGTGCTCATTAGTTGTACGCTCTCCGCTCGTCGGGCGGGGGTATCTGCGCTCCCTTGTACTCGACGGGAATACCGCCGAGCGGGTAGTCCTTGCGTTGCGGATGGCCGTGCCAGTCGTCCGGCATCTCGATGCGGGTCAGCGACGGGTGCCCGTCGAAGATGATGCCGAAGAAGTCGTACGTCTCGCGCTCGTGCCAGTCGTTGGTCGGGTAGATCGCATACAAAGACGGAATATGCGGATCACCGTCCGGCGCAGACACTTCCAGCCGCACGCGGCGATTGTGCGTGATCGACTGCAGCGGGTAGACGGCGTGCAACTCGCGGCCGTCCTCGTGCGGGTAGTGCACGCCGTTGACACCCAGACACATCTCGAAACGCAGTTCGGGTTCGTCGCGAAGACGTTGCGCCACCTGTGGCAGTGCCTCGCGGCGCACATGCAACGTCAGTTCGTTGCGGTCGACAACGACTTTCTCGATGGCGTTTTCGAATTCGATGTCGCCGGCCTTCAGCGAGTCGGCCAGCCGGTCGACCACATCGTCGAAATAACCGCCGTACGGCCGGGGACTGCTGCCCGGCAGCGTGACCTCCCGAACCAGGCGGCCGTAGCCGGATGTGTCGCCCGATCCCGAGATGCCGAACATGCCGCGACGCACGTTGATCACTTCTTCGCCGGGCGACGGAACGGCGCCGCCCACTTCGCTGGCGGCTACCTTCGGGTCTTGCTCCGGTGAGCTCATCGCAGTAGTCCACGCATCTCGATGGTGGGCCGGGCCCCCAGCGCCGCCTGCTCGGCTTCAGCGACGGCGTGCTCGCGGTTGACGCCCAGCGGCATTTCCTGAATCTTCTCGTGCAGCTTGAGGATTGCGTGCAGGAGCATCTCCGGACGGGGCGGGCAGCCGGGGAGGTAGATGTCCACCGGAACCACGTGGTCCACGCCCTGAACGATCGCATAGTTGTTGAACATCCCGCCGGACGACGCGCAGACGCCCATGGCCAGCACCCATTTCGGTTCTGCCATTTGGTCGTAGATCTGGCGCAGCACCGGGGCCATCTTCTGGCTGACCCGCCCGGCCACGATCATCAGATCGGCCTGCCGGGGCGTTGCCGAGAACCGCTCCATCCCAAACCGTGCGATGTCGAACCGCGGCCCGGCCGTTGCCATCATCTCGATCGCGCAGCAAGCCAATCCGAACGTCGCCGGCCACAGCGAGTTCTTGCGGACGAAGCCGGCGATCTTCTCGACAGTCCCCAGCAGGATGCCGGCGGGTAGCTGTTCTTCCAGGCCCACGATTTACCTCAATCCCATGTCAGGCCGCCGCGGCGCCACACGTAGGCGTAGGCCACAAAGACCGTGAGCATGAACACCACCATCTCGACCAGAGCAAACGTTCCCAGCGCGTCGTAGCTGACCGCCCAGGGATACAAGAACACGATCTCGATGTCGAAGACGATAAATAGCATTGCGGTCAGGTAATACTTCACCGGAAACCGCTGCCCGGGCGTCGCATGCGGGCCACTTACCGGGGTTTCGGTCGGTTCGATTCCACATTCGTAGGCCGCCATCTTCGACTTGTTGTAGCGCGACGGGCCGGCGATGCTCGCGATCGCAACCGAGCCGACAGCGAAAGCGGCGGCGATCCCGCCGAGGACCAGGATGGGTATGTAGACGTTCAACTCGCTCCAAGATCCGTCGTTGGGCCGCCTATAAGCGACCAGGCGGCGACCGTGGCTGCTGTGACGAACGGGGTCTGTAGCCCATCACAGTGATCTTCAACATAGCGTTGAGGTCGCTTGGGCGCTTGCTCGGGGTGATGCTAACTGTCCGGCCGCGATCTTCGTCGCGTTTCGGGTCGGGCTACTGTCCTGACGGTGCGCTAGATGGCGGGAGCACGGAGCAACCCGAGCACGGTTCGACCCAGCACGATGGGGTCGATCGGATGCGGTACCGAGGCTTCGGCGCGCGACCAGTTCGCCAGCCACGCGTCGTCCGGGCGTCCGGTGAGCACCAGGATCGGTGGGCAGGTTTCGAGTTCGTCCTTGAGCTGTTTGGCGATTCCCAATCCACCGGTCGGGGTCGCCTCGCCATCGAGGATGGCAAGGTCGATGCCGCCCTCGTCCATGGTGCGGACCACCATCGGGCCGGTCGCCACCTCGACGTAGTTCAACTCGGGCAGATCCGGGTGCAGGCGTTTGCCCAATGCCCGCTTCACTTTGTCGCGGGTATTGGGGTTGTCGCTGTAGACGAGGATCCGCAGAGCGATGGTGGCGTCGGGCACGGTCCAGATGCTACTGGTGCGCGACCGGCTTTATTGGCCAGACCGCACGAAAACGGCCTGCGCCGCTGCCTTGGCCGTCGGCGCGATCATGCCGAACTTGTTCCAGCCGATGTCGAACTGGGATCGATCGATTTTGGTTTCCCCCGCGATCTGGATCGAACCGTCGCCGGCCTCGGTGACGGTGACGGGCAGTGGCAGCGGAGCCGTGACGCCCTTGATGGTGAAGCTGGCGCGCAGGTCCGCGGCCTTGCCTTCGGTCGGGTGCACTGCGGTGACGACGACGCTGATCTCGGGAAAGCGCTCGACATCGAAGAAGTCGGACGAACGCAGGTGCTCGTCGCGTCGGCCGATGCCGGTGTTCAGCGACGCCGTGTGAATGTCCAGGCGGCCGAAGACCGCGCCCTTGCCGGTGAGCTGTCCGTCGCCGGCGAACTCGGTGAAGCGACCCTTGACGTTCAGCAGGCCCCACATGTTTCTGATCTTGAAGGTGACGGCCGAGCGGTCCGGAACGATGTTCCACACCCCGGCCAGGTCGGGATCATTCAGCAGTGTTTCCAGCGTCGTCATCGTCCGTCTCACCTCATCAGCGGCGCGATCTCGGCGGGGTCGAAGTACTCGTCGATCCGATCGATCAATCCGTTTGTGCCCACCCTGATCACGATGCAAACACGCATGGAGATCGATTGCCCCTCATGGCCGGTGGCGTGCAGGACGTGCTGCTGGACGAAGCCGCTGATCGATCCGTCGTCGAAGAGCCGACGGTCGAGGATTTCATAGCGGCGCTCGGTGGTGGCACCGATGAACCAGTCGATGACTCGCAGTGCGCGCGGCTTGTCGTTATCCCGGCTGGCGCCCACCCGCCACACCGCGATGTCGTCGCTCCACAGCCGATCGACCGCGGCCTTGTCGCCGTTGACGATCGACGTGAACAGCTGGTCGGCCGTGTCGACGACGACCTCGGCAGTAGCAGCGGGCATGTCAGGCTCCTATTCGCTGTCGTATCCGGGATGGGCAACCGCTAGTCGATTGCGCACCAGGGTCCTCAGGCCGGACAGGACATCCCCGGCACGCTCGTCGAACTCGCCGGCCCGGATGGCGGCGGCAAGTTGTTCTTCGTCGGGGAAACCCAAGTCGGCCAGCGTGGCTCGCGATTCCGCCTCGCTCTCGTCGAGCAGTTCGCGCTCGACGATGCGCAATGCGTTGGCGGCCACCCGGGAGTGGAAGTTGACCTGTCCGTCGGTCGCCGCCCGAACGTCGGTTTCCAGGAATTCCGCGACTGCGGCCACGAGTTCGGCTGCCAGCGGGCGGCCGTAAGCGCCGATCACGATCGGACCTCCTCGAGCAGGTTGAGGAGGTCCCACTCGGTCTCGCACACGCGGCGGCCGATCGCGGCCAGTTCGACCGAGCGGGATTGGCCGGTCAAGTGCCGTTCCGCCTGGTAGCGGCAGATGACACCCCAGCGCAGGGTGGCCAGCACCAGCCACCAGTGCAGCGCCACCCGGTCGACGGCAGTCCCGCTGGCCTGCTCGTAGTCGCGCACGAAGCTCTCGATGCTGCCGAGGCCGCCGGCACCGAGGCTGGCTGGAGCGCCGAATCGCCAGGCGCGGATGCAGAACCAGGCCAGGTCTTCGTAGGCCTCGCCGAGGTGTACCAACTCCCAGTCGAGGACCGCGGCCAGGTCGGATCCGTCGACGATCAGGTTGCCCATCCGGTAGTCACCATGTACCAGAACCGTCGCCGACGGGTGCGGTTGATGGGCGGCCAGCCAGCGAAACGCCCATTCAAAGGTCGCGGTGGTGTCATTCATCGCGTCGAGCCGCTCGCGCCACTCGACGAGCTGGTCCTGGTGGGTCAGGCCGGGTATTTGCGGGTCGGCCCGGTGGATGGCGGCCAGCGCCTGCGCGCATTGCCGGAGCAGTTCGGTTCGGTGCGCGTATCCGTCGGCGGCATCGAGCCGGCGCTGGATGCGCCGGACGATCGTCTCGCCCTTGATCTCATCGCAGACGAGAAACGGATTGCCCAGCGGCGCAATCGAATCGTCGGCGACCAGGATGTGGGGGACCGGTGCCCCGGCCGCCGCGGCGGCGGCCTGCGCGCGGGCTTCCAGCTCCATGCCGGCGTGCACGTCGTCGGGTGGTCCGGTGCGCAGGATCAGCGCGCGGCGCTGGCTGCCGGTGACCGCGTCGAACGCCCAGGTGGTGCGGCTGGCGCCGCCGGTGAGCGCCCGCAGATTCTCGATCGTGGTGCCGGCGCCGAGTGCCGGCTCCAGCACGCTTACCAGTTTGGGGGCCAGCTCGTTGCCGTCGGTCACTGCTTGCCAAACTTGAACAGCCGCTGGGCCACTCGGCGAATCTGGATTTCCTCGGCTCCCTCGGTGATGCGGTAGCGGCGGTGGTGGCGGTAGATGTGCTCGAACTGCTCATGACGGCTGTAGCCGAGGCCGCCGTAAACCTGCATGGCGCGGTCGGCGGCATCGCAGACCAATCGGTTGGCGCGATAGTTCGCCATCGACACTTTGTCCGACACCTCCATGTGGTGGTCCCTATCCAAGTGCCAGGCGGCGAATTGCACCAGCAGCCGCACCATCTGCGCTTCGGTCTGCAGCTCCGCCAGCGGCCATTGCACGGCCTGGTTGACCGACAGCGGTTTGCCGAACACCGTGCGTTTGGCAGCGTATTCGGCGGCGCGGTCGATGCAGTATTGCGCCGCGCCCAGGCTGCTCGCGGCTTGTCGAATCCTGTTCTCGTGCAAGAACGTTTGTGCGACCTCCAGGCCGCGGTCGACCTCACCGAGCACCGCGTCGGTGGGGATGCGCACATCTGTCAACTCGACTTCGCCGTGGTCTGTCGGCATGTTGAATGTCCACCAGTAGTAGGGGACCGTGAATCCGGGCGTGTCGGTCGGGACCAGAAACGCGGTGATACCCCGGGCTTGCCCCGGCTCACCGGACGTCCGGGCGAAGACCAGGTCATGCGTGGCGCGGTGCACCCCGGTGTTGAATCGCTTGGAGCCGTTGATCACCCAGCTGTCCCCGTCGCGTTGGGCGTGGGTCTCCAGCCAGGTCGCGTCGGATCCGTGCTGCGGCTCGGTAAGCCCGAAAGCCATGGACCGCTCCCCGGTGATCAACGCCTCTGACCACACCCGGCGCTGCTCATCGGTGCCGAACCGCTCCATCATGATCACCTGCGGAAAGTTCCCGACGATCGATGACTCGTTCTGCAGGTCGTTGTGCAATCCAAGGCCCTTGTGCGCCAGGTGCTCCCGGATCACCGCCATGTCGACGTTGGTACCGTCGCGGCCGCCGAGCGAGGCCGGCAATCCGTAGCGCAGCCAGCCCGCCTTGTCGGCGCGCCGACGCATCTCGGCGAGTAGCTCCTCCCACTCTTGCGTCGGGATGCCGTCGTTGTCCCAATCGGTGCGGGCGTGCTCACGGCGCTGGTCGAAATACTGGATATTCTCGCGTTCCAGCGGCTTGATCTCCGCCTCGATGAACGCATCCATCTCGGCCAGCAGGCCCGGAAGATGTTCTGGGAGGGTGAAATCCACGATGATCTCCTTATGCGCCGTACAGGGTCTTCTTCCAAACCGTCGACAGGGTAACGATGGCGTCGTCGTCGCTGATCTCCATTCCCAGACCAGACTGCCCGACGAAGACGGTGGTGAAGTTCTCGAACAGCAGCGCGATGGCCGCCGCGGTGTGCTGCGGGTTCAGCTCGCGGCCGTAACCTTGCTCCTGGGCGCGCCGCACCGATGCGGCCACGATATCCATCCCGAAACGCCGAAACTCGTTCTGCACAGCCGCGAACCGTTGTTGGGTGGTGGCCAGTTGGGCGACGGCGATCATGATGCCGATGTTCTGCTTGAAGATGTTCCAGTATCCGGTCACCACCGAGGTGAAGAACGCATCATCATCCGGCGAGTCGGGCAGGTGCAGGCTCAACCCGGACGGGGCGACGACCTCGTGCAGGAACGACTCCGCCAGGGCGGCCAGCAGGTCTTCCTTGTCGGCGAAGTACCGGTAGAAAACCGCCGGTGACTTTCCCGCGGCCGAGGTGATGTCGGCCAGCGTGGTGCCGTGAAAGCCTCTTTCGGCGAACAGTTTTCGTGCTGCCAGTTCGATGGCCTGCCTGGTCTGGCGGCCTTTGGATGTCAGCGCCCGCGTCGATTCGGGGGCGGGCGTGGACATCAGTTTCTGATCCGGTCGCCGGCGCGCAGCAGCGCGCTCGGCAGGTCATGGCGGACAGCCGATTTCGCGACATCAGCGGCGGCGATCGCGGCCTGCAGGTCGACGTCGACATCGATATCGCTGTCGGTCAGCAGGTAGACCAGGTCCTCGGTGGCGATATTGCCCGTGGCGCCCGGCGCGAACGGGCAACCGCCCAGCCCACCGACCGAGGCGTCCAGCCGGGTGACTCCAGCGCTGACCGCCGCGTACGCACTGGCCAGGCCGGCACCGCGAGTGTTGTGGAAGTGCGCACCCAGGGGCAGGTCGCCGATCACCGGACGCAGTTGAGCTATCAGCGAACTGACCCGGCCCGGGGTGGTGGTGCCGATGGTGTCGGCGATCGACAGGCGATCGGCCCCGCGGTCGCGGGCGGCCGTGGCGATCTCCAGCACCCGCTGCGGCGGGGTGGGGCCTTCGAACGGCGAGTCCCACGCGGTGGCGATGACGACCTCAACGGTGACGTCACTGCCGTGTGCGATGGCGACGATGTCGTCGATCTGGTCGGTGGCCTCGGTGCTGCTGCGCCCGACGTTGGCCTTGCTGAACGTGTCGTCGGCGGCCACCACGTATTCGATCGACCGTAGCCCGGCGGCAACGGCGCGCTTGGCGCCGTTGGGGCTGGCGACCAGGGCGGAGAATTCGATGTCGGGGTAGTTGTGCAGGTGCGCGGCGAGTTCGGCGGCGTCGGCCATCGACGGCACCTTCGTCGGGGACACGAAAGCCGTCACCTCCACCTCGCGTACGCCGGTGGCTGCCACCGCCGCGAGCAGTTCCAGCTTCGCCGCCAATGGGATTGGCTTTTCGATCTGCAGCCCGTCGCGCAGCGCCACCTCACGGATATCGACGTGCTGATTCTGCACTGGTTTCACAGCACCCCCTCGGCGCGCAACTCCTCGAGCTCTTCGGCGGTCTTGCCCAGCAGCCCCAGATAGATGTCGTTGTTGTGTTGGCCCGGGCAGGCCGGCCCGGCGTGGCGGACACTTCCGGGCGATTCCGACAGCACCGGAATGACGCCGGGGCCCAAGACATTGCGCTCGATGCGTTCGTCGTAGTGCTCGACCAGCATGCCGCGCGCCCGCAGCTGAGGGTCTTCGACCACTTCCGCGACGGTGTTGATCGGGCCCGCGATCACGCCTGCGGCAGAAAGGGTTTCGACGATGTCCCCGGGCTGCCGCTCGGCGGCCCAGGCGCCGATGATCTTGTCGAGTTCGTCCTGGTTGCGGCCGCGGGCGGTGTGGGTGGCGAACCGGTCGTCGCTGGCCAGCTCCGGGCGTCCCATCGCGGTGCACAGCCGGGCGAACACGGTGTCCTGGTTGGCGGCGATCACCACCCAGGAGTCGTCGGAGCTGCGATAGATGTTGGACGGCGCGATGCCTTCCAGCCGAGTGCCTGACGGTCCGCGTACCACGCCGCCGACGTCGTAGTCGGGAATCGTGGATTCCTGGATGGCCAAACATGATTCGGTGAGCGCGACGTCGACGACCTGGCCCCGCCCGGTCACGCTGCGGCGGTACAGTGCGGCCATCGCGCCCTGGGCGCCGAACATGCCGGCCAGGCTGTCGCCGAGCGAGAGCGCAATCCGGGGCGGCGGTCCGCCGGGAAAACCGTTGAGGTGCCGCAGTCCGCTGGCGGCCTCGGCCACCGAGGCGTAGCCGGCCTTGTGTGCGTCGGGCCCGGTCTGTCCGTAGCCGGACACCCGGACCAGGATGATGCCCGCGTTACGTGCGCTGAGCACGTCGTAGCCCAGGTCCCACTTCTCCAGCGTTCCCGGACGGAAGTTCTCCACCACGATGTCGGACTTCTCGACGAGCTCGAGGAACAGTTCGCGGCCGGGCGGCCGGCGCAGGTCGAGGGTGATGGCTTTCTTGTTGCGCGCGGCCACGGTCCAGAAGACGTGGTGCCCGGCGTGTTCGGCCTGGCCCCAGTTGCGCAGCGGGTCAGGTGCGCCCGGCGGCTCCACCTTGATCACCTCTGCGCCCATGTCCCCGAGTAAGCGGCCGGCGAACGGACCCGCGATCAGAGTGCCAAGTTCGAGCACTCGGATGCCGTCCAGCGGTCCGCTCACGGTCATTCGGCGCTCGCGAAATCGTGTCGGATCAGCCAGTCGGTAACGATGTCGACGGCCTTGCGCAACTTGTCGCGTTGGTCAAGGCCTGCGTAATAGTGTGTAGCGCCGGGGATTTCGTGCATCTCCTTGTCGGGATGACCGATCGCCTCGAACAACCGCCGGGTGTGGCTGGGGGTGCAGGCGTCGTCGGCCAGGTTGCCGATCACCAGCGCGGGGATCGCGATGTCGTGTCCGCAGTCCACGCCGTCGCCGCGCGCCTCGTCGTAGCTCCATTGCGACAACCAACCGCGCAGCGTCGAGAAGCGGGCCAGTCCGACCGGGCTCATGTTCACCACCTGGGGGTCACCCAGGTAGCAGGTTCCCGGGGTGCGCTCGTTGGGATCCACGGTGGGATCCAGCCATCGGGGGTCGGCCATGGTGCCGTGCACGACGAATCCGAATTCGTCGTCGGGGCGGCCCTGAGCGCTCAATTCTGCCAGCTTCTCTTTGACCCATGCGGTGATGCGGCGGTTGCGATCGATCTGCGCTTGACGGTACCGGTCCAGGAATTCCTGGCTGTAGGGCGGTTGGTTGGGGTTGTCGGGGTTGTAGATATCCAGCTCGGGATCGCGCTTGGTGGGATCGGATTCGTCGAGGATGGATGCGTCGAGCCATTCGGTCAGCGTGCCGTGCCGGCTGATGTGCGCGGCCAGCAGCATGATGCCGTCGGCTGCGGGCAGCTCCAGCGCGGTCAGGTCCGGGCCGTCGCCGGTCGGGCTCGATGTGATCGTCGCGTGCTGGGCCTGCTGCTGGTAGAACACCGACAACGAGCCACCGCCACTCCACCCGGCCAGCACCACTTTTTGATAGCCCAGCCGGTTTTTCGCGTCCTTGATGCACTCGCCGAGATCCTCGACCACCTTCTCCATCAGCAGCGCCGAATCCGTGCCGCGGAACCGGCTGTTGCAGTAGATGACGTGGTGGCCGGCCCGGGCCAGCGCGTTGATCATCGGCAGATACGCGCCGCCGCCGATCGGGTGCATGAACACCAGCACGGTGTCCGACGGCTTGTCTTTCGGTTTGAGCAGATAGCTTTCCAGCACGGTGATCTCGGCCAGTCCGCCGTAGACATCGCGGACGCTGGAATTGTTCTGGAAGGCAACCAGATACGGGATTCGTTCGTAGTCGTGCTTGACGGCTTGCTTCACAGTTTGCGTGCTCCCCATGTCAGTGTTGTCCCAGGTCGTGTGCCAGTACTTCGGGTGACGGTGTCAGCCGCCGGCGGGTGTCGACGGCGATGACCTGCCAGTCGACGCGTGAGTGCTCGTCGAATTTGCGACGTGCTCGTTCCCGCGCCTTCTCCGGCGCGCCGTGGTGAACCCCTTGCGGCGCATGGGTAATCAGGCCCGGGGGCATCGGGATGCCGTAGAGCGAGCCGCCGTGGAAGAACGCGATTTCGTCGTAGTCGACGTTGCGGTGATACCAGGGGGTGCGTTCGGTGCCGGCCACACCCTCGGCGGGCTTGGGCAGGAAGTTCATCACGTAGACGCCGGTGGCCTGCATGAACAGATGCACGGTCGGCGGCAGGTGGACGCTGTCGGAGGTGATGACGTTGTAGTCGTCGATGTTGAAGGTGAAGGCGAAGTTGTCGCCCCGCCAGCCTTCGACATCGAGCGGATTGTGTTGGTAGAACAGCGTTGTCGGGCCGCCCTCGTGGACGAGCCGGACCTCGTACTCGTCGCGGCCGTCGTCTTCGATCGGAGCCGGCTCGGGGATGGTGGCCTGCGAGGGGTCGAACGGGAAGTGCCGGCCCAGCGGGCCCGGCGGTGGCACCCGGAATTCGTCGGTGGCCTCGATCATCAGCAGCGTGGTTTCGCGATCCGGCACCTGGCGCCAGGTGCACGCCTTCGGGATGTAGATCCAGTCGCCGTCGCGGTAGCGCAGCGGGCCGAACTCGGTCTCCAGCAGTCCGGTGCCTTGGTGGACGAAGGACAGCAGATCCCCGTCGACATGGCGGGCGAAGTAGGGCATCGGCTCGGCGCGACGGCTCAGCAGCACGCGACAGTCCTCGTTGCTGAACATCAGCAGCGGTCCACCGTTGGCGTCGGTGGCGTCGCTGGGCTTGAGCTCGCTGGACAGCACGTCGACCGGCCGCAGCGGTCCGGTCGACCGGTAGGCGGTGGGATCGTGGCGGCGGTAGATGTTGGCCGTCCGTCCGGTGAACCCGCCCCGGCCCAGCTCGTCGTCCTTGAGGCCGTCGAGGTCGGCATGCAGGCGATGCGGTGTCTTGCCTTTGCGCAGGTGAACGAAGGATTCCATGGTGACTCCCGGGTGGTGGACGGGTTCGTCAGGCGATCAAAACTGAAAGTGACATTACTTTCTCTTTTCGAGGCGCACAAGGGTGCGGCCCGGTTGTCGCTCGGAGGCGGGCAAAAGGCCGCTCGCTTGCGCGGCCGCTAGCCGCGGACGCGGAGGACGACTTTTCCTTTAGCGGTGCGATTCTCCATGGACGCGACCGCGGCGGCGGCTTGGTCCAGCGGGAAGACCTCGGGCTGCGGGGCAGCCAACTGGCCCGAGCTGAGCAGGCGCTCGAGTCCGGCCCACTGCTCATCCAGCGCGTTGGGGTGCGTCGCCGTCCAGGCGCCCCAACCGACACCGACCACGTCAATGTTGTTGAGCAGCAGGCGATTTACCTTCACGGTGGGAATCTCGCCACCGGTGAAGCCGATGACCAGCAGCCGTCCGCCCGCAACGAGCGAGCGCAGGGAATCGGTGAACCGGTCACCGCCGACCGGGTCGACGACCATGTCGACGCCGCGGCCGCCGGTCAATTCCTTCACCGCGTCCTTGAAGCCGTCGGCCAACACCACATCGGTTGCGCCCGCCGCGGTCGCGACCTGGGCCTTCTCTTCGCTGCTGACCACCGCGATGGTGCGGGACGCCCCGAGCGCGGGCGCCAGCCGGAGCGTCGAGGTTCCGATCCCGCCGGCCGCGCCGTGCACCAGCACCGTCTCGCCCTGATGCAGGCGGCCGCGCACCGTCAGCGCGAAGTACATCGTCAGGTCGTTGAACAGCAGGCCGGCGCCCGCCTCGAAGCTCACGTTGTCCGGCAGCTTGAACGCCCGGTCGGGGGAGAGCACCGCCACCTCGGCCATCCCCCCGGTCAGCATCGTCAGGCCGACAACCCGATCACCGGGACGTACATGACAGTCGTCCGGCGCCGATCGAACGACCCCGGCGATCTCGGCCCCCAGCACGAACGGCGGGTCGGGCCGGTACTGGTAGAGGCCGCGGGTGAGCAACGCGTCCGGGAATGCGGCGCCGGCGGCGTGCACCTCGACGACGATCCCGTCGCCGGTGGGTTCGTCGACCTCGCCGACCTCGATCGCGTCTGGACCATCTAGCCGCGTCACCCGTGCTGCACGCATGCTGCCTCCGTTGTCGATAGGGCCGGAAGCTTCCGGCCAGCGCTCGAATAGCCTACTGCCAGCTCAGAATCCACCGGCGACGCGCACCACCGCGCGACCGGAGAAGGTGCCCGCACGAAGTTGATCCAGCACGCCGACGACGTCTTTGACGTCGACATCGCTGGTGACAGCGTCCAGATGCCGCGGCCGCAAGGAGTCGCCGAGCAGCGCCCACAGCTTGCGGCGCCGGGCGATCGGCATCAGCACCGAATCCATCCCGAGCAGGGAGATGCCGCGCAGGATGAACGGCATCACCGTGGTGTGCAGCGCGGGCCCTCCGGTGAGCCCGCTGGCCGCCACCGCGCCGCCGTAGTCGACGGTGCTGAGCACATCGGCCAGCGTCGCACCCCCGACGCAGTCCACCGCGCCCGCCCACCGCGCCTTGGCCAGTGGTCGTGGTTTGGCGTCGGGGTCGGCGGGCAGCCGGCCGATAATCTCCGCGGCGCCAAGCTCTTTCAGCATCCCGGCGGCTTTCTCCTTGCCGCTGGATGCGACCACTTGGTAGCCGGCGGCCGCCAGCAGGTCCACGCTGACCGACCCGACGCCGCCGGAGGCGCCGGTGACGACGATGGGCCCGGCGTCGGGCGTGATGCCCCAATCGATCAGCGCTTGCACACTCATCGCCGCGGTGAAGCCGGCGGTTCCGATGGCGGCGCCCTCATGCGGACTCAACGCGCCGAGCGCCACCACCTGGTCGGCGGGCAACCGCGCGTACTCGGCGTAGCCGCCGTGGTGGCCGGTGCCGATCTGGTACCCGTGGGCCAGCACCTGGTCACCGACACTGAAATCGGGTGACTGCGATGCGACGACTTCGCCGGTCAGGTCGATGCCCGGCACGATGGGATAGTTGCGCACCACGCCGCCGCCCGGCGTCAGCGCCAGCGCGTCCTTGTAGTTGACGCTCGAGAACAGCACCCGGATCGTCACTTCACCGGGCGGCAGGTCGGACGAGCTGAGTGTCTCGACCGACGCGGTTACTTGGTCACCATCTTGGCGGGCTACCAGCGCGTGAAAAGTGTCCATGCGACGACGCTAACCTCGCCCTATGGATCCCTATCCACTCGGTCGCTTTTCGGTAGCCCGGATCGGCTTCGGGGCTATGCAACTGCCTGGTCCCGGTGTACTGGGGCCACCGCGCGATCGCGACGAGGCGCTGGCGGTGTTACGCCGTGCCGTCGAACGCGGCGTCGACCACATCGACACCGCCCAGTTCTACGGCCCGGATGTCGCCAATGAGCTCATCCGCGAGGCGTTGCACCCCTACCCGGGGAACTTGGCTTTGGTGAGCAAGGTCGGCGGACGTCGCGATGACGCCGGCGCCTGGCTGCCGGCGAGCGAGCCGGCCGACCTGCGCCGCGATATCGAGACGAATTTGCGGACGCTCGGCGTCGACCAATTGGCCGTGGTCAACCTGCGGCTATTCGAGAGCGACGGGCCCGACCAGCTGTTCGACGATCAGCTCTCGGTCATGATCGACGCCCGCGACGAGGGATTGATCGGCGGAATCGGGCTGAGCAACATCAACCGCGAACACCTGCTGTACGCCGTGGAACGTACCGAGATCGCCTGTGTGCAAAACGCTTTCAATCTCCTTCACCGGGACTCGGCGGCGGTGCTGGAGGAGTGCACCAGGCAGGGCATCGCATTCGTTCCGTTTTTCCCGTTGGGCGCGGCTTTCATCCAGCCGAACCCGGTGCTCAGTCACGAGCTGGTCCAGAACGCCGCCGAGCGACTCGGGTGCACGCCCGCGCAGGTCGCGCTGGCATGGACGTTGAGCGTCGCGCCGAACGTGCTGCTGATACCGGGCACCTCCTCGCTGCGGCATCTCGAGGAGAACCTGGACGTTGCTTCGATCGAGCTCGACGCAGACGCGCGTGAGCAGCTGAACGCCATCGCTGCCTAAGCCCGCGGCCGATCGCTACTTGAGTTCGGCGGACGACAGGCCCAGCAGGCGGCGGGCGACGACGAGCTGCTGAATCTGCTGGGTTCCTTCGAAGATGTCCATGATCTTCGAATCACGAGCCCACTTCTCCAACAGCGTCTGCTCCGAATAGCCTGCGGTGCCAGCCAATTCGACGGCTTTCAGTGTGACGTCGGTGCCCACGCGGCCGGCCTTGGCCTTGGCCATCGACGCTTCTTTGGAGTTGGGGATCTTGTTGTCGGCCTGCCAGGCGGCGCGCAATGTCAACTGGTAGCTGGACTCCCAATCGGCCTCCATGCGCAGGAATTCGGCCGCGGCGGCGCTTTGCGCGTGCGCGGGCCTGTCGTAGGAGATCTCCACTCCAGCCTCGGTCAGGATCTTGCGCAACTCTTCCAATGCGGCCCGCGCGATTCCGATCGCCATGCCGGCGACCACCGGCCGGGTGTTGTCGAAGGTCTCCATGACGCCGGAAAACCCTTGGCCCGATTCGATTTCAGGGTTGCCGAGCAGGTTGTCCTTGGGTATGCGTGCGTTGTCGAATCGGATGACGGCCGTGTCGGAGCCCTTGATGCCGAGCTTGTTCTCCAGCCGCTCGACGGTGACACCGGGATGTTCGCGCGGCACGATGAACGACTTGATCGCCGGACGGCCCTGTGACTTGTCCAGCGTCGCCCACACCACGATGTGCGTGGCCCGCGAACCCGCTGTGACGAAGATCTTTTCCCCGTTGATCACGTACTCATCGCCGTCGAGCTTGGCGGTCGTGGACACCGCCGCCGAGTCGGATCCGAAGCCGGGTTCGGTGATGGCCATTGCCGCCCAGACTCGGCCAAGCCGGCTCAGCTGTTCGTCGGTGGCGACCCCGCTGATGGCCGCATTGCCCAGGCCCTGATAGGGAATCGACAGCATCATCGCCGCGTCGCCCCAGCAAGCCTCCAACGTCTGCAGGACCGCAGCCATGTTGGAGCCGTTGCGGTTTTCTTCCTTGCTTTCGCTGCCTCCCAATGCGTCAGCACCGGCCAGCCCCAGGGCATTGGATTCGGCGGCCCCTGAGAACAGGCTCGCCAACGTGTCCAGCTCGACCGGGTAGGCGTGCTCGTTGAGGTCGTACTTGCGGGCGATCGGTCGCATCATCTCCGCGCCGGCCTGGTGCGCTTTGTCGATCACCGCTTGCATCTTGCGGGGCAGTTCCAGATTGATTGCCATGATTGATCTTTCGCTAGTGCGGAGCTAGATGACGACAACACCCTCGGCGATGCCGATGGCCCGCAGGTCGCGGTACCAGCGTTCGACGGGGTGTTCTTTCGTGTAGCCATGGCCGCCGAGCAGTTGCACGCCGTCCAGGCCGATTTGCATGCCTTTGTCGGAGCCCAGGCGCTTGGCCAGTGCCGCTTCGCGGATGAACGGGAGTCCCTGTTCGGCACGCGCGGCGCCGCGCCAGGTGATCAGGCGCAGCCCGTCGAGCTCGATGGCGATGTTGGCGCACATGAACGCCACGGCTTGACGACGGGCGACGGGCTCGCCGAACGCCTCGCGTTCCTTCACATACGGGATGACGTAGTCGAGGACCGCGTGCGAGGTACCGACGGCCAGCGCGGCCCAGCCCAGCCGGGACAGCGCGATCGCCTCGGAGTAGTCCGCATCGGTGGCTGCGTCTTCGCCCAGTCGGGCATTCAGCGGCACCGACACTCCGGAGAGCTCGAGCTGGCCCAGGGCCGCGGCCCGGATGCCCATGCTCGGATCTGCCTTGACGGTAAGGCCTTTGGCGGCCGACTCGACGATGAAAAGTGCCGGCCTGCCGTTCAGTTGCGCGCCGACGATGAACAGCTCGGCGTCGGCCGCGGCCGGGACCAACGACTTCACGCCGTCGAGTCGGTATCCGCTCGGTGTGCGCACCGCGGTGGTCTTGAGCCGGGTGGGGTCGAACAGCGGCTGCGGTTCGGCGATGGCCACGCAGGCCTGTGGGACATTCTCGCCGGCGAACTCGGACAGATAGGTGGCCTGCTGGTCGGCGCTGCCCCAGTGGGTCAGCGCGGACGCCACACCGCCCGGTGCCAGGATGGGCAGCGCCAATCCCATGTCGCCGTAGGCCAGTGCCTCGGCCACCAGAACGTTGGTCACGCTCGAGCGGTGTGCGGCGATTCCTTCGAAGTCTTCGGGGATATTGATCGCCGTGATGCCCAGTTCCGCGGCCTTCGCGATCAGGTCGGGCGGGTAGCTCGCCGCCTCGTCAGCCTCGGGCGCCGCGGGCCGCAGGATTTCTTCGGCGAATTCTTCAAGGGTCTCGACGATCATCTTCTGTTCGTCGTCGGGCCTCAGGTCGTAGTAGTCCTTGCCGCTGGACTTGAGCCGAGTCGGCCCACTGCGCAGGTTCTGGACTCGCTTGAACTGCCGGGACGCCGCGCCCGCGGTGGAGAAGATCGTTTTCGTGCCGTAGCGCAGGCCCCGGTTGAGCGGGTCGCGCAGCTGGTATTTGTCCAGGAATTCCTGGCCGACGATCGGGGTCAGCAACGCCATGGCGATGTCGATCCCGGTGCGCTTGTGTGGTTGCATCCCGACGCCGGTTTTGCGGCCGCGCCGTTTTGCACCCGAGCGGGAGGTATTTGAGCCGGAGACAGTGTCCGTCATTTCAGCAGCCTCGGTAGTTGGGGCGATGCGATGAAGACCCTATCTTACTCCGGAGTAAGATAAACAGCGCGTGTTAACTAGTTCACACCAAGGCTGCGCAGCACGCGCTCGTGTAGCAGGCCGTTTGTCGCCACCGCGTCACCACCATGTGGGCCGGCGACGCCGTCCAGGCCGGTGAACGTCCCGCCCGCCTCACGGACCAGGATGTCGAGCGCGGCCAGATCCCACACCGAGACTTCCGGCTCGGCGGCGATATCGACGGCCCCCTCGGCAAGTAGGCAATACGAGAAAAAGTCACCGTAGGCGCGTACCCGCCACACCGCATCGGTCAGTTCGATGAAGCGGTCACGCAGGCCGCGCTGCGCCCACCCCGACAGGCTCGAGAACGAGAGGCTCGCCGAATCCAGTTGTGCCACTGACGAAACCGATAGAGACCGCGGCGGCGCGCCATCAGCCGACACAAAGGCGCCCTGGTCGCGTGCCGCCCACCACCGACGTTGCAGCGCAGGCGCACTCACGACGCCGACCACTGGGACGCCGTCGTTGAGCAGTGCGATCAAGCTCGCCCACACCGGCACTCCGCGCACGAAGTTCTTGGTGCCGTCGATCGGGTCGATGATCCATTGGCGTCCGGTGAACGTAGTGGTCCCGCCGAATTCCTCGCCGAGGACGCTGTCGTCGGGCCGCTCGCGCGCGAGCACCTCGCGCAGTTCGGCCTCGACCGCCCGATCGGCGTCGGTGACCGGAGTCAGGTCCGGTTTGGTGTCGACGCGCAGGTCCAGCGCTCCGAACCGGTCGCGGGTCAGCACGTCCGCACCGTCGGCAAGTGTCATTGCCAATGCGAGATCGTCCTGACTCATGCCAGCAGTCCTACCACGGCGGTCGGCTGCTGGGTGCGGCGTACGTCATCCTTCGTGGTTGAAGTTGTCGACGACGCCCTGCAACGCCCCGGGGTTGCGCAAAAACGGCGTGATGATGTCGACCGGGAGGGGGAACACCACCGTCGAGTTCTGGTCGGCGCCCAACTCCAACAGCGTTTGTAGATACCGCAATTGCAGCGACGCCGGGCTCTTCGAGAGGGTCTCGGCCGCTTGCCGCAGCTCCTCTGAGGCCTGCAGTTCCCCGCGCGCGTTGATGATCTTGGCGCGGCGCTCGCGCTCGGCTTCGGCCTCGCGGGCCATCGCCCGCTGCATCGACTCGGGTATCTCGACGTCCTTGATCTCCACCACCCGAACCTCGACACCCCACGGTTCGGTCATCTTCTCGATGATGGTGCGCAGATCGCTGTTGAGGTCCTCGCGGTGTGCCAGCAGCGTGTCGAGATCCGCGCGGCCCAACAGCGAGCGCAGTGTCGTCTGGGCGATCTGCGAGGTGGCGACCGCATAGTTCTCGACCGCCAGAATCGCCTTCAGCGGGTCGGTCACCTGGAACATGACGACGGCGTTCACCCGGGCCGGGACATTGTCGCGGGTGATCACCTCCTGCGGCGGAATGGTCAACGTGACCAGCCGCTGGTCGACCCGAATCATCTTGTCCACCAGTGGAATCAGCAGCTGAAGCCCGGGCTGATAGAGCGGGCGGACATGGCCCATCCGGAACACCACACCACGCTCGTACTCGCGCAGCACCGCTAGCGACCACCATGCGAGCACGATCAGGACAACGATCAGCGCGGCGGTCGCCGCGATTGCTACTCCGGCCATTTCGCCTTCTCCTTCTTGCCTTCCCAGCTGCCCCAGCGAGTGGAATACCGGTCGATCGTCGCGGCCACTTGGTCCTCGATCGCGGTACGGTGCGGCAGGTGCTCGGGCGCATTGGACGGCGTGTTCCACAGGTGCCGGGCGAGGGGCAGGCCCAGCACCACCACGACCAGAATTGTTCCTATCAGCACCAGCAGATCGCTCACGGAATGATTGGCGACCAGGGTAGCCAGCGGCAGGATCACTCCGAATGTGGCTACACAGCAAGCGATTCCGCGGTGAAACCGCCCGGCATCCGAATGCGGCCAAGGGTCGATGTCACGACCGATCTCCCGGCCGTGATCCGACGTCGTGCAATTGGCTTTGACGGGACAGCTGTTACACACGGCCGGCAACGCGCGATAGCGCATCACCCGGTGCTTCGGATCGAACGAGCTCGGCCACAACCAGTGATCCTGTGGGCACACCCAGGCATCGTGGTCGGGCCGGTAGACGAATTGGCCGGTGCGCCACTGCGCGGCGCGTGCCGACGCGTGGCGCGCCATCGTGTCGAAACCCCATCCGATGGCCACCAGTGCCACCGAATACCCGGCGATCAACCACACCGATGTGGCCGGCGGCGCCATCGGTCAGTCCTTCGCCGGTGCGGGAGTACCTGCGGCGGTGTCGATCTCGGTGTAGAGCGGGTGTTCCGGCAGCTCCTCGACCGTCGAACCGGAGCGGAAGTTGCGCAGTGCGGTCCATGCGATCCACACGAAGGGCGCCACGCCGCCGACAATCATGATGACATCGCCTGGTAGCCGCAGCCATTCGAGAACCGAATTGCCGGGCTTGGTGATGTAGCCCAGCGATCGCGCTTCGAAATAGCCGTCGCCGACCGAGTGGTAGAGCTGCAGCACGCCCAGCGGCAACAGGGTGACGAACACCATCCACGCCAAGCCGATGTTCATGCACCAGAACGACATTCGGGCCAGCTTCTCCGGCCACCTGTCCGGCGGGATCACATAGCGGAACGCGAACATCGCCAGGCCCACGGCGAGCATGCCGTAGACGCCCATCATCGCCGCGTGCGCATGGTTGGCCGTCAGCGCGGTCCCGATCTGGTAGTAGGAAACGACTGGCAGGTTGATCAGGAACCCAAAGATGCCTGCTCCCAGGAAGTTCCAGAAGCCGACCGCGACCAGGAACATCACCGCCCAGCGATGGGGGAACGGGTTGGCGTCACCTGACTGCTGGCGCGCGCCCAGCTGCAGGAAGGCCCATGCCTCGACCGTCAGGAAGGTCAGCGGGATCACCTCGGCCGCCGAGAAGAACGCGCCCAGCGCCATGTGCTCGACCGGGGTGCCGGAGAAGTACAGATGGTGCATGGTGCCGATGACACCGCCGGCGGAGTAGAGGATGACGTCGAGGAAGATCACGCCCAATGCGATTCGTTCGCGCACCACACCCAGCAGGACGAACATGTAGGCCACCATCACGGTGGTGAACAGTTCGAGGAAGTCCTCGACCCACAGGTGCACAACCCAGAACCGCCAGAACTCGGCAACGGTGTAGTGAGCGCCGCTACTGGCCAGCAGCCCGACGGCGTAGAAGGCCGGGATCGCCAGCCCGGAGAAGAAGAACAGCCACGGCATGTTCATCTTCGACTCGCCCCTGAGCCTGGTCCGCATGCCGCGCCAGATGATCGCGATCCACAAGAACAGCCCGACGATCAGCAGGATCTGAAACAGCCGCGGCAAGTCGAGATACTCCCACTGCTGCGAGAGCAGCCCGTGCGGAATCACCCCGTAGATGGAGAGCGCCTCGCAGGTCAGCGAACCGAACACCACCACCGCGACCGCGACCAGCAGTACGTACGCCAGCAGGCCCTGACGGCGCGGCTCGCGGCGGGCGATGAACGGCACCAGGAAGATGCCGCCGGCCAAGAAGGCAGCCGCCGTCCAGAACAGCGACAGCTGGACATGCCACGTCCGGGCCAGGTTGTAGGGGAGCACCCGGGCCAGGTCCAGACCGAAGAACGTCGACAAGTCCGCCCGGTAGTGCTCGGCGGCCGCGCCCAGCAGCGTCTGCGCCAGGAACAACACCGACACCACCGCGAAGTACCAGATGCACGCCCGCTGCGCCGGCGTCAGGCTCACGTCACCGGGCTGGCGGAACGACAGGTTGGAGGGCTCAGCGCTGTGCCAGCCGACCTTCTGACTCCATCGCCCGTAGACCGCGAACATGATTCCGATGCCGCCGAGCAGTGCGATCAGCGACAGCGCCGACCACACGATCACCGCGGCCGTGGGACCGTTGTCGACGCGCTTCTCGGCCGGCCAGTTGTTCGTGTAGCTGTATTTGTGGCCGGGACGATCGGCGGCCGCCGCCCATGCCGTCCAGGCGTAGAACGCCGTCAAGTCGCGGATCTGCGCCTTGTCGGTGATGAACTGCGGCAGCAGCCCGTACTTGGTTGAGTTCTCGCCGAAGTAGGCCGCGTAATGGTTTTGGATGTGGTCAAACGCCGCAGCCTGGCGGTCGGTGAACACCAGCGTCTTGGTGTCGGTGTGGTAGCGGTTCGTGCGGAATTCGGTGACCACCCGTTCGTGCGGATCTGTCACACCTTGTGCGCGCAGTTGATCGGCCACGTCGTCGGTGGCCATCCGCAGGTATTCGGCGGTGTAGTCAGGCCCCAAATAGGCGCCGTGGCCCAGCACCGACCCGTACTCCATCAGTCCGCGGGCCTGGTAGAGCTCCTGGCCGCGGGTGATGTCGTCGCCGGTGAACAAGAGCTGGCCCGATTCGCTGACCACTTTGTCCGGCATGGGCATTGACGCCGTGTAGGTGCGGTAGGCCAGGATGCCCATCACGAGGAACCCGAAGATCATGACGAGTGCGACGCCCTGGATCCAGCCCTTTCCGATGAGGGGTTGCGACGATGTCTGATGAACGCTCTGGTCAGTGGTCATTTCGACGACCTTCCTGTCGGGCGCTGGGCCCTGCCGGCGTCGACGACGCCACATAACATCCAAGGCGGGCTGCGTCGCGGAGGCAACAGTATTGGCCGCCGAATTTGATCGAAAGCGGCCAGTGACGCTGATTCGATGGCTAATACCGCTGGGAGACATAGAGTTTGGTGCCTGCACCGTCGCGAATCCGGCCCCCGGCTCAGGAACCTTTGACCCTTACAGTGCACCGTTTTGCGGCGGGATTATGTTACTGCGGGTTGCAGATAAGTTCCGCAGGGCGGGTTGACCGCGTCAGGCAAAAGAGGCGTTGGGATCGGGTTCCGGACCGAATGTGAATTGGCGTCCGGTGATATCGGTCGGGGTCACCCGGACGTAATGCTTCTTGATGGTCGCGGTCCACGGCATCAGCTGGGCGCGTTCGGCTTCCTCGATCTCCGCCGGGGTGCGCAGCACCCGGGCGTGGCCCCGGACAATCACACTCCAGCCCTCGGCGACGTCGTGGTCGTCGGCCTCGAACACCACAACGCTGTTCGCCACGGCGGAAAACAACTTGGTGCCCTCGGCGGTGCGAAACAGCACGGTCCGGTCTTGCACCGCGTAGTTCACCGGGAAGATCTCGGGCTCACCGGCGAAACTGGTCACCAGTCGGCCCAGGGCGACGCCGCCCAGCCTGCGCCAACTCTCGTCTTTCGACAAAACGACCGCGGGCTCATCAGTCATCGACCTCACCTTTCCATGGCGCACCATTTCAAAGTCGACGCTACGGCGAATCCGCGTGCGACAGTAGGGTCCTAGGTCAATTCGGCGAACACCGCCCTCGGTGGGCCACCGTTTTCGCCTCGGCCGTCCTACCATGGCGACGTGTGGGAATTCGGTTTGCTGCTTTTGCTCGTCGCGGTCTTGGGCGTATTTCTTGTGCAGCGATTCGTCCCGCGCGGCCCGCGCGGTGAGCTCCTCAATGGCACGTTACTGGTGACCGGAGTGAGCCCGCGACCGGATGTCACTGGCGAGCAGTACGTCACCCTCGCCGGTGTCATCAACGGGCCCACCGTCAATGAGCACCCCGTCTACTGGCGTTTGGTGGTCGACGTCGACCAATGGCCGTCCATGGGTGAACTGCATCAGGTGGTGTATTCCCCGAAGAATCCGGACAACTGGAAGTTCGCCCCGCCCGAGTAACCCGCCGCTCGGCGCCGAGGGGACCCTATCGCTGCTTGCATTGTGGCTGCCAGGTGGCATTCTGATGGCATGGCGGGCAAAGACATCGACCGGACCCGGGCGAAGAGTGCTCTCGAAGTGATCAGGCAGCACCCGGTCCTGGTGCTCTTCGCGGTGTCGCCCGCGCTCGCGGCGCTGGGCGTCATCTGGTGGGTCGCCGGCGCGGGGTGGGCTATCGCCGCGGCCATCGCTCTAATGCTCGCCAGCGCGGGCTTCATCGTCTTCCGCAGCTGAGTTACGTTCAGCCCCAACGTAATTAGGCCATCGCGGACCGGTCTGCGATCAGCCGTGGCTGATGTGCAGCAGCCTCTCCAGGCTTGGTAGTTTGACGCGGGGACGTCCGTGCGGTTCGCCGGCCGCACGCTCGTGGCGATCGATGATCTCCCAGTGCGCCGAGGTGACCAGCTTCGGTTGACGTGAAGCCAGCCAGTCGGCCACCTTGTCGGCGTGGTCGTCCGGGAATTCGGACAGTTCTTCAGCGCCGGTCAGATCGTTGATCAGGGTGTCGACGGTTTCCTGGGAGTCCTTCTTGTTGGTGCCGATCACTCCGGTCGGCCCCCGCTTGATCCACCCGACGACGTATTCGTTGCGGCTGCCCTCAACCCGGCCGCCCGAGTTGGGGATGGTCGCGCTCTTGTCATCGAACGGCAGGCCCGGCGTGGGCACGCCGCGATAGCCGACCGAGCGCACGACCAGTTGAACCGGCAACTGCTCGCGTTCCCCGGTGTCCTTGGCCGAGACCCGCCCACTCTCGTCGGCGACCAACTCGTTGCGGCCCAGCACGATTCCCTCGACCCTCTCGCCGCCCTTGAGCTCGATCGGAGACGTCAAGAATCGGAACACCATGCGACGGTGTCCCGGGCGGGGTTCGCGGTTGGCATAGTCACGCAGCACCTTGATGTTCTGCTTGGTGGTTTTGCCGGCGGCCTCGGCGTCCTCGTCGCTGATGCCTTCCAGCTGCGCGGGATCGACGATCACGTCGACCCCTTCCAGGTCGGCGAGCTCGCGCAATTCCAGCGTGGTGAACGCGGTCTGCAGGGGTCCGCGCCGGCCGACGATCACCACTTCTTCCACGCCACATGGGCGCAGCGAATCCAGGGCGTGATCGGCGATGTCGGTGCCTGCCAGCGCGTCGGGGTCGGTGATCAAAATCCGTGCGACGTCGAGTGCGACGTTGCCGTTGCCGATGACGACGGCCCGGGCACCCGAGAGATCCGGCGAGATCTGCTCGAAGTTCGGGTGCGCGTTGTACCAGCCGACGAAATCGACGGCAGCGACGCTGCCCGGCAGTTCCTCACCGGCGATGTTGAGGGAGCGATCAGACTGCGCGCCGACGGCGTAGATCACGGCGTCGTAGTGCTCGGCGAGCTCGGCGGCCTCGACGTGTTCGCCGACCTCCACGTTGCCGAAGAAGCGGAAACGCGGATCGCCGGCGGTTTTTTCGAACTGCTTGCTGATCGACTTGATCTTGGGGTGATCGGGCGCGACGCCGGAGCGCACCAGACCCCACGGCGTCGGCAGCATCTCGAGCATGTCGACAGCGACGCCGATCTCATCGGACGTATCGGCGGCCTTCAGCAAAGACGCTGCGGCGAAAAAGCCCGACGGTCCGGAGCCGACGATGGCGACATGGAATGGACGCATATGCAAGCCTTCTGTTCATGCCCGGCTGCGACGCAAGCGGCTGAGAACGGGCTGGGCGTCGCAGTCGCGGGCGCACATGATGGTGATTCGATGCTAGACGGTGAACCCCCGACGGTGGTCGAAGTGCCGCACGTCGCGACCGCAGCATTCGCCGCCGACCAGCGCGCCGGTAACGTTGTCGGCTGTGGAACCCGACCGACAAGCCGATATCGCTGCCCTCGACTCCGCCCTGACCACGGTGGAGAGGGTGCTCGATGTGGACGGTCTGCGCAGCCGCATCGAGAAGCTCGAGCATGAGGCGTCCGATCCCAAACTGTGGGACGACCAGGCCAACGCGCAGCGGGTGACCAGCCAGTTATCCCATGCCCAGGGTGAGCTTCGTCGCATCGAAGAACTAAGGCAGCGCCTCGACGATCTGCCGGTGCTCTACGAGCTCGCGGAAGAGGAAGGTGCAGCCGACGCACGAGACGAGGCCGACGCCGAGCTCAAGGCGCTGCGCGCTGACATCGAAGCCTCCGAGGTACGCACCCTGCTGTCGGGCGAGTACGACGAGCGAGAGGCGCTGCTCACCATCCGCTCTGGCGCCGGCGGGGTCGACGCTGCCGACTGGGCCGAGATGCTGATGCGGATGTACATCCGCTGGGCCGAGCAACACAAGTACGGCGTCGAAGTGTTCGACACCTCGTATGCCGAGGAAGCCGGGATTAAAAGCGCGACGTTTGCCGTGCACGCGCCGTATGCCTATGGCACGTTGTCCGTCGAGCAGGGCACTCATCGGTTGGTTCGGATCAGCCCGTTCGACAACCAGAGCCGGCGTCAGACGTCGTTCGCCGAAGTCGAGGTGTTGCCGGTGGTGGAGACCACCGATCACATCGACATTCCGGAAGGCGATGTACGGGTTGACGTCTATCGTTCCAGCGGTCCGGGTGGCCAATCGGTGAACACAACCGACTCCGCGGTTCGGCTTACCCACATCCCAACGGGTATCGTTGTGACTTGCCAGAACGAGAAGTCGCAATTGCAGAACAAGGTTTCGGCAATGCGAGTGCTGCAGGCAAAGTTATTGGAGCGCAAGCGTTTAGAAGAGCGCGCTGAACTGGACGCCCTGAAAGGTGAGGGCGGCAGTTCGTGGGGTAACCAGATGCGCTCCTACGTATTACACCCGTACCAGATGGTCAAGGATCTGCGGACCGAGTACGAGGTGGGCAATCCGGCCGCTGTTCTGGACGGAGACATCGACGGGTTCCTGGAAGCGGGAATCCGGTGGCGCAATCGAAAAGATGACGACTAACACAACAATTCTTGCAACTTCGGCAACGCAGCGCTGGCACGGCTTTTGGCGCGGCGAGATCGGTGGCTGGATCCTCGATCGGGGTCTGCACATCATCATGCTGTTCATCGCCGCGGTACTGGCGGTCCGCTTCGTCACCTGGGTGGCTCAGCAGATCACCCGGCAGCTCGACGTCGGCTTCGCCACAAGCGACGCCCTGGTGCGCTCGGAGGCGACCAAGCACCGCCAGGCGGTGGCATCGGTGATCCAGTGGGCGTCGATAGTGATCATCGCGATCTGGGTCGTCGTTCAGATCGGCGAGGTGCTGCAGTTCTCGGTGGGCGGGTTCATCGCGCCTGCCACAGTGCTCGGTGCCGCGCTGGGTTTCGGCGCTCAGCAGCTGGTCAAGGATCTGCTCTCGGGCTTCTTCATCATCGTCGAGAAGCAGTACGGCTTCGGTGACCTAGTCTCGTTGACCGTCTCGGGGATCGCCGCCGAGGCGCGCGGCACGGTGGAGAATGTGACGTTGCGGGTGACCCGACTGCGCTCGTCGGATGGTGAGTTATTCACCATCCCCAATGGCCAGATCGTCAAGACCATCAACTTGTCCAAGGACTGGGCGCGCGCTGTGATCGACATCCCCGTCTCGACCAGCGCCGACTTGAACCGGGTCAACGAGGTCTTGCACGAGGTGTGCGACCGCGCCATGGACAACCCATTGCTGGGCGAGTTGCTGCTGGATGCACCCACCCTGATGGGGTTGGAGAGCATCGAAGTCGACACCGTCACGCTGCGCATGGTGGCACGTACCCTGCCCGGCAAGCAGTTCGAGGCGGGCCGGCAGTTGCGGGTGCTGGTCGTTCGGGCACTGGGCCACGCCGGCATCGTCACCACGGCCGACGCGACGGTGAGCGTGGTCGAGGATGACCCGGCCGCTCCCGCGGCCCAGGCCGCCGAGGCGGCTCATGAGATCGCGCGTGAGTCGGTGCAACGGTGAAACTGACACTCAACGTCCTGGAGAAGCGCAGCGACGATGCGGATAAAAGCTGGCCGAGCTACATGTTCGGCGGCCGGATTCGCACGTCGACACTGCTATTGATTGTGGTGTTTCTGGCGGTGTGGTGGGTCTACGACACCTATCGCCCCGAGGTTGCTCCTAAGCCGCCGGTTCCGCAGGTGGTGCCGCCGGGCTTCGTACCCGACCCCAACTACACCTGGGTGCCGCGCAGCAGGGTGCAGGAGCCGGCACCGACCAACACGTTCACGCCGACCCCGATCACCACGGTGCCGCCGACCCCGACCACGACGGCGCCGCCGCCGCCGCCGACGACCACGTCGCCGCCCCCGTTCCAGCTGCCCTGCCTGCTGCCGCCGCCCTTCTGTCCGCCCAGCGCGAGCCCGAGTCCACCAGCCCCACAGCAACCGCTGCCGGGGCCGGGTCCGGCGCCCACATCGGCGCCACCGGCGAGCTGACCTTCGCGTCGCACCGAAATTCACCGCTACACTGGCGTGCCGTGATGATCACCCTTGACCATGTCAGCAAGAAGTACAAAGCGTCGGCGCGTCCGGCGTTGGACGACGTCAACGTCAAAATCGACAAGGGTGAATTCGTCTTCCTGATCGGCCCGTCGGGTTCGGGCAAATCGACGTTCATGCGGTTACTGCTGGCCGCGGAGTCGCCGACCAGCGGTGACGTGCGGGTCTCGAAATTCCACGTCAACAAGCTGCCCGGCCGGCATGTGCCCAAGCTGCGTCAGGTGATTGGCTGCGTTTTCCAGGACTTTCGTCTGCTACAACAAAAGACGGTGTATGAAAACGTCGCCTTCGCGCTCGAAGTCATCGGTAAGCGCGCCGATCAGATCAACCGGGTGGTGCCCGACGTGCTCGAGACGGTCGGACTGTCCGGCAAAGCCAACCGGCTGCCGACCGAGCTGTCGGGTGGTGAGCAGCAGCGGGTCGCGATCGCGCGCGCGTTCGTCAACCGCCCGCTGGTGCTGCTGGCCGACGAGCCCACCGGCAACCTGGACCCCGACACCAGCAACGACATCATGGATCTGTTGGAGCGGATCAACCGCACCGGGACGACGGTGCTGATGGCGACGCACGACCACCACATCGTCGACTCGATGCGGCAGCGTGTCGTGGAGTTGTCGCTGGGCAGGCTGGTTCGCGACGAACAGCGGGGCGTCTACGGGATGGACCGCTAGTGCGCTTCGGCTTCCTACTCAACGAGGTCCTGACCGGGCTTCGCCGCAATGTGACGATGACGGTCGCGATGATCCTGACGACCGCGATTTCGGTCGGCCTGTTCGGCGGCGGTCTGCTGGTGGTTCGGTTGGCCGAGCACTCCCGCGCCATCTATCTCGACCGTGTCGAGACGCAGGTCTTCCTGACCGAAGACGTCTCCGCGAACGACCCGGCCTGCGGCACCAATCCGTGCAAGGCACTGCGGACGAAGATCGAAGGCCGCGATGACGTCAAATCGGTTCGCTTCCTTAATCGTCAGGACGCCTACGACGACGCGATCCGAAAGTTCCCGCAGTACAAGGACGTTGCGGGCAAGGATTCCTTTCCCGCGTCGTTCATCGTCAAGTTGAACAATCCCGAGCAGCACAAGGACTTCGACGTTGCGATGCAGGGCCAGCCCGGAGTGCTGTCCGTGCTCAACCAAAAGGACCTGATCGATCGGCTGTTCGCGGTCCTGGACGGCCTAAGCAACGTCGCGTTCGCCGTCGCGTTGGTGCAGGCAGTCGGTGCGATCCTGTTGATTGCCAACATGGTTCAGGTCGCGGCATATACGCGGCGCACGGAAATCGGAATCATGCGACTCGTCGGGGCCAGTCGCTGGTACACCCAGCTACCCTTCCTGGTGGAGGCGATGCTCGCGGCGGCCCTGGGTGTGGCGATTGCGATGGGCGGCTTGCTCGTGGTGCGGGCGTTGTTCCTGGACAACGCGTTAAACCAGTTCTACCAAGCCAATCTCATCGCCCGCGTTGACTACGCCGACATCCTTTACATCTCTCCGATTCTGTTCCTGCTCGGCGTGTCGATGGCCGGGTTGACGGCATACGCGACGCTGCGCCTTTACGTACGGCGTTAGCTGTGGCCGATAAGTCCAGTGGGGGCAAGGCGAGTGGTGGCAAGCGGGACAGCAAAAAGGTCGTGGCCACCAATCGCAAAGCCAGGCACGACTACGCGATCGTCGAATTGTTCGAGGCCGGAGTGGCTTTGGTCGGCACCGAGGTCAAAAGCCTGCGGCTGGGCCAGGCTTCGCTCGCCGATGCGTTCGCAACCGTCGATGACGGCGAGGTGTGGTTGCGTAACTTGCACATTCCCGAGTACAAACACGGTAGCTGGACCAACCATGATCCTCGTCGCAATCGGAAGCTGTTGTTGCACAGGGCACAGATCGACACACTGATCGGAAAAATCCGCGATGGTAACCTCGCCTTGGTGCCGCTTTCGTTGTATTTTTCCGAGGGCAAGGTCAAGGTCGAGCTCGCGCTGGCACGAGGCAAGCGAGCGTACGACAAACGTCAGGACCTCGCCCGCCGTGACGCCCAGCGTGAAGTTGTTCGCGAGCTGGGGCGACGAGCAAAGGGTATGAACTGATCGGAGCCGCTTACGCCCAGCTGTCCGCCGTCTCGTACGGGGTCAGCGATTTCATGGGCGGCGTAGCAGCACGGCGCGTCGCCGCCCTGCGCGTGATGTTGGCCGCGTACCCGGTCGAGGCGGTGTTGCTGGGCCTGCTGGCGCTCTGCGTGGGCGGGCCGATTCATTCGGGTGCGATCTTCTGGGGCTGCCTGTACGGCATCGGTCAGGCGTTCGGCATGTGGGCGTTCTACGCGGCGCTGGGCTCCGGCCCCATCTCGGTGGTCGCGCCGCTGGCGGGAGTGCTCAATGCCGCGGTACCCGTGGCCGTCGGCGTCGCCCTGGGGGAGCGACCCGGTGCGGCGGCGTCGGCCGGCGTCGTGCTGGCGATCGTCGCGGTGACGCTGGTCAGCCGTGAGGCCACGGTCGAGGGCAAGACACAATTCCGGTTCACCCCGAAAGTGGCATGGCTCACGATATTGGCCGGGTCTGCGTTCGGGCTGGACTTGGTGTTCCTTCACCAGTCGCCGCACGACTCCAAGCTCTGGCCCCTGATGTTCGCGCGGGTGTCGGCCACCGTGGTGATCACTATTCTGGCCGCGTCGAGGCGTAACCTGCGGCTGCCGCGGGGGCAGTCGATGAAGCTGGCGCTGGCCATTGCGCTGCTGGACATCTGCGCCCTCGTGACGCAGTTGATAGCGCTGCAGTCGTGGCTGTTGTCGTTGGCCAGCATCATGATTTCGCTTTATCCCGCCGCCACCGTGGTACTGGCGATGATGGTGTTACGCGAGCGAGTGAGTCGCTGGCAAGGGATCGGCATGGTGATGGCCATGGGTTCTGTCGCCATGATCGCCGCCAACTGACTTCTGTGTCGCGACCTAAGGGTTAGCGCCTTCGGCCCACTGGATTGGACGACCGCGGTGGCGGTCTAGCATCCGACCATGGCCACACGCTCTCTCACCACACTCGACAAACCGGATGTGTTGGACGGTCTGTTCGCGGTGTGGGACTCCTTAGACGCGCTGCTCGCCGGGTTGTCCGAGGCAGAGTGGCGGGCGGCGACCCCACTGCCGGGTTGGGACGTGCAGGGCGTGGTGTCGCACATCATCGGCACCGAGTCGTTCCTCGAGGGCATCGCCGCGCCCGAACCGAACATCGACGTCAAGGCGCTTGATCACGTGCGCAATGACATCGGGGCGATGAACGAGTGCTGGGTGCACCACCTCGGCGGGCAATCCGGCAGCAGCGTCCTGGAGAAATACCGCGCGGTGACCGAAGGTCGTCGCAAGGTCTTACAGGCGATGTCCGAGGAGGACTGGAACGCCGAGACCTTCACCCCCGCGGGCCCCGAGAGCTATGGACGGTTCATGCGGATTCGGGTCTTCGACTGCTGGATGCATGAGCAAGACATCCGCATGGCGATTCAGCGGCCATCGACCGACGCGGAGCTGGAAGGGGCCGCCTCGCGGCTGTCCCTGGATGAGGTCGCTGCCACCGTGGGCTTCGTCGTCGGCAAACTCGCCAAAGCGCCCGACGGCTCACGCGTCCTGTTCGAGCTGACCGGTCCGCTGGCGCGCAGCATCCGCGTCACCGTCGACGGGCGTGCGCAGGTGGTGGAGGACTTCGGCGGGCAAGAGCCGACGGCGACCATCCGGATGGATGCGCTGCAGTTCACCCGGCTCGCTGGCGGGCGCCCGATGTGCCCCGCGCGCCCGCAGGACGTCGAACTCGGTGGTGACAAGGACGTCGCCGGCCGGATCGTCGAGCGGTTGAACTTCGTGATCTGACCGCAGCCTGGCGCGGGAAGATAATTCCGTTGCTGCTGGTTATTGCTGCCGTAGAATGGGTTGACCTGCCGAAAATCGGCGGGTGCGAAGAAGCAGAGCGCGAAAACACAAGACAAGGGGCTGAACGGTTTCGACTTCGCGCATCGAATCAAGGGAAGCGTGCCGGTGCAGGCAAGAGACCACCGTAAGCGTCGTTGCAACCATATAAGCGCCGATTCACATCAGCGCGACTACGCACTCGCTGCCTAAGCGACTGCGTGTCTGTCAGACCGGGAGCGCCCTCGGCCCGGACCCTGGCATCAGCTAGAGGGACCCACCCACGGGTTCGGTCGCGGGACTCGTGGGGACATCAAACAGCGACTGGGATCGTCATCCTGGCGAGTTCGTGTGACCAGGAGATCCGAGTAGAGACATAGCGAACTGCGCACGGAGAAGCCTTGAGGGAATGCCGTAGGACCCGGGTTCGATTCCCGGCAGCTCCACAGGGAAGGGCCGCAGAGATGCGGCCCTTTCGTTTGACTGGATCGATTGCTTCGACCCGGTGCTCCGAATGGGCGATCCTTAC